>DXWE01000247.1 GCA_019417045.1 Oscillospiraceae bacterium
GTATAAGATTCCCGGGGTGGGGCTGGACACGAATGTGTTCCGTCCGCTGTCGGACGAGCAACGGCGGCAGCGGCGGGAGGAGCTCAAAATCCCGCAGGAGGCCTTTTTTCTCCTCTCGGTCGGGGAGCTGAACGAAAACAAGAACCACAAAGTGATCCTGGAAGCCCTCTCCAGGATGCGGCGGCAGGGACAGGATCTGTCCTCTATCCGATACGGCATCTGCGGGGACGGATTTTACCGGGACCGGATAACGCGCTGGATTGTGGAGATGGGTCTGAAGGACGTGGTGACGCTGTACGGGTATTGCCGGGACGTCCCCCGCATTCTCGGCTGCGCGGATGCGCTGGCGTTTCCCTCCCGGCGGGAGGGGCTCGGCATGGCGGGGCTGGAGGCGCTGGCCATGGGCGTGCCGGTACTGGCGGCGGACAACCGCGGCACCCGGGAGTATATGTGGCCCGGCAAAAACGGGTTTGTCTGCCCGTATGACGATGTGGACGGGTTCATACGGGGGATCGAGCGGCTGCGGGGCCAGACCGACCGGCAGCGGGAGGAGATGCGGGCGTGTTGCCGCGAATCCGTCCGGCCGTTTGGGAAGACCTATGCGATTGCTGCCATGCGGCGGATCTATACGGAGGTGGACCGGAGGATTGAACAGGCGGGCGATGAAAGACAGGGGGACAGTCAGTATTCTGCTGGGCGTATACAACCCCGGTAACGGCACAAGGCTCTGGCAGGCGGTGGAATCCATCCGGCAGCAGCGGTTTTCCGACTGGGAACTGCTGCTCTATGACGACGGATCCACCGCCGTTGGGGCAGAGCTCATCCGGGAGGTGGGCAGGCAGGACCCGCGGATCTGCTGCCTGCGCGGCGATCAAAACCGGGGACTGGCCCATGCGCTGAACGTCTGTATCCGCCATGCGGCAGGGCGGTATCTCGCCCGGATGGACGACGACGATATCGCCCTGCCCGACCGGCTTCAAAAACAGGTCGCGTTTTTGCAGACGCACCCGCAGTACCACTGGGTGGGCTCCTGCGCCGCGCTGGTGGACAGGCGGGGGGTGTGGGGCATGAGAATGGTGCCCCCGATCCCACAGCCCGACGATTTCCTGTTCAACTCCCCGTATATCCACCCCTCGGTGATGTTCCGCCGGGAGGTGCTCCTGCGAGCGGGCGGATACCGGGTTTCCGAGGCGGTGGGGCAGTGCGAAGACTATGAGCTGTTCATGCGGCTGCACCGGGACGGGTATCGGGGCTATAACCTGCAGGAGCCGCTGCTGTGGTACTGGGAGGACGAGACCTCCTACCAAAAACGGACCTATCGCCGGCGGGTGCAGGAGATGCGGGTGAGGTACCGGGGATTCCAGGAGCTCGGGATCCTGCGGGTTCATACCCTGCCGTATGTGGTGAAACCGCTGCTGGTCGGGCTGGTCCCGGCGCCGGTCTACCGA
>DXWE01000248.1 GCA_019417045.1 Oscillospiraceae bacterium
TGCACAGCACCAGCACGTCGAGCGGGTCGCCGTCGTCGGCATAGGTGCGCGGGATGAACCCGTAGTTCGCCGGGTAATGGGTGGAGGTGTAGAGGATCCGGTCGAGGATGAGCGCGCCCGTCTCCTTGTCGAGCTCGTATTTGTTCTTCGACCCCTTCTCGATTTCGGTCACCGCAATGAAATCCTCCGGTTTGATCCGGGCGGGGCTGATCGTGTGCCAGAGATTGTCCATAGCCTGAGTCCCCCTTTGCTGTCTGCCGGTTTTCCCTGTTCAACATAGCATGCCCGGCCGCCTTTGTCAATAGACTGAAAAAGGAATCCGGATTTCAAAATTTTGCTTGCCAACCCGGTCGAAATTTAGTATGATTTGATTGTTGGAGTCCGATTTTCCGACCCCCGGAGCGGCCGCGCGCCGCGGTGGGCGGATCGGGGGCGCAACCGGGCTTTCAGGGAGGAGTGGTGTTATGAGACGATGGCTGGCCCTTGCGCTGGCTGCGGCGCTGGTGTGCCTCTTCTGCGCCGGGACGGTGTCCGCTGCGCGTTACCGCCCGCTCGACGTGGGCAACCACAACGACTACGGCGGCGGGGATTACGGCGGCGACTATGGCGGTGGGAATTACGGCGGCGACTATGACAGCTGGGACGATGACGACGTCGGCGGCGGGATCTTCATCTTCGGCGGCTCCGGAGGCGGCTCCGGCGGCACCGTGTTCGGCGTGGTGGCGGTCATCGTGATCGTGGCACTGGTGTTCTTCCTCCAGAAGCGGCGGCGTGCAGGCGCTCCCCGGGTCTCGCGGCGGCTGCCGGCCACGCCCGGCAACCATGACGACCAGATTGTGGGGGCGCTCCAGCAGATCGACCCGAATTTCAGCAGGGAGCAGTTCCTCAGCTGGGTGAAAGAGGTCTTCATCACCCTGCAGCAGGCGTGGACGGCGCGCGACTGGGCCCGGATCCGCCCGTTTGAAAAGGAGGAGCTCTACCAGCAGCACCAGGCGCAGCTGCAGGAGTACATCCGCCTCGGCCGTATCAATCATATCGAGCGCATCAACGTCAACCAGGCGTATCTGCACCACTATGAGCGCGACAACCAGTACGAATACCTGACGGTGTTCCTGGCGGTGCGGATGGTGGATTATATCGCGGACGAAAAGACCGGGCAGGTGCTCAAGGGCAGCCGCGACCGCGATTGCTATATGAATTATCTGCTCACCTTTATGCGCAGGACCGGGGTACAGACCGACGCGGCGAAGAGCAACCACAGCACCGTGTCCTGCCCGCACTGCGGCGCGCCGGTGCAGGTGACGAGCGCCGGTCAGTGCGAATACTGCGGCTTTATCATCACCACCGGGGAACACGACTGGGTGCTCTCGAACCTGGATTCCGTCCGGCCGGGCATGGCGTGTGACGAGCGCGGCGTGGTGATCCACAC
>DXWE01000249.1 GCA_019417045.1 Oscillospiraceae bacterium
TTCTCTCCCGTACGCCTTTTCGCGCCACCCTCTCCGCCTCCGGCGGCCCCGCTTCGGCTCTCCCGGCCTTCCCACCCTGCTCTTGCAGACGGAAAAAGGCAGGGGCCCCGCACGGGGCCCCTGCCTGTGGGCCGTTTTACTCCACAATCGTATTTTCTTCCAGCCGGGAATTCACAAAACAGAGGTAGGTCTTGCCGGCCGCCATCTGCAACGGGGTGCCGTCCGTCTCGGTGAGCAGCAGCCCGGAGGCGGAGCAGGTGTAGCGCAGCTCCCGGCTGGTGCCGCCGCTGACGAGCAGGCCGTGCCCGTTGGACAGGTCGAAATCGCAGGTCAGCTCGTTCTCCATGAACTTGTCCGCATAGAGCACCACGACGTTCGAGGCGGTGAGCGGCGTGCCGTCCGCGGTCACGTGCATTTCGCCGTCTTCAAACCCGCCGACGTATTTGGTGTAGGTCCCCTCCCCGTCATAGCGGAAATGGATCGTCTCGGCGCCGCTGACGTCGATCTGTACCCGGCTGCCGGCCCCGGCGCCGGTCTTATCGCCAAAGGCGAACGGCGCGGGCGCGTTGCTGTAGGTGCGGTACTGAAGCTCGGTGACACGTTCCTCGAGCTTGTCCCGCCCGGTCATCAGGCTGTACTCGTATCCCTTCTCCTCCCGCAGCTGCGGGTCGCGCCAGTAGGTCGTGCCGTCATACACAAGCCCGTTGACCGTCGCGATATCGATGCGCCCCAGGGTCTCGAGCGCGGGCGCGCTGCCGCCGGCGTGGCAGTAGACGAGGTCCAGCGCCTGCGCGAGCGTGACGAACGGGGAGCGCGCGCTGCGCACCGGGCCGACCGTGTCCGGCACGTGGTCGACGCAGGAGAACACCGCCAGGATCCGGGTGATCCCGCCCTCGGTCTCCCCCTCGATATAGAGGTCCGCCTGCTCGATCCCGATCTGCGGGCGGGACTTCGCATTGTTGCCGATCATGATGCCGATCGGGCGGCTGCTGCCGCCGACCGGCATGTCATACAGCCCGGTCAGCGGGTTAAAGGCCTCCGGCGGCGGCGCCTCTGTCGTGGGGGTCGTGCTCTCCGGCCCGCTGGACGTGCCCGACGTCCCCGGCCCCATCTGGCAGCCGCCGACCCCCAACAGCAGTGCTGCGGCGAGCAGCCAGCCGGCCGCCCTGGCCCCCCGGCCGAAGGATCCCTGTCTTTGTCTCATTCCTGTTTCCTCCTATACTCTCCCACACAGCCGCGCCGTCCGCTCCGCAAAGCGGGCGCGGCATCCCGCCTGAGGTTGACTCCCTGTCTACGGCTCTCTAGTGACGCTCCGCAAAGCGGGCGCGGC
>DXWE01000025.1:0-616 GCA_019417045.1 Oscillospiraceae bacterium
GCGGCGGCGACGTCGTCTTTGTGGTGCAGACCGGATCCAACACGCTGTCCGACTTCCGATATAAACGCAAATTTGCGGCGGAGAACGGGCAAAACGGCGGCGGCAAACGCAGCAGCGGCAAGAGCGGCGCCGACTGTGTGATCCCGGTGCCGCGCGGCACGCTGATTTTTGACAACGCCACCGGCCGGCTGATGGCCGACATGTCGGGCGACGAGCCGTTTGTGGCGGCGAGGGGCGGCCGCGGCGGGTGGGGCAACGCCCATTTTGCCACTCCCACCCGGCAGGTGCCGCGGTTTGCCAAGCCCGGCGTACCGGGCGAGCGATATGAGCTGCGGCTCGAGCTGAAGCTGCTGGCGGACGTGGGGCTGATCGGGTATCCGAATGTCGGGAAATCCACCCTGATCTCGGTGGTCAGCGAGGCCAAGCCCGAAATTGCCAACTATCCGTTCACCACCCTCATCCCGGTGCTCGGGGTGGTGCGGGTGGAGGAGGGCGCGTCGTTCGTGATGGCGGATATCCCCGGCGTGATCGAGGGCGCGGGAGAGGGCGTGGGGCTTGGCCACGAATTCCTGCGCCATGTGGAGCGGTGCCGGCTGCTCGTGCACGTGGTGGATGT
>DXWE01000025.1:626-15602 GCA_019417045.1 Oscillospiraceae bacterium
GGGCGTGATCCGCTGCGGGATTTCGAGACGATCAACCGGGAGCTGGCGGCGTACAGCCCGGCGCTCGCCGAGCGGCCGATGGTCGTGGCGGGCAACAAGTGCGACCTCGCGACCGACGAGCAGCTGCAATCCTTTGCACGGGCGATGGAGGAGCGGGGCCTCCCCTATTTCCCGCTGATGGCCGCGATTGCGCACGGTACCGACGCGCTCGTGAAATACTGCGCGGCCCGGCTGCAAACCCTGCCTCCCATACGGGAGTTCGAGGCGCAGCCGCCTCCCGCATTCGACGAGGCCGCGCTTGCCGACCGCTCGGTGAGGATCGAGAACCACGACGGCGTGTTCTTTGTAGCGGGTAAGTGGCTGCTGCGCCTGATGGGATCGGTCAATTTCAACGACTACGAAAGCCTGCAATATTTCGAGCGGGTACTCCGCTCGACCGGCGTGATCGACGCGCTCGAACAGGCCGGTATAGAGGACGGCGACACGGTGAGTATCTATGATTTTGAATTCACATTTGTCCGGTGACGGGGCGGACGGAAACCGGCTGTACCCGGAGGCGGTCGACCCGCGCGTGCTCAGCCCGCAGACGCTCGCGTTCATTGGGGACGGGGTGTACGAGCTGATGGTGCGGGAGAAGCTCGTGTGTGAGGCCAACCGGCCCGCCGGCGCGCTGCACAGGCTCTCGGTCTCGCTCGTGCGCGCAGAGGCGCAGGCACAGGCGGCAAAGCGGATTCTGCCGCTGTTGAGCGAGGAGGAACTGGCCGTGTTCCGGCGTGGGCGCAACGCCCACACGGCGCGTACCGACCCGGACTACCACAGCGCAACCGCGCTCGAGGCGCTGTTCGGATACATATATCTGCGCGGAGACATCGACCGGTTGCGGGCGTTGTTTGCACATAGCATGGAGGACACAGGCTCCGGTTTGTGATGGATGCGAAAGGTGTGAGCAGCGAGGATGAATAAGAAAAAGTGGCTGGGGTGGACGGATACGAAAGCGGGTCAGCTCCTGCTGGACAGCGGGGCCTATCTGCTCGGAAGCGTGCTGTATGGGCTGTCGGTCAATCTGTTCACCGCCTCGAACGACTTTGTGCCGGGCGGTGTCACCGGTATTGCCATGCTGATCCACTACGGATTGCCGCAGGCGCCGATCGGCCTGCTGATCCTGCTGATCAACATCCCCCTGCTGCTTCTCGCCTGGTGGCGGATCGGACATGGGTTCGCGATCCGCACCGCCGTTGTCACGGTGCTCTCCTCCCTGCTCATCGATGGGATGGGCCTGCTGCCGTTTGTCCAGCCCTTTGTGGCGGCCGACGCGGGCGGTAAAATCCTCGCGGCGGTGTTCGGCGGCGTGCTGATGGGCGCGGGGCTCGGAATTATTTTCGCCCGCGGGGCGACGACCGGTGGCAGTGAGGTGATCGCCCGTCTGCTCGAGAAACGGTTCCCGTACATCTCTGTCGGCCGGCTGCTGCTCGTGGTAGACGCGCTGGTGGTAGGCGCGTCGATCCTCGTGTATCGGCAGCTCGAAAGCGCCCTGTACGCCACCATCCTGATCTTTGTGACCTCCCGGGTGATGGACGCGATCCTCTACGGCGGCAACGCCGGACGGATGTTGCTCATCGTCACGCATAAGGAGCGGGAGACTGCCGAGGCGATCAACACCCGTATGGAGCGCGGCGTCACCATGCTGCAGGCATCCGGCGCATACACGAAACAGGCACGGCAGGTGCTGCTGTGCGCCGTGCGGCCATCGGAGGTATATGAACTCAGACAGCTGATTAAGGAATTTGATCCCGACGCCTTCACCATCGTCGTCCCGACCGAACAGGTGCTGGGCGAAGGGTTTCACCGCGAAGAAAACCAATAGATACAGGAGGAGAGCGTGTATGGACAGACTGCTGAAACTGCTCGACACCAATGCGCGCATGACCAATGCGGAGCTGGCGGTCATGCTGGGCTGTACCGAACAGGAGGTGCAACACCAGATCACTGCCTGGGAGCGCGCGGGCGTGATCCGGGCGTATAAGGCGGTGATCGACTGGGATCGCACCGACCGGGAATACGTCACCGCGATCATCGAGTTGCGCGTGACTCCCAAGCGCGACTACGGATTTGAAAAGCTGGCCGAGACCATCATGCGGTTCGACGAGGTGGAGAGCATCTATCTCATGTCGGGCGGGTACGATTTTGCCATCTTTGTCAGCGGCCGCACGTTTAAAGAGGTCGCCATGTTCGTGGCCAAACGCCTGTCCACCCTGGACTCGGTCATCTCGACAGCCACCCATTTCGTACTGCGGCGGTACAAGGAGAACAACGTGCTGTTTTTGGGCGAGGAAAAAGACGAGAGAGGGGCCAAATGAGTCTCATGAACTACGATTCTATAGTCAACCCGGTGTTGTCCTCCCTGCCGCCGTCCGGGATTCGCCGGTTTTTCGATATGGCAAACGAGATGGAGGACGTCATCACCCTCACGATCGGTGAGCCGGACTTCTCCACCCCCTGGCATATCCGGCAGGCGGGCATCGAGACGCTCGAGCAGGGCAAGACCTGGTATTCCCCGAACGCGGGTTTTTCCCAGCTGCGGCAGTCGATCAGCGCATACATACAGCGCCGGTTTGGGATCACCTACGATCCGCAGCACGAGGTGGTCGTGACCGTTGGGGGAAGTGAAGCGATCGATCTGTGCTTTCGCACGGTGCTCTCTCCGGGCGACGAGGTGCTCATCCCGATGCCGAGCTTTGTGTGCTATGCGCCGCTCACCACCATGGCCGGCGGGGTGCCGGTGCCGCTCGTCACCCGCGCAGAAGACGGGTTCCGCCTGACCGCCGAGGCCGTGCGAAAGGCCATCACCCCCAGGACCAAGCTGCTGGTGCTCCCCTTCCCGAACAACCCGACGGGCGCCGTGCTCCGCCGGAAGCATCTGGAGGAAATCGCCGACGTGCTGCGCGGGACAAGCATCCTGGTGTTGTCGGACGAGATATACGGCGAGCTGACCTACGGGAAAGAGCGCCACGTGAGCTTTGCCTCGATACCCGGCATGCAGGAGCGCACACTGCTTGTCAACGGGTTTTCCAAGTCCTACGCCATGACCGGATGGCGGCTCGGCTATGCCTGCGGGCCCGCTCCGATTCTCTCACAGATGCTCAAACTGCACCAGTACGGCATCATGTGCGCGCCGACCACCGCGCAATACGCCGCCATCGAGGCCATGCAAAACGGGGACGATGATGTGGAGCAGATGCGCGGGGAATACGATACCCGCCGGTGCTTTATCACCGACGCGCTCAACCGGATGGGGCTGACCTGTTTTGAGCCGGAGGGTGCCTTTTATGTGTTTCCCTCCATCGCCATCACCGGCCTGAGCTCGGAGGAGTTCTGCGACCGGCTGCTCCATGAACAGCGGGTGGCCGTCGTGCCGGGTACGGCATTTGGCGCGTGTGGGGAGGGGTTTGTGCGCATCTCGTACTGCTATTCCCTCAAGCACATCCGCCAAGCCATGCAGCGGCTGGAGGAATTTCTCCGGCAGTTTCGCTGACGGGAGGAGACCGTATGCTGATCGAACGTGCGCCTGCAAAACTCAACCTCACCCTGGACGTCGTCGGCAGGCGGGCGGATGGATATCATGAGATCCGCACCGTGATGCAGGCGGTCGATCTGTGCGACGAGGTGGCGCTGAGCCGCACCGACGGCGGCGGGATCCGGCTGAGCCTGTCCGATCCCTCCCTGCCGGCGGACGGCAGCAACAGTTGTCACAAAGCCGCCATGTGCTTTCTGGAGGCCACCCGCCTCCCCTGCCCGGGCGTATCCATTCACGTGACCAAACGCATCCCGCAGCAGGCGGGGCTCGCCGGCGGGAGCGCAGACGCGGCGGCGGTGCTCCGGGGGCTGAACCGGCTGTTTGGCGCGGGGCTTTCCGCCCGGGCGCTGTGTGAGATCGGCGCGCGCGTGGGTGCGGATGTCCCCTTTTGTATAGAAGGCGGGGCGGCGCTGGCGACCGGGATCGGGGAACAGCTTGCTCCCCTGCCGCCCCTGCGGGACGTGTGGATCGTCATCGCCAAGCCGCCGGTCGGCGTGTCAACCCAGGCCGCATATGCGGCAATCGATACGACCGCCATGCCCTTGACACGGCCGGCGGAAACGCGTATGATAGAGGCGTTGGGGAAAGGGGATCCGGCGCTGGCCGGCTCGCTGCTGTGCAACGTCTTTGAGCAGGTGCTCTCCCTGCCGGCGGTGTCTGAGATCCGGCGGGAAATGGCGGCCTTTTCCCCGCTCGGCAGCGCGATGACCGGCAGTGGTTCCGCGGTGTTTTCCCTGTTTGCCAGCGAAATCGCCGCACAAAACTGCGCTACTGCCCTGGCTGCGCGCCGGCAGACATTTGTGTGTTGTCCCCTGCCCCGATCGCCGCTCTCCTAGCCCATTTTCCTCCGTACAGGCCCCCTTAGTTAAATGGATATAACGGTCCCCTCCTAAGGGACAATTATCAGTTCGATTCTGGTAGGGGGTGCCAGACAGGGGACGCAGCCTCGGGCTGCGTCCCCTGTTTTGTCTGCGCAAAAGTCCTCTCGTCAAAAATATTCCTTTATTGACAAAATATATACTTAAGTATATACTGACAGTATCATGGTTTCAGGGAGGACGCCGTGGATTTTGCCTATCGCTTTCCGGCTGTCAGAGGAAGGCAGGCCCGCCGGGACTACTATATTGCCATGGTCCCGCTGTGTCTGCTGGCCAGGCTGTTTGTCAACGACGACGAGTTTGTCCTGCCGGAATACCGGGCGCAGCGGAAGCTGAACACGTCCCGCATTCCGGTCATCAAGCGGTATATGCTGGACAACCGGGACACCTATGTGTTTTCGGCGCTGGCGGCCGCCATCGACGGGGAATACCGGTTCGTTGCGGACGCTGCCGTGGACACCGGCCTGTTGGAAGTGGATCTGAACGCGCGGTTTCTGATTGTCGACGGGCAGCACCGGAAGGCGGCCATTCTGGCGGCTCTGGAGGAAGATCCCACCCTGGGGCGGGAGACCATCTCCATCGTGCTGTATGAGGACCGGGGGCTTTCGCGCAGCCAGCAGATGTTCACCGACCTGAACAAGCATGCTGTCAAGACGTCGAACTCGATCGCGGAACTGTACGACTCACGGGATCCGCTCGCGGTCGCCACGCGGCGGGTGATCGCGCAGATCCCCTTTTTCAACACCTATACGGACAAGGAAAAGGATATCCTGGGAAAGTATTCCTCCAGCCTGTTTACACTGAATACCTTTTACCATGCCAACCGGAAAATTCTCCGGAAACACATCTGTGACCCCACGGCAGAGCAGTTTTTGCTGACGTATTGGACCGGTGTGGTGGAGCACATGGCACTGTGGAATGAGCTGGTCCGGCGGGAGATCAACAAGATCAGCCTGCGGGAGAACTATATCGTCACCCAATCGGTGTGTATCCAGGCGTTGGGATATCTGGGAGGGTATCTGTGGGATCACCCGGATATTTCCATTTCCCGGGCACTCGAACGGATGGACCGGATCGACTGGTCCCGTGGCTCTGCCCTGTGGCAGAGGCGGACGATCCGGGAGAACGGCAAGATCATCAACAGCGAAGCCGCCGCGCTGCTGACCTGTATCGCGATCAAAGGGCAATTGGGGTTGGCGCTGACGGCGGAGGAAGCGGAGCGCGAACACGCCTTTGACGGGGAGAATTCAATATGAATACAGAGAGTGCGCAGGCGTACCAGAATATTCTCGACGAGATGCGGCTCGTCTATCTGCACGACCAACGCCCCTGGATGATCGGCTTCAGCGGCGGCAAGGACTCAACGCTGCTGTGCCAGCTGGTGTTTGAGATGTTGCAGACGCTGCAGCCGTTTGAGAGAACCAAAAAGGTCTATATCGTCACCTCGGACACCGGGGTGGAAAACCCCATCATCCGGTCGTATATGCACCGGATGAGTGCGGCGATCAACGAGGCCAGCGAGGCGCAGCGCCTCCATGTAGAGGCGCATATCATCTATCCGGATCCCCGGCAGTCCTTTTGGAGCATGGTGATCGGACGGGGGTACCCGACGCCGGAACCCCCGGGATTCCGCTGGTGTACCGAGCGGCTGAAGATCGCCCCCTCCAACAAGTTCACCTATGAGACCATCCAGAAAAACGGGGAGATCGTCATTCTGCTCGGGGTGCGGAAAGCCGAGAGCGTTTCGCGGGCCAAGGCCATCACGTCGCGGGAGATTGAGGGAAAGATCCTCAGCCCCCATCCCTCCATCCCGCAGGCGTACGTCTATCGCCCGCTGTCGGACATCAAAAACGAGAATGTGTGGGAATACCTGCTGCGGGGCGACGGAAAGAGCGCCTGGGGCACGGACAACCATTATCTGTTCAACCTCTACCAGGGGGAACCCATGGGCGAGGAACAGAGTGTGGTGGGCGAGGTGGACAAGGACCGGATCCCGGTGACGGGCCACTCCCGGTTTGGCTGCTGGTGCTGCACGATGGTCAAAGAGGACAAATCGCTGAAGAATTTTATCGATCATGGGGCAAAGGAGCTGCGTCCGCTGCGGGACTTCCGCGACTGGCTGGTCTCCATCCGGGACAACCCCGACGCGCGGGACAAAAAGCGCCGCAACGGCACCGTATACCTGATGCCGGACGGCACCTACGGCCTGGGGCCGTTTACGATGGAAAAACGGCAGGAAATCCCCTCCCGTCTGCTCGCGCTGGAGGAGGAGACCGGATTTGAACTGATCTCCCTGGACGAGCTGAAGGAGATCGACCGGCTGTGGGACCTGGAGGGGGATCTGTCCCGTCGGGCGCTGGTGGATCTGTATTATCAGGCAAAAGGGAAGCGGTTGCCGTGGGACGCGGTGAAGCGCGCCAAGTATTCCGAGGAGGAGCTCTCGCTGATCCGGCGCCTGGCCGACCGGTACGATGTGCCCTTCGATCTGATGTCGCAGCTGATGACAACCGTGGACAACACCAAATTTTTCACCCGCTCCTCTGTCACGATCAAGGAAGTGGAACGGCTGATCAATCAGGGCTGGCTGCATTTTGAGTATATAAGGGGGGAGCTCCCGGGTGAGAATCAGCCGGATCGCCGTCTGTAATTTTGGCCCCTATCGGGGGGACTGTGCGTTTGACGTGTCGTCAGACGACCCGCGCCGGCGGATTGTCGTGATCGGGGGCAAAAACGGGGCGGGCAAAACCACCCTGTTCACCGCCATGCAGGTGTGCCTGTATGGGCACCATGCCTTTGGGTTCCGCCTGGCCGGCAAACGATATCTGAGAGAGATCTTTCAATTGATAAACAACCAGGTCAAGCTGGATCGCAAAGCCGGTGCCTATGTGGAGATCCGTTTTTCCGAGCAGACCGGGCCGGACGAGTTCCGATACACGGTCCGGCGCGAGTGGAGTTGGGAGCAGGAGTCGCTGCAGGAGACCCTGACGGTATGCGAGGACGGCCGCGAGCTGGACGCAGAGGAGACCATCCGGTTTCAAAACTACCTGCTGCACCTGATTCCGCCCGATCTGCTTCGCCTGTACTTTTTTGACGGGGAGAAGATGGCGGCGTATTTTCTCCTCTCACGGGAAAACCACCTTAAAAACGCGATTATGGTCCTCAGCGGCAACGACACGTTTGAAATTCTGCACGACAGCGTCCGGCGTCTGTTGAACAGACGGGACAACCCGGACGACCGGCCGTTGCAGGACTACTGGAAGCATCAGGAGGAGATGGACAGCCTGCAGCGGCAAAAGGCCGCGCTCGAAGGCCGGCTGAAAGATCTGGAGCTGCAAAGAGAAGATACGCACATCCAGTCAGAGGCGCTCGATCAGGAGTACCGGCAGCAGGGCGGTATCTCACTGGAAGAATGGAAGGCGCTGCAGGCCAGCCAGCGGCAGGAGGAGGACATCCGCCGGCGGCTGAATGATGAGCGACGGGAGATTGCCGAGACGATCCTCCCCTTCTTTCTGGTGTCCGACCAGCTGGAGGAAATCGAGTCGCAGTTACAGCGGGAACAGGAACAGGCGGCCCACCGGATGCTGCTCGACACCCTCCGGGGGGAGGCGTTTTCCCATGCCCTGTATGAAGCGATCCGGCAGCTGGGGACCCCGCACGCCCGGGAGGACAGCCGGCGTGTGCTCGAATATGTCTCCCGGCAGATGGAGAACCCTCTCTCGGAGTCTCTGGAGCCAATCCTACAGCTGTCGACAGACGACCAGGCGTTTGTCAGGACCTTTGTCCGCAAAGTCCGGCAATCATCGATTTCCCGTCTGCGGGAGATCGATGAACTGCTGCAATCCTCCCAGACAAAGGGCAAAGCCCTGAAAGAGCAGGCGGAAAACAGCTCCATTGACCGGTTGGAGGACTATCTGCGCCAAAAGGCGGAATTCCAGCAACAGGAGGAGTCTCTCAAGCGGGAGATCGGCGAGGCCGAGAAGGACCTTGGCCGGCTCACCGCGGAGATCCGCGAGGGGGAACGGGTACTGCAGGCCTCCAAAAAGGAGGCGGAGGCGGTGCTGAAAAAGCGGTCAGCCGCCTCGCTCTCCGGACGGATCTGCCTGCTGGTGGAGGATCTGCAGAAGGAATTGTACGATCACCTGGTGCGGCAGATTGAGAGGGATGTGAACCGCAAATTTCGCCAGTTGCTCCGAAAAGAGGACTTTTTTGAGGCGATCGAGATCGACAGCGGATTTCAACTGCATCTGCTTCGTCGCCAGTCCATACAAAAGGCGTCCCTGTTGGAGCTCATGCAGACGCACGGCGCAGCGGCACTGAGGGAACGGCTGCATCCCCGCGCCTATGCCGAATTGCTGGAGGCTCTGCATACGGACGAGAGGGATCTCCCGTTCCTCCTGCAGGCAGCAGAGGCAAAGGCGTGGGATCTGCCGGTGGAAATGGACATCGCGCAGCTGTCCAATGGGGAAAAACAGATCCTGGTGATGGCGCTGTACTGGGCCATCGTGCGGCAGGGCAAAAACGATCTGCCCTTCATCATCGACACCCCGTTCGCGCGGATTGATACCGAGCACCGGGCCAATATCACCCGGTACTTTTTCAGTGAGCTGCCCGGCCAGCTGTTTGTGCTCTCCACCAACGAGGAGCTGGGAAGACAGCACCTGGCATTTTTGGAGGATCAGATCGCCCACACCTATCTGCTCGAATATGGGGAAAACCAACAGACCCGGGTCCTCAAGGACCGGTATTTCGAGGTGTAGTCATGGGATATAAGCTGAAAACTTCCATGGAGACGGAGCGTCTGATCAACCAGATGGAGGCGAGTGAGAACCTCCCCTGGTTCACGCTGGCACGCCTGGCTGTCGCCCTGTCTCTCCGTCAGGGTCCGCTGCAGGAGGCCGATCTGCTGACCGACAGTCTGGGAAAAGAGCTGAACCGGTACACGTTGGTCGGAGAGGACGACTGCCTCTTTAAATGTCTGGTGGAGATGCAGGAGGGACGCCATCTGACGGACGACGAATATTTTCCCACCCGTATGAAGGCCCACCTGGACCGGGGAGCCCCGCTGCTTGCACGGGAACAGCAGTACAGCAACCACTTTCTGGTCCATCTGACCGAACTGGAAAAAGCGATCTGAGCCCGGCGCCTCCCCACACGGCGCCTCCCCACACGACAGGCGCCTGCCGCGCCCGCCGTCACGAGAGTATGCGCCTGAGAGTATGCGCCTCCCTGCGACGATCGGGGTATGCGCCTCCCTGCGACGATCGGGCACCGCTCCTCCGTTGCCCGGAATCGGGGCCACCGCCGTTCTTCAATGCCCGGAGTTGTCTGTTTTGGCAGGCAGCCCCGGGCGCTTTTGGTTGCACTTTTGTCAACTTGGCCACTTTTGAAATAAACTGGCAATTATCTCTTTTCATTTAAAATAAAACGTGGTATACTAAAACAAATTGTGTTGTACCTGGAAGCGTATACCAGTCGGAGGTGGTCGTGCATGGCGCTTCTCGAGACCATTCAGGAGGCGGAGGGAAAAGCAGCCGTTCAAAAAGAAGCGGCGGCGCAGCAGGCGCGGCAGCAGATGGCACAGGCAGAACAGCAGGCGCGGCAGCAGGCGGATCAGATCCTCACAGACGCCCGTTTGCAGGCGGAGCGCCGGCTGCGGCAGGCGACAGAGGAGGCGCGCGCCGAGAGCGAGGAGAGGCTGCGGCAGGCGGCGCAGCAGGACGAGCGGATGCAGGGCGCCGCGCGGGCGCGGGTGGATGAGATCGCCCGGCAGCTGCTGGGGCGTATCCTGAGCAAAGGAGTCGCCCCATGATTGTGCCGATGAAGAAGGCGGTCATCCTCTGCCTGAAGGAGGAGCGAGAGGCGCTTCTGCTCTCCCTGCAGCAGTGCGGGGAGCTGATGCCCCTGTCGGATGATCCGGCCGCCTCCCCGGCGGAGACGGAAGCCGCCGGCTTGCAGCAGGAGATGGAGGCGCTGCTGAGACAGCTCAAGCCCTATCGGGAGAAAAGCGGCCTGTTCCCCGCCCGCCCGGCGGTGGACTCTGACGATTTTCTGCGCCGGCAGGACGAGGCGATTGCCCTGCGGGAACGGATGGAAGAGGCACTCGCCAAACGCGCGCAGGCGGAGACGGAGCTCGCAGCCTGCCTCGCCGAAAGAGAGGCACTGCGGCCCTGGCTGCCGTTGGAGGTCCCCGTCGAGCGGGTCGGCCGCACCGCCTATACTGTGCTGGTCCCCGGCCTTGTCCCGACCCGCCTTATCAGAGAGGCGCAGCGCCGGATCCGGGACGCGGGAGGCGAGCTGCAGCTGCTGGACACCGCCGGGACCGATACGGCCGCGATCCTGATTGCGGCCGCCGAGGAGGAACAGCCGCTGCTTGATCTGGCCAAAGAGCTGGAATTCTCCCAGACGGCGCTGCCGGTGTCCTCCGGTCGGATCCGCGATCGGTATGACCTGCTCACGCACCGCGAAGAGGAGCAGACCCGCCTCCTCTCGGACAGCGAAACGGCGCTGCGGGAGCTCGCCGCAGATGCGGACAAGGCCGAGCTGCTGCTCGAGCAGGCGCGGGCCGCCGCGCAGCGGGAGGCCACGCCGCTGATCCGGACGGTGGAGACGGTCTGCCTGGAGGGATGGGTGCGGTCCGACCGCACCGACCGGGTGGAACAGGCCGTCCGGCGGGTCACGGACGCGTATGTGTTCGAGCTGCGCGACCCGGGGCCGCAAGACGATCCGCCGGTCGCGACGCAGAACAACCGGTTTGTGCGGCAGTTTGAGCCCATTACGGACATGTTCTCCACCCCCGGCCGGGACGACGTGGATCCCAACCCGGTGATGGCGCCGTGGTACTGGCTCATCTTCGGCATGATGATGGGGGACGTCGGCTATGGCGCGGTGCTGGTGCTCGGCACCCTGCTTTTTAAAAAGCTGCTAAAACCCAAAGGTGACTTTTTAAAACTCATCAACATCTTCTTTTATTCCGGATTCACCACCATGCTGTGCGGCGTGCTGTTCGGCAGCTATTTCGGCGTGGAATTCCATCCGGTCATCTCCCCGCTCAACCAGCCGCTCCCCATGCTGGTCCTTGCTCTCGGGATAGGGGTGCTGCACATCTTCAGCGGCATGATCCTCCACATGGTGCGGGACATCCGGGACGGGCGCGTATGGGACGCGATCTTCGATCAGCTGTCCTGGATGGTGCTCATCGTGGGACTGGTGCTGCTCTTCGTGTTCCGTCCGGTCGGCATTGTCCTCTCCGTCCTCGGTGCGGGCACCATCCTGTTCACGGCCGGCCGCCACAAAAAAGGGATCGGCAAGGTGACGGGCGGCTTGCTGGGGCTCTATAACATCACCGGTTTTATGGGCGATATTCTCTCCTATTCCCGCATTTTTGCGCTGTGCCTGTCCTCCGGCGTGGTCGCGATGGTGATGAACCTGCTCGCCGGCATGGCGCAGGGCTCGGTGTGGACCTTCCCGTTCGCCATCCTGATCTATGTGGTCGGACACACGTTCAATCTCGCGATGGGCCTGCTGTCCGCGTATGTCCACGACAGCCGGCTGCAATATATCGAGTTCTTCGGCAAGTTCTATGACGGGGGCGGCAGGCCCTTCCGCCCGCTTGCCCTGCGTACACAGTATATCGACCTGGTGCCACACAAATAACACATGGGAGGAAAAACGTATGAATGGTCTTGTCATTGCAATTTGCGGCGCGGCGCTGTGTGTGCTGCTCTCGGGAACGGGTTCGTCTCTCGGCGTATCGTACGCGGCACGCGCGGGCGCGGGGGTCCTCTCGGAAAAACCGGAGCTGTTCGGCAAGCTGGTGGTGCTCGAGGCGCTGCCGGGTACCCAGGGGATCTACGGGTTCCTGATTGCGGTGGTCATCATGCTGAAGCTGAATGTCTTCGGCGGCGTGGTGGAACCGACGGTCGCACAGGGCTGGGCGCTGCTGTTCGCAGCGCTGCCGTGCGGGCTGGTGGGCCTGACCTCTGGCATCCTGCAGGGAAAAGCGGCCGCCGCCTCCATTCACATGATGGCGCGGCAGACGGATTCACTGGCCAAAGGGATTACCCTGACCGCCGTTGTCGAGACGTACGCGATCCTGGCGCTGCTCGTCTCCTTCCTGCTCATCCAGTTCGGGATCACCGTCGGCTGAAAGGCGCATCGCCGCATTCCGGAAGGAGAGAAATCCCATGAGTGTCGATACCGTACTGCAAAAAATCGAGGAAAAGGCGGCCCGGGAAGTCCAGGCAATCCGGGAAAACGGCGAGCGGGAGGCGCAGGCGCTGCGGGACAGCGTGCTGGCGCGCGCCAGGGAACAGGCGGCGCAGATCGCCGCCAGGGCCGAGCGGCAGGCGGCCGAAACCCGGTCCGCCGAAAAGCTGCAGGCGGGTCTGCAGGCCCGCAAACACACGCTCGCAGCCAAGCGGGAGGTGCTCGACGAGGTCTACGCGGCCTGCCACCGGCAGCTGCTCGATCTGCCGCAGGAGCAGTGGATCCGGCTGATGGAATCCGCACTGCTGCACAGTGGCCTGACCGGCCAGATCGGCATATCGCTCAGTGCCCAGGACTTTGAGCGGTATCATGCCCTGTTTGAGGGACCGTCCTCCCTGTGCGCCTCCTGGGGCAGCCGGCTGACCGAGAGCTCGGGCTGCCCGTGCACACTCCGGCTGGAGGGGACCCGCGACGGGCTCGACGGCGGGATGTACCTCACCGGGGAGATATGTGACGTGGACGCCTCGCTGCGAACCATCCTCGAAGACCTGCGCGAGCAGACCGAGGCACAGGTCGCCGCGCAGCTGTTTGGAACCGTATAATCTGTATCTAATTTTACTAATTGTAAAGGAGGAGACCGCATGACAGACGCAAGACCGCTGTTCGGCGAAACCTCCTATCCCTTTGCCGTCGGCCGGGTCAAGGCGCTCGAGGGCACCCTGCTGAATGCCTCGCAATGGGGCCGGCTGCTCGAGGCGGAAGAGGCGCAGGCGCTGTCCCTGCTGCGGGAATGGGGCTATGGCTCCTCCTCGGGGGCGGACGATCTCGAGTCCCGCATCCGCTCACAGCTGGCCGACACCGCGGCCCTGCTGCGGGAGATTGCCCCCGTACCCGGCCTGCTCGACGTGTTCTGCCTGCCGACCGACGCCCACAACCTGAAAGTACTGCTCAAATCCCGGCTGGTCGGGGAACCGGCGGACCGGCTGCTGCTCGCGGGCGGCTGTTACGAGACAGAGCTGCTGCGGGTGTGCGTGGAGGTGGATGACTATTCGCTCCTCTCCCCCCTGCTCGGGGAGCGCCTTCGCGGGGTTGGCGATCTCACCGATCCCTTCCTGCTCAGCGTCACGGTGGACAATGCGATGTTTGCGCAGATGCTGCACGACGCCGGCAAAAACGAGCTGCTGCGCAGCTATCTGCGCACACAGGCGGATTTTGTCAACCGGCTGTCCGCCATCCGCGCCAACCGGCTCGGCTGGTCACAGCAGCAGCTCGACCGCGTGCTGCTCCCGGCGGATGACGAGCTGCCGGTTTCGCCGCAGGACGGCGACCTGCCGGAGGTGGAGCGGGAGATGCAGCGGGCACTCCGACAGGTGGTCGCCGGACAGAAAGACGACAGCTTTGGCCCCGGCCCGCTGCTCTATTACTGGCTGGCCCGGCAGCAGGAGGCACGCGCGCTGCGGATCCTGTTTGCCGCCAAACGCGCCGGGCAGCCGGTCACGATGGACGATCTGGAACTGTAAGGAGGCGGCGGTATGGCGGATTTCAAGACTACCGGCAAGCTCGCGGCGGTGGGGGAGCTTTCGTCCATCCTCGCGTACCGGGCGCTCGGCGTGCATACGGTCGCGGCGGACTCCCCGGCCGAGGTGGAGGACGCCGTCGACCGGCTGGCCGCCGCCGGGTATACGGTCATTTTTCTGACCGAGCCGGCGGCCGAGCAGGTGCCGGAGGTGCTGCGGCGGTATAAGTCCCGCGCCTATCCCATTCTGCTCCCCCTCCCCGACCGCACCGGCAGTACCGGGTTTGGGCGGCGCGGCATCAACGCCAATGTGGAAAAGGCCATTGGGTCGAATATCTTTCAGGAATAAACCTCCCCCGCCGGTACAGTGTTCCGGCCGGTTTGAAAGGATGACAGAGAATGCAACAACCAGTGACAGCCGCAGCCGGTGCCGCGGACAGCCAGCCGGTCGGCACCATCTGGAAGGTGGCCGGCCCGCTGATCGTCGCGACCGGCATGGCCGGCGTGCAGATGTATGACGTGGTGCGGGTGAGTGAAAAGCGGCTGATTGGCGAAGTGATCGAGCTGCGGGGAGACCGCGCCTCCATCCAGGTCTATGAGGAGACCGCGGGACTCGGCCCCGGCGAGCCGGTGTATCTGACGGGTGAGCCGCTGTCGGTCGAGCTCGCGCCCGGGCTGATCGAGGGGATTTACGACGGGATCCAGCGCCCGCTGGAGGAGATCTACCGGCAATCGGGCGACCGGATCCCGCGCGGGGTGGACGTGCCGAAACTCGACCGGCAGAAAAAGTGGCGGTTTTGCCC
>DXWE01000025.1:15612-16140 GCA_019417045.1 Oscillospiraceae bacterium
GTGGCGCAGATCGGTGACCGGGTGACGGGCGGCGACACGCTCGGCACGGTCGAAGAGACCCCCGCCGTGACCCAGAAGATCATGGTGCCGCCGGCGGTTAGTGGCACCGTCGAGTGGCTGTTCGACGGGGAGGCCACCATCGAGCAGCCGATCGCCCGGTTGAGGACGGAGGCGGGCAAAACCATCGAGCTGCCCATGCTGCAAAAGTGGCCGGTGCGGGTGCGCCGCCCCTATCAGAAAAAGCTCTCTCCCGACGAGCCGATGGTGACCGGGCAGCGGGTGATCGACACGCTGTTCCCGATCGCAAAGGGCGGCATCGCCGCGATCCCCGGCCCGTTCGGCTCGGGCAAGACGGTGGTGCAGCACCAGCTCGCGAAGTGGGCGGACGCGGATATCATCGTCTATATCGGGTGCGGGGAGCGCGGCAACGAGATGACCGACGTGCTCAAGGAGTTCCCCGAGCTGCACGACCCGCGTACCGGGCTGCCGCTGATGAAGCGGACAGTGCTGATCGCGAACACCTCCGAC
>DXWE01000250.1 GCA_019417045.1 Oscillospiraceae bacterium
GAAAAACGGATCGTGCGACGGGGTGCTCTCCACGAGCGGGTCGCCGGTCTCGAACTCCGGCGGCAAGTACCCCTGCGTGTACCGGGGGAAGGAGACGCCCTACGGGAACGCCTGTGAATGGGTATCGGACGTGCTGTTCCAGCGGGAGGGGACAGGGACATCGGAGGACCCGTACTCATATACTGTATACTACCTGCCGGATCCGACGGCATATGCAAACGGCGCCATCACGGACGAGTATGTCAAGCTGCAGTTCCACCTGCCGGACACGGCCGGATACGTGAAAGCGCTGGGGTTTGACAGCAGATACCCGTATGTGAGGCTCCCGAGCGAGACGGGCGCCGGCACGACGACGTGGTATGCCGACTATTACAATTTCCCCCGGAGCGACGTGTGCGCGGCGCTGGCCGGGGGGATGTGGACTTCCGGGACGGGAGCGGGGCCGTGCAGCTGGTCGTGCTACCTGGCGCCCACCGTGGCGGGTATTGACCGCCGGGCGCGGCTGTCATATTGCCCGGGCTGAGAAAGGAGACAGGGGGAGTGGACTGGATATCGATCCTGGTGAGCATGGGGGTGCCGTCGGCAGTGACGGGGCTGTGCTTCTGGTTTGTCAAGCGGTGCATCGACCGGCGGGAGCGGGAGCAGCGGGAACGGGAGCAGATCCGGGAGAAGAGCGAGGTGCTGCTGATCCGGAGCGTGAGGGCGTCGATCGCGCTGGGGGAGGCCACCGCCACGGCGCTGAAGAACGGGCACACCAACGGAGAGACGGAGGAGGCGCTGCAATATGCGCGGCAGGTGAAACATGAGCAGAAGGATTTTCTGACCGAACAGGGAATCCGGCATATATTCTGACAAAGGGAGAAGGACCTCCCGGGAAGCGGCGGGCATGCGGTTTTCCGGGAGGGACCGCTCCCCACAGGTTGATTGAGAACAGGAGGCAAGAGAGATGGAATGGAGTCAATATATCCAGCCGGAGCTGCTGGTGCTGGTCCCGGTGCTGTATGTGATCGGGATGGGGCTGAAGAAGAGCAAACTTTCGGACAAATGGATTCCGCTGGTGCTGGGAGGGATCTCGGTGGCACTGTCGGCGGTATGGGTGTTCGCGACGGGAGAGCTCTCCGGTGGCCGTGCGATCGCGACGGCGGCGTTCACGGCGGTGACGCAGGGGGTGCTGCTGGCGGGAGCGAGCGTATATGCGAACCAGGTGTACAAGCAGGCGAAGAAGGAGGAGACGGAGGAATGAGTTTCAAACTGGGCTTAAGTGCAGGGCACAGCAACGAGACGGCGAGAGGGATCCCGGCGTCGCTCTCGCCGGAGAACC
>DXWE01000251.1 GCA_019417045.1 Oscillospiraceae bacterium
CCTCCCCCTGCTCCTCCGACAGGCGGGCGAGGGGGCCGAGGATATCGTCCGCCTCGTATCCCTCCTTCTCCACCACGGTGCATCCCAGATCCCGCAGGATCTCCTGCATCACCGGCAGCTGCTGATAGAGCTCGTCCGGCATGTGCCGCCGTCCGGCTTTATACGCGTCGTACAGCCGGTGCCGGAAGGTGGGCGCCGGCAGGTCAAACGCGGCGACGATCCCGTCCGGCTCCACCTGCTCCCGCAGCTTTTGCAGGATGTTGAGAAACCCCACGATGGCATTGGTGAACCGCCCGTCCTTGGTGGACAGGAGCTTGATCCCATAAAACGCCCGGTTGATGATGCTGTTGCCGTCGAGCACGAGTAACCGCATGACGCATACCCCTCACTTTTTGCCGGTCGGCCTGCCCGCCGGCGCCCGCTATTTCTTTTTCTCCTGCTCCTCCGGCTTCAGGCTGCCGAGGATCCGCACCGCCGCGATCCGGCGCGCGTTTGCCTCGAGCGCCAGCTCCATCGCGAGCTGGTACCGCTCCGCGTCGGTGTCGGCGGTCTTTTCAATCCGCTCGACCGTCTCCTGCAGGGAGGCCACCTGCGCCTGGGAAAACGCGGGATACAGCTCCTCCTCCGGGAACGCGGCGGTCAGCCCTTTGAGCATCTCGTCGATCTGCGGCAGCGGCAGCACGGACTTGAGCATGCACACCATGTAGAGCTGTGCCAGGTGTTCCCTGCCGTATTTCTTCTGGTTCGGGCGGGGCACCACCCCGCCTTTGACATAGTTGTTGATCATGCTGGAGGTGAGCAGGCGGTTGCCGTCCTCCGACATCAAGGACAGCTGCTTGTCCATCAGGGTGAGCACCTGGTCCATATACAGCTCAATATCCGGCAGGCGCTCCCATTCGGCGGGTGTGTACGCCCGCACCGCCTCGATCCACTGTGTAAGCGGCTGCTGCCGCGCCGGCTCCTCCGGTGTCTTTGCCTGTGACAAGGGAAACCGCCCCTTTCTGCGCCCTTAGTATGTGCATAAAGTATACCATGTTGCCTCACACTATGCAAGAACAAACCGATCAGGCGCCCTGAGGCAGGGCGCCGAAGCGCCCCGCATGCGCGCCCGTCTCCCGCCGGCTCGCGGCCTGCCTTGTTCCCCGAAGCGGGCACCCGCGTCCTGTCCCGTTGCCCGGGTC
The DNA here is from genome assembly GCA_019417045.1 of Oscillospiraceae bacterium. Taxonomy (GTDB): domain Bacteria; phylum Bacillota; class Clostridia; order Oscillospirales; family Acutalibacteraceae; genus DXWE01. Next base: position 1,182 of record DXWE01000251.1, read on the forward strand.
GGGCGCCCGCCGCCTGCCGAGACGGCGGATCGCCCCCCAAAAACCGGCCAGCCGGGCTTGTGCTGCGGGATGATTTGACGTATACTGGGAATATCCGGTCAACCGCAAGGAGGAATCCCCATGAAAATC
>DXWE01000252.1:0-652 GCA_019417045.1 Oscillospiraceae bacterium
CTTCTCAGCCGACCCGCCGCGCTTCTCAGCGGCGCGCCTCCCTCCCAGCTGGCGTGTGGGCGGGGAGGCTGTACTGCCGGCACGCGGCCGCTTTGCACCCCTCAGCCGGCCCGCCGCACTTTTCGGCGGCATGTCTCCGTCCCTTGGGCGGGATTCCGGCAAAGCGCTCCGTCCCGGCGTGGGGGCGCCTCCTTCTCAGCCGGCCCGCCGCACGCCCCGGCAAAGTGCCTCCTTTTCAGCGGGCCTTTTGCCCCTTCCCGAGCCGCCGCGCGCGCTGGCGCAGCGCAGCGGCCCTGTCGGTCCGCTCCCAGCGCACGCCGAGCTCCTCCCGGCCCATGTGGCCATAGGCCGCGAGCCGCCGGTAGATCGGGCGGCGCAGCTGTAGCTCCTCGATGATGGCGGCGGGCCGGAAATCGAACTCCGCCTCCACCGCGCGGGCGATCACCTCGTCGGGCAGGGAGCCGGTGCCCCCGGTGTCCACCCGCACCGACACCGGCCGCGCGACCCCGATCGCGTACGCGAGCTGTACCTCGCACCGCTTCGCAAGCCCCGCCGCGACCACGTTCTTCGCCGCATACCGCGCCATATACGCCGCGCTGCGGTCCACCTTGGTGGGGTCCTTGCCGGAGAACGCGCCGCCGCCGTGGCGGGC
>DXWE01000252.1:662-1248 GCA_019417045.1 Oscillospiraceae bacterium
CGCCGTAGGTGTCCACGATGATCTTCCGCCCGGTCAGCCCGCTGTCCCCCTGCGGGCCGCCCACCACGAACCGGCCGGTCGGGTTGACGAACACCTTCGTCTGCCCGTCCAGCAGCCCGGCCGGCACCACCGGCCGGATGACCTGCTCGAGCACGTCCTGCCGGATGGTCTGTAGCCGCACCCCGTCGCTGTGCTGCGTGGACACGACGATCGTGTCCACCCGCACCGGGGTCAGCCCGTCATACTCCACCGTCACCTGCGTCTTGCCGTCCGGCCGCAGATAGGACAGCGCGCCGCTTTTCCGCAGCTCGGCCAGCCGCCGCGCGAGCCGATGCGAGAGCGAGATCGGCAGCGGCATGTACTCCGGCGTCTCGTCGCACGCGTAGCCGAACATCATGCCCTGGTCGCCCGCACCGATCCGGTCGAACGGGTCCTCGTCCCGTGCGTCCTCCCGCGTCTCGAGCGCCGCGTTCACCCCCTGCGCGATGTCGGGGGACTGCTCGTCGATCGCGGTGAGCACCGCGCAGGTGTTCCCGTCAAACCCCATCTCCGCGCTGTCATACCCGATGTCCCGCACCACCTGCCG
>DXWE01000253.1:0-587 GCA_019417045.1 Oscillospiraceae bacterium
GGCCGCGCCGGCAGCCACGACCTGATGGTGTGCGAGGCGTGCGAGTTCAAGGACCATTATCTCGAGATGAACCCCGCGATCGCGGTCATCCTCAATGTGGACGCCGACCATCTCGACTATTTCGGGTCGATGGAGAACATCATCCGCTCGTTTCACACCTTCGCCGGGCGGACGACCGGCACGGTCATCTACAACGCGGACGACGCGCACGCGCCGCAGGCGGTCGAGGGGATCACGAACGCGAAGCTGGTCACCTACGGGAGCAGCGACACCTGCGACTGGTACGCCCGGGACATCCGGACGGCCAACGGCGCGTATGAGGCATACGACCTCTACCACGCCGGGCAGCTTTTCTGCCACATCCGGCTCGGGATCCCGGGGCTGCACAACGTGCAAAACTCGATGGCGGCCGCGGCCGCGGCCAGCCTCTGCGGCGTCTCCCCGGACGAGATCGCCGCGGGGATCGCCCATTTCCACGGCGCCGGGCGGCGGTTCGAGTTCCTCGGGAGCGCCCGCGGGGTGACGGTGGCGGACGACTACGCCCACCACCCGACCGAGATCACCGCCACCCTGCGCACCGCAAAGGC
>DXWE01000253.1:597-1054 GCA_019417045.1 Oscillospiraceae bacterium
GTCCCTCTCGATCGCGGACGAGGCGGTCGTGAGCGACATCATGGGCTCGAGAGAGCAAAACGAGTGGCACGTCTCGTCGACCGACATCACAAGCCGGATGGCAAACGGGACCTATATCCCCGATTTCCCCGCGATCGCCGACTATATCGCGGCCCACGCCGGAGAGGGCGACCTCGTGCTCACCATGGGCGGCGGCGACGTGTACAAATGCGCGCGCCTGATCCTGGAGCGGCTCGCGCAATAGGCTGTTCCAGCGCAGACAGCACCCCCCGGAGCGATGGCTCCGGGGGGTGCTTTGTCACAGGTTCTCGTCCTTGAGCGCGTCGATCGGGTTGTCCCGGTTGATCCGGCGCATCGAATAGAGCATGGTGGCGAACACCACCAGGAACACGCTGCCGACCGCGATCACGATACTCTGCCACGGGACAAAGAAGCTCGCGTTCCACCCGTCCTGCAC
>DXWE01000026.1 GCA_019417045.1 Oscillospiraceae bacterium
GGTCGGGCGAGGGGGAGGGGCTGTCCGGCAGACCGACGGCGAGCAGCGGGATGAGCAGCAGCAGTCCCGCGACCACAAGAGCAAGTCCCACATAGAATTTCATGGCTGCATTCCCCTTTTCCTTGACTTTAACCGTGTTTTTCGGTATACTTATTCCTTAGTCTTATACCAGGAAAGGACGATCCCCGATGGAGACACCCTCACAGACACCGCATAAAAACCCTCTCTTTCTATCGTTATGCGAAGAGATCCGGAAGAATAACTATATCGACACGGAAAAATATGCCCGCTACGATGTGAAGCGGGGGCTTCGCAATGCGGACGGCAGCGGTGTGATGGCGGGGCTGACGCGGGTGTGCAATGTGCACGGCTATGTGCTCAGCGAGGGGGAGAAATCCCCGATCGAGGGGGAACTCACCTATCGCGGCGTGGACGTGACGCAGCTAGTGGACGGCTGTGTGCAGGATCACCGGTTCGGGTTCGAGGAGGTTGCGTGGCTGCTGCTGTTCGGCAAGCTGCCGACGGGGGAACAGCTCGATGCCTTCACCCGGCTGCTCTCCGAGCACCGGGAGCTGCCCACCTATTTTGCCGAGGACATGATCATCAAGGCGCCCTCCCCCAACATCATGAACAAGCTCGCCCGCTCGGTGCTCGCGCTGTATTCCTACGACCACAATCCCGACGACCTGTCGCTCGAAAACGTGCTGCGGCAGTCGATCGAGCTGATCGCCCGCCTGCCGGTCATCATGACGTATGCCTATCAGGTCAAGCGGCGGCACTATGACCACGAGAGCATGTTCTTCCATCCGCTGCTGCCCGGCCAGACCACGGCCGAGGGGATCCTGCGCGCCATCCGGGCGGACACGCGGTTCACCGATGAGGAGGCCCGCGTGCTGGACGTGTGCCTCATGCTGCACGCGGAGCACGGCGGCGGCAACAACTCCACCTTCGCCACCAGGGTGCTCACCTCGTCCGGCACCGACACCTATTCCGCGATCGCGGCGGCAATCGGCGCGCTGAAGGGCCCGCGCCACGGCGGGGCGAATATCAAGGTCAACGAGATGCTCGGTTATATCAAGGAGGGTGTCCGGGACTGGGCGGACGAGGAGGAGGTGCGCGCGTTCCTGGTCAAGCTCGTCAACCGGGAGGCGGGCGACCGCAGCGGGCTGATCTACGGGATGGGCCATGCGGTGTATACCCTGTCCGACCCGCGCGCACAGATGCTCAAAAAATATGCGGTGGATCTCGCGGAGAAGAAGGGGCTGGGAGAGGAGTTCCGTCTGCTCGAGCTGGTGGAAAAGCTGACGCCCGGCGTGTTCGCGGCGTGCAAGCACTCGGACAAGGCCATGTGCGCGAACGTCGATTTGTACTCGGGACTCGTATACCGCAGCCTGGGGATCTCCGAAGAGCTGTTCACCCCGCTGTTCGCGGTCGCCCGGGTGACGGGCTGGTGCGCGCACCGGATCGAAGAGCTCGTATCCGGCGGCCGGATCATCCGCCCGGCCTATAAGGCCATCATCCCCCGGCAGCCGTACATACCGCTACAAGAGCGCGTCTGACAGAAAGGTGGAATACCCTGTGCAAATCCTCAGTAAACGATTGGCCGCGCTGTTTGCCGTGCTGCTGACAGCGGGCGTCACGGTGGTGCGGGTGGTGCTGATGCCGCAGTTGCAGGACGGCGACACCGGCGCATTTACGCTGCATCCCCTGATTGTGGGTCTGATCTTCGGCAGCGTGCTGCTGTTTGCACTGCTGATTTTGCCGTGGAAGGTGCCGCTGTGCCCGGTGCACGGCACGGCTGCGCCGTTTCTGGCGATGCTCGCGCTGCTGTCGGGCGTGGTGCTGCTGCTTTCCACGGTCAGCGATACCTGGGTGTGGATCCAGAGCGGTGACGCGCCCCCGCCGAGCAGCGTAATCATCAGCGGAGTAGACCGGGTCTGCCTGATTCTGACGCTCCTTTTCGGCGTATTGGGCGGCATTTTTCTGCTTGCCCTGGGGCTGCGCTGGTTCACCCACAAGCTACAGGCGTCCCGCCTGTTCCAGTGGGCTGCGCTCACGCCGGTGCTGTGGCTGTGGTTTCGCCTGGCGCGGTATGAGATCTCCTATTCCAGTGCGGTCAGCGTGTCCGAAAGCTTTTTTGACTTTGTCATGCTGATCTTCATGCTGCTGTTCCTGTTTGCGCTCGCGCGCTATGTAGCCGGGGTGGGCCGCCCGCCCGTGCGCACCCTGCGGTGGTACTCCCTGTGCACCGGCCTGCTCTGCCTCAGCGGCACACTGACGAGGCTGTGCATGTATTTCATGGACGAGGTGGCGGCCTATAATTCCAGCCGGCTGGCGGGCGGGGTGGATTTCTTTATCGGCCTGTTCGCCCTGGGCTTTGGGCTGTACCAGCTGCTGCACGATCCTGTGACCGATCCCTCCGACGCGCTGCTTCCCCCGGAGGGCGCGATGCCGGAGGAGGATGTGGGATCGGTGGTGCTGGACGAATTTGCGGAGGAGTTTATCGAGTCGCCGGTATCGGCGGACAGCGCGGAGGAGAGCCCTGCCGACGGGTCGGGAGAGAGCGCTTCGCAGCAGGGTTTGCCGGACAGCGCCCCGCAGACGGGCGGCCGGGAGGACGAATAGAGCCCGACGCACACCCCCGAGAGCGGGTTGCGCAGCAGGCTGTCCGCCGTGGGCAGGCCTTTCACCGGTATGCCGCCGGGGGTCTGGCGGATCGAGAAGGCGGTGGTACCGCCTGAGACCGCGACGCTGCCGCGATGCAGCCGGGCGGTCTCCCGGACCAGCGCGAGCACCGTGCGGCTGTGTATCGGCTGCGGGCCTGTCACCGAGAGGGTGAGGGCGTGCGGCTGCCGGGTGAGGCGCAGGCCGAGCGGGGCGTTCCCGCGGCGGGCGGCGCGCAGAAGCAGGGCCAGGGAGAGCTGGAGCAGCCGGGGTTCAAACGCGGTGAGGATCGGCTCTGCCGGCAGGTCCAGCGAGAGCGGGACCCCCTCGAGCGCCAGCAGTACCGCAGCGGCCTCGGACGCGGCGCGCAGATACGCGGCCGCGTCTGCCCGGAACAGAGGCCGCTGGTGACCTGCGAATTGCAACACGCTGCGCATCTCCAGCGTGCGCACGCAGGCGAGCACCTGCCGGGTGCGCTCCCGTTCGGTCTCGCTCTGCTGCCAGAGCGGTTTTTGATGAAAAAAATAGTCGGAGAGCGCCTGGCGGCATTTGCCCTCCGCATACAGGGCGGCGAGGTCCGGGTGGCGGTTGGCGATCATATCGGAATTCCTCATAAAAAGTGGATTTGGCGCGCTGCGGCCGTCCGCTGTCGACGGCCGGAGGCGACATTGTGATAGTATACCCCTTTTCCCGCAAAAAACCGGTGGTTTTGGGCATATCCACAAAAGTGTGGACAGACCGTGAAATTTCCGGCAACTCCCTTGAAAAAACTGGGAAAACGGGATACAATAATAGTAATTTCATCGTATGGAGGTAATGGTATGGCTATCAAAATCGGCATTAACGGCTTTGGCCGGATTGGCCGCCTGGTGTTCCGTGCCGCCGTGGCGCAGCCGGAGAAGTTCGAGGTCGTCGGGATCAACGATCCGTTTATCGATCTCGACTACATGGTCTACATGACCAAGTACGACACGATGCACGGCAAGTTTGACGGGGACGCGAAGGTTGAAAACGGCAAGTTTGTGGTGAACGGGCATCCGATCTTTGTGTATGCGGAGAAGGATCCCGCCGATATCAAATGGTCGGAGTGCGGCGCAGAGTATGTGGTCGAGTCCACCGGCGTGTTCTGCACCACCGAAAAGGCGAGTGCGCACATCGCTGCGGGCGCCAAGAAGGTCGTCATCTCCGCTCCCGCGAAGGATAAGGAGACCCCGACGTTCGTGTGCGGCGTCAACCTGGACAAGTACACGAAGGATATGACGGTTGTCTCGAACGCCTCCTGCACCACCAACTGCCTGGCGCCTCTGACCAAGGTGATCTATGACAAGTTCGGTATTGTAGAGGGCCTGATGACCACCGTGCACTCCACCACCGCTACCCAGAAGACGGTGGACGGCCCGTCCAAGAAGGACTGGCGCGGCGGCCGTGCGGCGGCGGGCAACATCATCCCGTCCTCCACCGGCGCTGCCAAGGCGTGCGCGCTCGTCATCCCGGAGGTCAAGGGCAAGCTGACCGGCATGTCCTTCCGGGTGCCGACGCTGGACGTGTCGGTCGTCGATCTGACGGTCCGCACCGAGAAGGCCACCACTATGGAAGAGATCAACGCCGCGATCAAAGAGGCGTCTGAGACCTATATGAAGGGGATCCTCGGCTACACCGAGGATGCGGTCGTCTCCTCCGACTTCCTGACCGATCCGCGTACCTCCATCTATGATGCCACGGCCGGGATCGCGCTGAACGACCACTTCTTCAAGCTGATCTCCTGGTACGACAACGAGTGGGGCTATTCCAACAAGGTGCTCATGCTCATCGAGCACATGGTGGAAGTCGACAACCAGTAAGCCTGCGATACAAAGAGGCCGCCGGAGTTTTCCGGCGGCCTCTTACGGATCTTTCAGAAATTTTTCCGTTTTTCCTTGACATTTTTTCGCCGCCGGTGCATACTGGAGATATCTTCGGGGCGGGGTGAAAGTCCCCACTGGCGGTGACAGCCCGCGAGCCGTGTCCTTTGTGGACCCGGTTGATTTGGTGAAATCCCAAAGCCGACAGTACAGTCTGGATGGAAGAAGAACCGCTTTGCTGCGTCGTCTGGCCCCCTGGCGCCTGTTTTTGGGCGCTGCGGGGCCTTTTGTTTTGCCACGGCGACGCGCCCGGCGGCTCCCGTCCCCCTTTGGAAAGGGAGTTGGCAGTATGCAAAACAACAAAATGGGACACACGCAAAAACTGGTGATGCTTGCTCTGTTTTCGGCCGTCGCCTATCTCTTTGTGTTTATGATCCGCATCCCGGTGGCCGGCTTTTTGAGCTATGAGCCGAAGGACGTGATCATCACGATCGGCGCGTTCCTGTTCGGGCCGGTCGAGGGGCTGGTCATATCGCTGGTATCCTCCCTGCTCGAGATGGTGACCTTCAGCGAGACGGGCTGGATCGGCCTGCTGATGAATGTGCTCTCGACCGTGTGCTTTTCCTGCACGGCAGCGGTGATCTATAAGCGGCGGCGCACGCTCGGCGGGGCGGTCGTGGGGTTGGCGCTCGGCGTGGTGCTGATGGTCGGCGTGATGCTGCTGTGGAATTATCTGATTACCCCGCTGTATCTCGGCGTCACCCGCGAGGAGGTGGCGGGTATGCTGCTGCCGGTGTTTTTGCCGTTCAACCTGGTCAAGGGCGCGCTCAACGCCGCGCTGACGCTGCTGCTCTATAAACCGGTGGCGACCGGCCTGCGCAAGGCGCGGCTGGCGCCAGACAGTGGAAAGCAGGCCGACAGTACGCAGCACCGGGTGCATCCGGGGTTGCTGATCGGCGCGGTGATCGTTGTCGCGAGCTGTGTGTTGCTGCTGCTTGCGGACAATGGGGTGATATAAGGTGTTGCAAAACCGGAAAAAAACGGGTACAATAGACAGGTGTGTGTGAATTTCACTGGATGGAGGAACCAGGAGTGACAGTGCGCGAAGAGATCAACCGGCGGCGGACGTTCGCCATCATCTCCCATCCCGATGCCGGCAAGACCACCCTGACCGAGAAATTCCTGCTCTATGGCGGTGCGATTGCAACTGCCGGTATGGTCAAGGGAAAACGGAATATGAAGCACGCGGTATCCGACTGGATGGAGATCGAAAAGCAGCGTGGGATCTCGGTCACGTCCTCTGTGATGCAGTTTGAATACGATGGGTACTGTGTGAATATCCTCGACACCCCCGGACACCAGGATTTTTCGGAGGACACGTATCGTACCCTGATGGCGGCGGACGCCGCGGTCATGGTGATCGACGCGTCCAAGGGCGTGGAACGGCAGACCAAAAAGCTGTTCAAGGTATGCGTGATGCGGCACATCCCGATCTTTACCTTTATCAACAAGATGGACCGCGAGGCGCGCGACCCGTTCGATCTGTGCGAGGAGATCGAACAGGTGCTCGGGATCGCGACCTATCCGGTCAACTGGCCGATCGGATCGGGGAAGGAGTTTCGCGGGGTGTACGACCGCACAACCGAGCGGGTCGCGGTTTTTTCCGGTGTGACCGGCAAGGTGGAGGCGGCGGCGCAGTACGCCTCGCTCCACGACGCGAAGGCCGAGCAGCTGATGTCCCATGAGCAGTATGAGCAGTTGTGCGAGAGCATGGAGCTGTTGGACGGCGCGGGCAGCGCGTTTGATGAGGAGAAGGTGCTGTGTGGCGAGCTGTCGCCGGTGTTTTTCGGGTCGGCGCTCACCAATTTCGGGGTGGAGCCGTTTTTACGGGATTTCCTCCGTATGACGCCGCCCCCGCTGCCGCGGCGGTCGGACGAGGGGGAGATCTCCCCGTTTGACCCGCACTTCTCCGCGTTTGTGTTCAAAATCCAGGCCAATATGAACAAGGCGCACCGGGATCGCATTGCGTTTATGCGAATCTGTTCGGGCAAATTTGAAAAGGGCGCCGAGGTCTACCATGTACAGGGGCAGAAGAAGATGCGCCTGTCCCAGCCGCAGCAGCTGATGGCGCAGGACCGCGAGGTGGTCGAGGAGGCGTATGCCGGCGACATCATCGGGGTGTTTGATCCGGGGATCTTCTCGATCGGCGATACGCTGTGCGACCCGTCGCAGAAATTCCGGTTCGAGGGGATCCCCACCTTTGAGCCGGAGCATTTCCGCCTGGTGCGCCAGGTGGACACGATGAAGCGCAAACAGTTTGTCAAGGGGATCACCCAGATCGCGCAGGAGGGCGCCATCCAGATTTTCAAGGAGCTGGGCGGCGGGCTCGAAGAGGTTATCGTCGGGGTGGTGGGCACGCTGCAGTTCGACGTGCTCGAGTACCGGCTGAAAAACGAGTATGGGGTGGAGATCCGAATGGAGGGGCTGCCCTACCAGTCCGCCCGGTGGATTGAGAACGAGGACCTGGATCCGAAGACGCTGGATCTGACCGCCGACACCAAGCGCGCGGAGGACATGCGCGGCAATAAGTTGCTGCTCTTCTCCGGCGACTGGAACATCCGCTGGGCGTTGGAACACAACAAGGACCTGCGACTGCTGGATTTCAGCCGCGGGTGAACACACAGAAACGGGCGGGCCTGAGGGCCCGCCCGTTTACTTTCTATATATCTCTACTCAGGGACAGGGGAATTTACCGGCAACGGCAGTTGCTATTGCAGCCACAGCCGCGGCGGTTCACGCTCTCCCAGATCTCAGCGGGGATCGCGTCGCACGCATTGGTCACCACCGGGGCGGGGGCAGCACACACCGGGGCCGCGCAGGCGTTGACAGCAGCCGCACTCTCCCATCCGCAATTGTCGTTGCAACGGCACCCGCAGCGATTGTTCCAGCCGCAATTGCAGCTGTGGCCGCAGCCGTTGCCGTTCCACAGGCCGGTGCGACGGGCCGTACACCAGACGGCGATGGCGCCCAGAATACCAGTACACATCTCTATCACCTCCCCACAGTACAAGCTATGCGAGGGGGGAGGGATTGGTGACGGGTTTTTGTAAACAAAGAGGGCGGCGCCAAGATTTCTTTGCGCCGCCCCGCCTATTTACTTTTATCGGTTGACAAGATCTTCCATGAGCGACAGGCGCCCGCCGCCTGCCGCGTTGATGGCATTGACAAAGATCACGTCGGTCGCGCCCGTGTCCTTGACAACCTGATCGAGGCTCTTCTCCTTATAATACCGGTAGTCGATCACATAGACCTTTTCATAGTGGTCGACCAGGAACGGGACAAACGCGTTGCCGAACGACTCCTTTACGACCACACAGGCCGACCCGTCGTGCAGGTCGTTGTTGGTGATCTCCGTAAAGGGATTGTCGCCCCCGATAAAGGTGTTGTATTTGGAGGAAGCCGCCCAGTCGGACACGTCAGTGATGACCTGCCAAGGGGTGTTTACACCGTTCTGATCGATAAAATACATCGAGGTGTCCGCAATCGGCACATACGCGGCCACGGTGTCCGGATTGGCGGCCATTTTCGGATTCTTCCCCGTGTCGGCATAGAAAGTACCGAGGAACCCGGGAAACTCCCGTTTCTCGTAATCCGACAGGGCATGCGGGGTAAATCCCTTCAGCAATGCAAACTGCTGGTAGGCATAGTAGGCACCCAGCGCCGTCCAGTGATGGTCGGTGCGGAAATACAGATATTCCCGGCTGTGAGCTTTCAGCGGGCCGAGCGCTTCGATCCACTGCACGGACGTGCCCTTGGCTGCGGCTGTGGTCATGATCTGGTTATACAGGTAGTCCAGCGCCTGGTTCTGGTCGCTGCCCTCGATCTCCACTCCTTCCGGCAGGGTCACGGCACTGCTCAGCGGCACAAGCAGATCGTACAGCGTCGCGATCCCGTTCAGCTTCTGCGCGGCGGTGGCCAGCATTTCCGCATATCCGTCCGCGTTGCTGGCGGCGAAATAATAGTGCTCATAGGCGGTGTCCCCGATCCGGGTAACCGCATCGAACTGGTTGTCAATATCCCCGGTGTCCGGCAGAGGAAGGGTCTCCTCCGTCGTGGTCGGCAGGGTGATGGTCGGCTCGGTCGTGGAGGCGGTCGTATCGCCTGTCGGGGTGGTGGATGTGCCGCTCTCCCCCGGATCCGCCGCGCAGCCGGCGGCTCCCACCGCCAGGCTCAGGGCCAGCAATACCGCCAGGCATCGTTTGTTCATATCCCATTCCTCCTTGGAAATATTTTCTGTGCATAGGCGGTTCGCAACCGCCCGTTACTATAGGCTTTAGTGTGTCCATCCTGTGGAAAATATCACACATTGAAGCGGAACAGGACAACGTCCCCGTCCTTCATCACATAGTCCTTGCCCTCCGAGCGGACCAGGCCCTTCTCCTTCGCCGCCGCCATCGATCCGCACGCCATCAGATCGTCAAACGCGATCACCTCGGCGCGGATAAACCCGCGCTCAAAGTCCGAGTGGATCTTGCCGGCCGCCTGCGGCGCCCTGGTGCCGTTGCGGATCGTCCAGGCGCGCACCTCCGGCTGCCCGGCGGTGAGATAGGAGATGAGGCCGAGCGTGCGGTAGCTGATCCGGATCAGCCGGTCGAGCCCCGAATGGTCGAGGCCCAGCTCCGAGAGGAACAGCAGCTTCTCGTCCTCCGGCAGCCCCGCCACCTCCTCCTCGATCTTCGCGCAGATGGGGAGCACCTCAGCCCCCTCCGCCGCCGCGAGCGCCCTGACTTTCTGGTAGTACGGCTGGCTGTCGAGATGGCCGGCGGTGAAGTCCCGCTCGCTCAGATTGGCCGCATAGATGACGGGTTTTGCGGTCAGCAGACAGACGCTCCCGAGCAGCGCCTCCTGCTCGGGGGTCATCTCCATCGTGCGGGCGGGTTTGCCCGCCTCGAGGGTTTCCAGAACCGACTTGAAAAAGTCTACCTCCCCCTGCAGGGATTTGTCCCCCTTCATCGCCTTGGCACTGCGGTCAATCCGGCGCTGGAGCACCTCCATGTCGGCGAAAATCAGCTCGAGGTTGATCGTCTCGATATCCCGCAGCGGGTCCACGCTGCCGTCCACATGCACGATGTCGTCGTCCTCAAAGCAGCGCACCACATGGACGATCGCATCCACCTCACGGATGTTGGCGAGAAACTTGTTCCCGAGCCCTTCGCCGCGGCTCGCCCCCTTGACAAGACCCGCAATATCCACAAATTCAATGACCGCAGGGGTCACCTTGACGGGGTTGTACAGATTTTGCAGCGCGGTCAGCCGGTCGTCCGGCACCGCGACCACCCCGACGTTCGGCTCGATCGTGCAAAAGGGGTAGTTGGCGCTCTGCGCGCCCGCGTTCGTGATGGCATTAAAGAGGGTGGACTTGCCGACGTTCGGCAGCCCCACAATTCCGAGTTTCAAAAGAACCGCACCCTTCTTCGCAGTGCCGTACCGTCGGGATCAGTCGTCCGAGAGATTGGCACCACAGCATTTTTTGTATTTCTTGCCGCTGCCGCACGGGCAGGGGTCGTTGCGCCCGACCTTCTGCGCGGCGGTCTTGCGCACCGGCCGCTTTTCCGCCGTGCCGTCACCGGAGGTGGCCGACGCCTTCATCACCTGCACCCGCTTCGGCTCCTCCTGCGAGCGGATCTCCACCGTCAGCATCAGCCGGGCGGTGTCCTCCCGGATAGAGGCGATCATCTGGTCGAACATCTCAAAGCCCTCCAGCCGGTACATGACGACCGGATCCTTCTGGGCATACGCGCGCAGGTGGATCCCCTTGCGCAGTTCGTCCATATTGTCAATGTGATCCATCCAGTACCGGTCGACCGTCTTGAGCAGAATCACCCGCTCGAGCTCCCGCATCAGCTGGTCGCCGTACTTCTCCTCTTTTTTCTCGTAGATCTTCAGCGCCCGGTCGGTCAGCGTCTCGGTCAGCGTCTCGCGCCGCAGATCCTCGCGCTCCTGCGGGGTGTAGCGGAAATCGTCCTCCGTGGTCAGCCAGCCGAGATAGGTATCGCGCAGGCCGTCCAGGTTCCAGTTGTCGGTCGAGTGCTCGTCGGCCGTGAAGCGGTGCACGTTTTCCGCGATCGACTCCCGGATCATGTTCAGTACGTTGTCCCGCACGCTCTCTCCCTCGAGCACCTTGTCCCGCTGGCTGTAGATGATCTCGCGCTGCTTGTTCATCACGTCGTCATATTGCAGAACGTCGCGCCGGATCCCGAAGTTGCGCTCCTCCACGCGGCGCTGCGCACTCTCGATCGAGTTGGTGAGCATCTTGTTTTCGATCGGGGTGTCCTCGTCCACGCCGAGCATCTCCATCAGGGAGTTCATCCGCTCCCCGCCGAACAGGCGCATCAGGTCATCTTCCATCGAGAGATAGAATTTCGACATGCCGGGGTCGCCCTGCCGGCCCGACCGGCCGCGCAGCTGGTTGTCGATGCGGCGGGACTCATGCCGCTCGGTGCCGAGGATGAACAGGCCGCCCGCCTCGCATACCGCCTGCGCCTCCGGCTTGATCTCCTCTTTATATTTGTCCTCGAGTTCGCGGAAGGTCGCCCGCGCGCCGAGGATCTCCTCGTCGTCCGTGTCCCCGTAGTTGGTCGACTCGACGATCAGCTCCTCCGGGAACCCGAGCCGGCGCATCTCGGCTTTCGCCAGATACTCTGCGTTGCCGCCAAGCTTGATATCCGTCCCGCGCCCGGCCATGTTGGTCGCGATGGTCACCGCACCGAGCTTGCCCGCCTGGGCGATGATCTCCGCTTCCTTTTCGTGGAATTTTGCGTTGAGCACCTCGTGCTTGATGCCCTTTTTCGAGAGCATCTTGGAGAGCAGCTCCGATTTTTCAATCGAGATGGTGCCGACCAGCACCGGCTGCTGCCGCTCATGGCACTCCTCAATCTGCCGGATGACCGCGCGGAACTTGCCGGCCTCGGTCTTGTACACGCTGTCCGGCAGGTCCTGCCGGATCACCGGCAGGTTGGTCGGGATCTCGACCACGTCCAGCTTGTAGATCTGCTGAAACTCGGTCTCCTCCGTCTTCGCGGTACCGGTCATGCCGGAGAGCTTCTTATACAGGCGGAAATAGTTCTGGAAGGTGATGGTCGCGAGCGTCTTGCTCTCGTGCTCGACCTTCACGCCCTCCTTCGCCTCGATCGCCTGGTGCAGCCCCTCGTTGTACCGGCGGCCGAACATCAGCCGGCCGGTGAACTCGTCCACGATGAGCACTTCGCCGTCCTTGACCACGTAGTCGACGTCCCGGTGCATGACCCCGCGGGCCTTGATCGCCTGGTTGATGTGATGGAGGATCGTCATGTTGTCCGGATCCATCAGGTTTTCCAGGTTGAAATACTGCTCCGCCTTTTTGACGCCCTGCTGGGTGAGGGTCGCGGTTTTGGCCTTTTCGTCGACGATATAGTCCGCGTCCCCCGTGTCCTGGTCCTCTTTGGCGTCCATCTCCTTGACCTTGGACAGGCGCAGCGTCTTCGCAAAGCTGTCCGCCCGCTGATACAGATCGCTCGACTTGTCCCCCTGACCGGAGATGATGAGCGGGGTGCGCGCCTCGTCGATCAGGATCGAGTCCACCTCATCCACAATGGCGAACGCGTGCCCGCGCTGCACCTTATCCTTCTGGTAGATCACCATGTTGTCCCGCAGGTAGTCAAACCCGAGTTCGTTATTGGTGCCGTAGGTGATGTCCGCGGCATAGGCCTCCCGCCGCGCGGCCTTGTCCTGATCGTGCATCACGAGCCCCACCGAGAGGCCGAGATACCGGTAGACCTTGCCCATCCACTCGCTGTCGCGGCGGGCGAGGTATTCGTTGACCGTGACCACGTGCACGCCGTTGCCCGCCAGCGCATTCAGGTACGCCGGCAAAATGACCGTCTGGGTCTTGCCCTCGCCCGTCTTCATCTCGGCAATCCGCCCCTGGTGGAGGATGATGCCGCCAAGGATCTGCACCGGGAAGTGGGGGGTGCCGAGCACGCGGTCGGTCGCCTCGCGGCACACCGCAAACGCCATCGGCAGGATGTCGTCGAGCGATTCGCCCGCGTGCAGCCGATCGCGCAGGATCTCGGTCTGCCCTTTGAGTTCGGCCTCGCTCATCGCCTTGCAGGTCTCCTCCAGGGCGAGCACCTGGTCGCACAGCGGCTGGATCCGCTTGATCTCCTTCTTACTGTAATCGCCAAACAGCGCCTTCAGCAGTCCCATATTTTGCCATCGCACCTTTCTCGCGCGTAGTCTCACACTTACCGAGTTATCATACCACATTTTTCTGGCTTTGAACAGGGGCAATTGCGAACAAGATGTAAATTTCCGGAGTCCCCGCCGCTTGCCAAACACGGCGGGGTCTGGTATACTGAAACAACCAGTGAAAAGGGGAGAGGACATGGTTATCGGTTCGGTGGAGATCCGGGGCAGGGCGGCGCTCGCGCCGATGGCGGGTGTGGCCGACCGCGCGTTTAGGCGGCTGTGCGTGGAATTCGGCGCGGCCTATGTGGTCGGGGAGATGGTCAGCGCCAAGGGGCTGTGCTATCAGGATGAAAAGAGCCGGGAGCTGCTCGCGCTCGACGACGGGGAGCGGCCCGCCGCGGTGCAGCTGTTTGGGGACGACCCGGACACCCTGGCCCGCGCCGCCGAATATGCCATGGAGTTTCGGCCGGACGTGATCGATATCAACATGGGGTGCCCCGCCCCCAAAATCGTGCAGAACCACTGCGGCAGCGCGCTGATGCGCGACCCGGAGCTGTGCCGCCGGCTGGTGCAGGCGGTGGTGCGGGCGGTGCCGGTGCCGGTGACCGCCAAGATCCGAAAAGGGTATTCGCAGGCCGAGGTCAACGCGGTGGAGGTGGCGCAGGCGGTGGAGGCCGGCGGCGCCGCCGCGGTGACGGTGCACGGGCGCACGCGCGAGCAGATGTACGCCCCGCCGGTGGACTGGGAGATCATCCGGCAGGTGAAACAGGCGGTGCGGATCCCGGTCATCGGCAACGGGGACGTGACCGACGCGAAACAGGCCGCGGCGCTGTATGAACAGACCGGCTGCGATCTCATCATGGTCGGCCGCGGCGCACTCGGCGCGCCATGGATTTTTTCCGAAATCGAGGCATATCTATCTCACGGGACACTGCTTCCCGCTCCGCCGGTCGCCCGGCGCATGGCGGTGCTCTACCGCCAGATCGCGGCCGCAGCCGGGTGGAAGGGGGAGTACCGGGCACTCCGGGAGGCGCGCAGCCATGCCGCCTGGTATATGCGGGGCCTGCGAGGCGCCGCGGAGTTCCGCCGCCAGGCCGGGACGATCGAGACGCTGCGGGACCTGGAGCAGCTGTGCGCTCGGGTAATAGAGGCAAATTCTGAAGAAAATATATAAATTTTTTTGCGGATCTGTTGCCGCACTTGTGCCAGTATGGTATACTGAAGAGGAAACAACAGCCGTATGGCTGAACTGTGAGGAGTGGATGGTATGTTGCAGAGAAGAGACCTGGCGGTCAGCATTGTGTTGACCATCATCACCTGTGGGATCTATGGGTTTTACTGGATGTACTGTCTGACCCAGGATGCCAACTACATCAGCGGCGATCAGTCGATGAGTCCGGGAACCACGATCCTGCTGACGATCGTCACGTGTGGCATTTATGGAATTTACTGGGCGTATAAAATGGGGAAGAATATCCAGTATGCCAAGGCCTATAACGGCCGGCCGGCGGAGGACCGGTCGACCCTCTATCTCATTCTGGCGATTTTCGGCCTGCAGATTGTCAACTATGCGCTGATGCAGGACGATCTCAACTCGCTGGCGGCGTAAGGCGGTATGACCAGGCGCAAGGCGGGTGCGCTGCTGGCGGCTGCCGGGGTTCTGCTTGTGCTTTTTTTGCTGCAGTGGCTCGGGGGAATCGGGATTCCCTGTCCGTTTCATGCGGTGACAGGATGGTATTGTCCCGGGTGCGGGATCTCGCGGATGTTGGCCTATACGGTCACCGGACACTGGTATGCGGCGTTTCGCATGAACCCGCTGTTGTTTGTATTGCTGCCGTTGCTGCTGGTATACGCCGGGTTTTGGATCTGGTCGTTTGCAACCGGTAAGCCCAACCGGCTGGAGCAGAGGATGCCGCGCTGGATCCCGATCGCGCTGATCGTGGTGCTGGTGGTATATGGTGTGCTGCGCAACCTGCCGGCTTTCGATTGGCTGGCACCCACTGTGGTGGCGAGATAGAAAGAGCCGCTCCCGTCGGGAGCGGCTCTTGTTATCGGATGATCCGTTCACAGACACGTTGGCGGGCGCGAGGACGGCAGTGCCCAGTTCGCCAGCCGGGACAGATCACCTGTCCGTGGATCCATTGGCGAGCGTCGCGAACTGCTCGAGGGTGAGCTCCTCCGCACGGGCGGTGGGGGGGATCCCCGCCGCTTGCAGCAGGGAGAGGGCCTGCTCTTTGGTCAGCCCGGCGCCGGTGAGGGAATTGGGGAGGGTTTTGCGCCGCTGGTTGAATGCCGCGCGGATGAGTACGAACAGACGGGACTCGTCCCGCACCGCGCAAGGAGGGCGCTCCCGCACGTCCAGCCGGATGACCTCGCTGTCCACGCGCGGCGCGGGCAGGAAGCTGCCGCGCGACACGGGGAACAGGCGCTGCGGCCGCGCGTAGTACTGCACCGCAAGTGACACCGCCCCGCATTCCCGGGTGCCTGGCCGGGCGCACAGGCGAACCGCCGCCTCTTTTTGTACCATCACGGTGATGCCGCGAAACGGCAGCCGGCTCTCGAGCAGCCGCAGAATCACCGGAGAGGTGATATAATACGGCAGATTGGCACACACATACACCCGCCGACTGCCAAACTGCTCGCGCAGGAGGGCGGCGAGATCAATCTTTAAAATATCGCCGGGCACCACCGCAACGTTGCCGCAGCCGGAAAGGGTCTCCCGCAGCACCGGCAGCAGCCGGGAATCCAGCTCCACCGCCGCGACCCGGCCAGCACGCGCGGCCAGTTCCCGGGTGAGCACCCCGATCCCGGGGCCGATCTCGAGCACCCCGTCCTCCTCTCCCGCCACGGGTTCCGATTTTCCAAATCCCTCGGCCAGAACTTCCTGGTCA
>DXWE01000027.1 GCA_019417045.1 Oscillospiraceae bacterium
AATCAGCCGCGCATCCGAACTGTTGACGCTGCCGTCGCCGTTCACGTCGCCGGGGATCAATGGCTCGGCAGAGATGGTCTCAAACACAATATTGTTTTCCGTGGCATACTGTTCCGCCGCGGATCCGGCAAAACCGAAGATCCGTTCCACACGGTTGGGATCAAACGCTTCCGGGTCAATATATGTCACGGAATCGGGAAGGGTAACCTCTGTGAGGACGGAACAGGCCGCAAAAGCCTGTGTCCCAATTCTGGTCACGCCCTCCGGAATCGTGATTTTACGCAATGCACTGTTTGCCATAAACAGGCCCTCTTCCACCGTGCGAAGCCCTTTAGGCAAAATGACAGAGGAGAGATGGGTGTTTCCAAATGCATACGGTGCAATGCATTCCACCGTATCCGGCACTGTATAGCTCTCTCCCTGTCTCCCGGGAGGGTATTTTACCAGGCATTTGCCATCTTTGCTGAACAAAATACCGTCCTCCAGGCGAAACGCCTGACTGCCTTCGGCCAATTCAATGGTGGCTAGGTTCTGAATGTTGGACAGGCCGTTCATTTCTGTCACGCTGGCCGGGATCGACAAATTGGTGAGGGAGGGGCAATCCCAAAAAGTCGCTCCACCAATCGATACGATTCCCTCAGACAGGGTCACAGACTGCAACTGCGTGCAAGCGGCAAAAGCACCGCTCTCTATGGCAGTGATCCATCCGGGCACTGTAACAGAACGCAAACTGGTACATTTATAAAAACAGGAATCCGGGATGACAGTCATAGCCTGTGAGAAAGAGACCTCCGTCAGTTGGGTGCACTCCGCAAACGCATAGGCCCCCACCTCGGCCACACTGTCCGGCAACCGGAGGGAAACCAGTCCGCAACTAAGAAAGGCCTCTATTCCAATGCTCTGCAATCCGGTGGGAAACTCAACATCCGACAACCGGAAGCATCCGAAAAAAGCACCGCCATCTATTCTCCGGATTCCACTGCCCAAATCCATCGATGTCATCTCGCTGCACTCTTGAAATGCACATTCTCCCACGCTCTCCACACTGTCCGCGAGGGTGGCCGTCTGCAAATTCCCACAGGCAAAAAAGGCGTTGCTGCCCACACGGGTCACGCCGTCCTCCACGACCAGGGTATATACCTCATCCCGCTGTTCTGCCCAAGGGGCACGCGTTTCATACATAGAACTGCTATATTCCTCCATCGCGCCCTCACCGTAGATCCGCAGTACGCCGTCTTCGAGAGACCAGTATACACCCTCGCCGCAGGTACCGGAAGAGGCTCCAACCGGTACGATGGATCCGTATACGATACCGCACATCAGCAACACCGTCAGCAGGACGGAACACACCTTTTTCATTATACCTCTCCTTAAATTCTTATATTTATAAACCACAAAAATAGTATAATAGATTCCAAAAATAACGTCAATATATTTTATTATTTTACATTTCCTTGAGGTTGTGGTATAGTAAAGACTATCTTCTTCAGCAAAGGAGCAAGTCTATGCGGGCGCTGTTTCACACCTTGGGCTGCAAGGTGAACCAATACGAGACACAGGCCATGCGCCGGCTGATGGAACAGGCCGGATTCGAGACCGGCGAATACCAGCCGGGCCAGCCGGACGCAGGGGATGCGGTTATTGTCGTCAACTCGTGTACCGTCACCGGGGAGAGTGACCGGAAGCTGCGACAGCTGCTCCGTCGGGCCCGGCGGGACAACCCCCGGGCCGTGCTGGTGCTCACCGGCTGTATGCCGCAGGCGTTCCCCGCGGTGGCGGAGGGATACGAGGAAGCGGACATCGTGCTCGGCAATGCGCAGCGGCGTTCCCTGCCGCGGCAGGTGGAGGCCTTTTTGACCTGCCACCAGCGGATCGTCGACGTGTCCGCACACGAGGCCGCCTTTGAGCCGCTGTTGATCGAGGACTTCGAGGGCCGCACCCGGGCGTTTGTCAAAATCGAGGACGGATGCAACCGGTTCTGTTCCTATTGTATCATTCCCTATGCCCGCGGCAGGGTACGATCCCGTGCACTGTCCGAACTGGAGCAGGAGCTGCGCGTGCTCGGCGCGCATGGCTACCGGGAGGTGGTGCTGGTCGGTATCAACCTGACGGCATTCGGGCGGGACACCGGGCACACGCTGGCCGACGCGGTGGACGTGGCGTGCCGTGTGCCTGAGATCGCCCGGGTGCGGCTCGGCTCGCTCGAGCCGGATGACATGACCCCTGATCTCCTCACCCGGCTGCGCGCACAGCCCAAGCTCTGCCCGCAGTTTCACCTCTCGCTGCAAAGCGGCTGCGACGCGACACTTGCCCGGATGCGCCGCCGGTATACCGCCGCGGAGTACGCGCGCACATGCGCCGCGCTGCGGGAGGCGTTCCCCGGCTGTGCATTGACCACCGACGTGATGGTCGGGTTCCCGGGCGAGGACGAGGCGGAATTTGAGGCGTCGCTGCGGTTTGTGGAGTCCGTCGGCTTTGCGAAAGTCCATGTGTTCGCCTATTCCCGTCGGCCCGGCACCCCGGCGGCGGACGCGCCGCGCCAGGTGCCGCAGGTGGAAAAGGTCGCCCGCAGCCACCGCATGATCGCGCTGTGCGACGCCTCCCGGGAACGGTATCTGCGACAGCAGATCGGCCGTACCGTTCCGGTGCTCACCGAGACCCGCCTCCTCGGCGGCGGCACCGGGGGATATACGGATACCTACGTCCCCGTGCGGCTCTCCGGCGCCTATCCGCCCGGCGAGCTGATCGAGGCGGTCGTCACCGACGTGTCAGATGGGGCCTGTCTTGCCGAAGCAGCGTCTGTCCAGCCGGTATAGGGCACCAGCTCCTCATTCATGTCGATAGCGGTGATTCTCCAAAAGCTCCCATCCTGTTCGACCGTGAACCGTGCGGTATAGCTGTCAGATGGCCCGCTGGAGGTGACCAGATCGTACCGCATGGTCAGCACCCGCTGCCCGGGGGAGAGTGTCTGCTCCCCCTCCCTCTCGTACGCCGCGACCCAGGGACTCGAAAACCCGGTTACCCAATTCGGCGCGGTGGTCTCGAGGGCGGCGGCGTACCGCTCCCGCAGTGCCGGGGAGAGCACGGCGTACTGCAGCGCCGCGCTGCGCTGCTGCAGCCCCTCGGACCACAGTTCCACCGCCTGTTCAGGGCTGCACGCGCCCAGTCGCCCCACCGCCTGCCGCAACAGCTCGTTTTGCACTTCATACCGGTCGATCTGCGCCACGGCCGCAGGCACGCTGATCGCCGGGATCTCCCACCAATACCCGATCCCGGCCAGCAGCAGCACCAGTCCCAGCACGGCCGCTGCGCCGCCCAGCCAGCGGCGGACGGCCCGTTTGGTATGCAGCACACGGATCATAGACACTCGCCTCCTCTGCTTTCTACCTATGTAAAGCGGCGACTCTCTATGCACAAAAAAGCCCTGTGGCGACGCCACAGGGCTTTTGGGATTGGTCACACGTGTGGTCAGAGGTCGAGATCCGGCGGCTGATCCAACTCTTCGGAGACATACTTCCCATTCTTCTTCCGCTGCCGCACGCACTCGGACAGCAGGTATTCGATCTGCCCGTTCACCGAGCGGAAATCATCCTGTGCCCAGGCGGCGATCGCGTTATAGAGCTTGGCCGAGAGGCGCAGCGGGATCTGCTTTTTCGGTGTGTCTCCCATCTCAGTACAGGCTCCCGGAATTGACGACCGGCTGGGCGTCATGGTTGCCGCACAGCACGACCAGCAGGTTCGAGACCATGGCCGCCTTGCGCTCCTCATCCAGCTGAACCGTGTGGTTTTCGTTCAGGCGCTCGAGCGCCATCTCGACCATCCCGACCGCGCCGTCCACGATCATCTTGCGTGCGTCGATAATGGCGGACGCCTGCTGCCGTTGCAGCATGACCGCCGCGATCTCGGGGGCATAGGCGAGATAGGTGATACGCGCCTCCAGAACTTCCAGCCCGGCCTGTTCCACCTTCTGCTGGATCTTCTCCCGGATCCGGGAGGCGACGATCTCGCTCGAGCCGCGCAGGCTCCCCTCGTCCGCAATCCCGTCGCCGGTGGTGTCGACGTTCGGCGCCACATCATAGGGATAGATACGCACGATGTCCCGCAGGGCGCTGTCGCATTGCAGCGACAGGTACTCCTTGTAATTGTCCACGTTGAACACCGCCTTGGCCGTGTCCACCACCCGCCACATGACGGCAATGCCGATCTCCACCGGGTTGCCCAGGCAGTCGTTGATCTTCTGCCGGTTGTTGTTCAGGGTCATGATCTTGAGCGAGATCTTGTTGTTGGTCAGCTCGGTGTGGAGCGACGTCTGCGCGGCGGTGAACAGCACGGATTTTGCAGCGGTGCCGCCGTCCACGTCCCCGCTCTGGTTGAGCCTGGTCTTGGCGGCGGGGTTGACACTGGAGCAGAACGGGTTGACAAAATAGAACCCCTCGTTTTTGATCGTCCCGATATACTTGCCGAACAGAGTGAGCACCAGTGCCTCCTGCGGCTTGAGTACCCGCAGCCCGCACAGCGGAATCCAGCCGAGCAGCAGCCAGATCGCAGACACGATGAGCAGCGGCACCGACGGGATGACGCACCCCACAACAAACGCCGCCACCGCCGCCAGATACAGCGCGATACACAGCAGCAGTACCAGCATCCCGTTTTTTCTGTTTTGCAGCACTTTTTCCTGCATGATCTAATCCCTCCCGCGAATTGATATCAAAATTATATCACTAAGATATTTTTCTGTCAATCCCCTTCCGGCAAAAAATGGTGGAGGTGGTCACACGGCGCGGGCAGGCAGCTCCGCTGTTGGGATATGGGCGGACGGTATGACTGTTTTGACGCGAACAGACAATCCGTCCGTTTCGACGCAAGCAGACGGCCTGTTCTTTCAGTCCGGGCAGACGGCCCGGTTGTTTCGACGCAAGCAGACGGCCCGGCTGTTTTGACGCGAGCAGACAGCCCGGTTGTTTCGACGCGAGCGGACGGCCTGTCCTTTCAGTCCGGGCAGACGGCCCGGTTGTGGTGAATCCGTGCAAAAAACCGGAAGGCTCATGCCTTCCGGTGATCGGTGTTCTCCTCTTGCCCGGGCAGAGGGACAGTATAGGGCGCCGTCTCCCGAAGCAGCTGCACGCCGAGTGTCACGGTCATGCGCAGCCCGTCGGGGGTGTACGCCTCGTGCACCACCGCGCCCTCAGTACGGCAGCGCTGGGCGAGCCGGCCCTCTGAAAACGGGAGCAGCAGCTCCACCTGCCGCCGGTCGGGAGGCAGCGCCGCCGCCACCGCCTCCAGCAGCTGCGGCAGACCGCCGCCGGTTTTGGCGCTGATGCGAACGGCGCGGTCACCCGTGTCGGGGAGCAGCGCGGGTGCGATATCGCACTTGTTGAGCACCGACAGCACCGGCCGGTCGCCGCACCCGAGCTCGTGCAGCAGCTCCCGCGTCACCTGCAGGTGCTCCTCCGCCTCCGGGCTGGAGGCGTCGCACACGTTGAGGATCACATCCGCCTCCGCCGCCTCCTCCAGCGTCGAGCGGAACGCCTGCACGAGGTGGTGTGGCAGGCGCCGCACAAACCCGACCGTGTCGATGAGCAGCACCTGCCGCCCGTCCGGGAGCTTCAGCGCCCGGGACACGGGGTCGAGGGTGGCGAACAGCTTGTTTTCCGCGAGCACGCCCGCGTTGGTCAGCGCGTTGAGCAGGGTGGATTTGCCGGCGTTGGTATAGCCGACGATCGCCACCGTCTGCACCCCCACCTTTTTCCGCCGTTCCCGCAGGCCGCCGCGGCGCTTCTCCACCTCGGCGATCTGGGCCTTCAGGGAGGCGATCCGCCGGCGGATATGCCGCCGGTCGCTCTCGAGCTTGGTCTCGCCGGGGCCCCTCGTACCGATCCCTCCGCCCAGCCGCGAGAGGGATGTCCCCTGGCCGGCCAGCCGCGGCAGCCGGTACTCGAGCTGCGCGAGCTCCACCTGTAAGCGCCCTTCGGCCGAGCGCGCCCGCTGCGCAAAGATGTCGAGGATCAGGGTGGTACGGTCGATCACCGGCAGGCCCACCGCCTCCTCCAGGTTGCGCTGCTGGGTCGCGGACAGCTCCCGGTCGACGATCACCAGCTCCGCCTCCAGGTTTTCACACAGCTCCTTCAGCTCTTCCACCCGACCGCTGCCCAGACAGGTG
Source organism: Oscillospiraceae bacterium (assembly GCA_019417045.1). Classification (GTDB taxonomy): domain Bacteria; phylum Bacillota; class Clostridia; order Oscillospirales; family Acutalibacteraceae; genus DXWE01. Next base: position 6,161 of record DXWE01000027.1, read on the forward strand.
GCCTTGTCGGGCGCCTCCCGTTTTTGTACGAGGGTCGCGAGCGTCTCGGCCCCGGCGGTCTTCGCCAGCTCCTCGAGCTCGAGCAGCGAGCTCTCCGCGTCGTATTCACCCGTGTCGACGCACACGAGCACCGCCCGCTGGGGTGCGTCGTCCCGCTCCGTCTCCTGCATGGGGATCCCTCCTTCTGCGGCCTGTCTGCGGCCCGCTCCACTAGTCTGCGCCAAACGTGCCTTATTATAGCACACCCGCCTCTCTCCCGCAACCGGGCGCACAAAAAAACGGGCAGCCCTGCAGGGCTGCCCGGGTTCTCCGTCCTCTGTCGTCCGCCGGGGATCAATCCAGCTGGAAATCCTCCCGGAACGCATCGTCCTCCCCGTCATGGCGATGCAGCAGCCATCCGGCCACCACGCCGATCCCGAGCAGGAGCAATACCGGCATGAGCTTGTTCATCTTCCAACATCCTTTCCTTGAGAGCGCGCCGCTGTCAGGATTTCGAGGCCGTCTTGTAGACCGCCATTCCCACGCAGCCGAGCGCCAGGGCCCCCATCACGGCCAGCGCCGCCACCGGGACGGCGGAGACCTCCTCCACCGGGCCCTCCTCGCCGGCCGCAGCCAGTTCCTGCACGGCGGGCGCCGGTTTCCCGGCGGGCGCGGCCAGCGCCGGTACCGCTGTCAGGCATAAGAGCAGACACAGCAGCACACCCGTTACCATTCCCCGTCTCCATCCTTTCACAGCGGTCACCCCTTTCCTCTCTGTACCTCTCATTGTACGGATTTTACGGCAAAAAGAAAGCCTCTTTTCGTTACAATTCCATTACAGTTTTGCAACCTTTGCAGCCAAAGAATGACAATGTTGTTAAGAAAGCCTGAATTCGGGAAAAACGCATGGAAAACGGTTGTTTTTCATGCGGAAATGCTGTATAATGAATATTCGTAAATTGGGAAAGTATCCGCAGTTGAAGAGGTGACGGGCCAGTCATGGTCTATTTGGATAACAGCGCGACCACCGCCGTCTGCCGGCAGGCCGCGGACAAGGCGTATGCGGTGATGACCGAGGGGTTTGGCAACCCGTCGTCGCTGCATTCTCTCGGGGTGAGAGCAGAGCAGGAGAAGGAGGCCGCTCGGGCGGCAGTGGCGGCGTATATCGGCGCCACACCGGATACGATCACCTTTACCTCCGGCGGGACGGAGGCCAACAACCTCGCGATTTTGGGCGGGGTGGAGGCACGGCAGCGGCGCGGGCGCCACATTCTCACCGGCGCCACCGAACATCCGTCGGTGCTCTCGGCCTGTGCCCGGGCAGAACAGCTCGGCTACGAAGTCACCCGGCTGCTGCCGGGGGAGGACGGCGCGGTGACCCCGGAAGCAGTTGCCGCCGCCTGCCGGCCGGACACCGTTTTGTGCAGCCTGATGCTGGTCAACAACGAGACCGGCGCGTGCACGCCGCTTCAGGCGATCGTCCCGATCGTGCGCCGGCTGTCCCCGCTCTCTTTGATCCACTGCGACGGGGTACAGGCGGTCGGCAAGGTGCCGGTCAACGTGCAGAAGCTCGGGGTGGATCTGTTCACCCTCAGCGGCCACAAGCTCCACGCGCCCAAGGGCGTCGGCGCGCTGTATATCAGGAAGGGCGTGCGGATCCTGCCGCAGTGCTTCGGCGGCGGACAGGAGCGGGGGCTGCGATCCGGCACCGAAAACCTGCCGGGGATCGCCGCCCTCGGCGCGGCGATGGCGGCGCTGCCGCCGCTGTCCGAACAGACCGCGCGGTTTGAACGGCTGCGGGAGCGGCTGCTCTCCGGGCTGTCCGCCCTGCCGGACGCGGTGCCGCATCTGCCGCGGGGCGGCGCGCCCCACATTGTCAACATCTCATTTCCCGGCCTGCGCAGCGAGACGCTGCTGCATTTCCTCGCCGCGCGCGATATTTTCGTCTCGAGCGGCTCCGCCTGCGCCCGCGGCCATCAGAGCCCGGTGCTCACCGCGATGGGCCTGCCGGCGCAGGAGGTGCAGTCGGCGCTGCGCATCAGCTTTAGCCGGGACACGACCGACGACGATATCGACCGTCTGCTGCACGCCCTGCAGGAGGCGACCACCACCCTGATCCGCAGCCGCCGTTGAGAACAGGAGGTCATGAACATGCATACTCCCGACGAAAACCGTCCGCAGGGATCGGGCGGATCCAACGAAGATCTGCAGGCGATATTCGAGATATTGAACAAACACCGGGCGGATTCCGCCGACGCCGCGCAGCCCGCTGCGCGGTCCGGCCGCGATACCGCGGGGCAGCAGGCCCCTGCTCCGCAGCCGGAGATCGAGGATCTCTGGTCCAACAGCTCTTCGCTCAAATCAATGCCAAGCCGGCCCCTGCCGCCGGTGGAAGCCGACCGAAAGGCGGCCATCCCCGTCTCCCGTCGCGGGGAAACGCCCGTGCGCCCGTCGGATATTGCGGCCAGGGCCCTGCAGGGCGATGGGCCGCTTGCGGATCCGGCGCAGGAGGACCGCTTTGATACAACCGCCGCGGATCAGGCGGACGCAGAGCCGACAGCCCGCTCACAGGCGGGCGGTTCGGCGGCGTCCTCTCCGAGTGCGGCAGGAACAGCCGAAGCCGCCGCGGCAAAGGCCTCCTCTTCCCGTTTTCTGCGGATCCTCGGCAGCTTTGTTCCCCATGTGGGCGACAGCGTGTGGGAAGTCGCGCGCAAATGCGTGTTTATCCTGTCGGCGCTCGTCTTTCTCGGCACCTGTGCCTATCTGCTCAACGACCTGTGGCTGGTCCCGCAGATCAACGCCAGATACAACGACGAAATCCGCGGCATGTATACCCCCGGTGCCACGCCGGATCTGACCGGGATCCCGGAGGACTATCCCTTCCCGGCGGGGATGGATGACGCATTCAAAAAGCTCTATTACACCAACCCGGATATCCGCGGCTGGATCAGCTATCCGTCGGACGCGTCCAACTGGTACGGTATCGACTACCCGGTGGTGCAGACGGACGACAACTCCTTTTATCTGACGCACGATTTTTACAAGACGCAGAACAAGAACGGCACGCTCTTCTTCGATTATGGCAACGACTTCTCGTCGCCCGACTATTTCAACCGGGTGACCATCATTTACGGGCACAACATGAAGAGCGGTCAGATGTTCGCCAGCCTGAACACCCTGACACAGAACGTCGCGTATGCGCGTTCCGCTCCGCTGATCCACATGAACACTCTCTATCGCGAGGGGGACTACAAGGTGTTCGCCATCCTGATCCTGGACGAGGACGCCGCGCCGGAAAATTCGTTTTATTATCTGCACACCCAGTTCGGCAGCGACGCGGAATTCCTGTCGTATGTGGAGGAGATGCGCGCCCGCTCGATCTACGATTACCCGGTGGACGTGAATGCGGATGACGAGCTGCTCGTGCTGTCCACCTGCAGCAACAGCAGCTGGGTGCACTTCAAAAACGGCCGCACGGTGGTGGTGGCGCGCCGGGTGAGGGACGGGGAGTCCACGCTGGTAGACACCGCTTCGATCACGGACAACACGGACGTGATCATGCCACTCGCCTGGTATGTCAACCAGGATCAGACACCGCACCTCTATTACCTGCAAAACGGCTATGTGCCCGAGGAGCCGGACACGACCGATCCCACCGATTCCACGACACCGACCGACCCGTTGGATCCGGGGGACGACCCGGACACGCCGGTGGTGGGGCCCACCGAGCCGTCTTCTGACCCGGCCGATCCCGTTGAGCCGACCGATCCGTCTGATCCCACCGACCCGACCGAGCCGGAACCGCCAGACGAGTCCGACACCGATCCGGACACGTCCGACACCGGATCCTCCGAACCCACCGAACCCTCCGACACCGGATCTGATCCGGATGACTCGGATCCGACAGAATCGGATCCCACCGCTACGGACCCGACCGAATCCACCGATTCCTCCACCGATCCAACGGATCCGTCCGAGTCCACCGACCCGATAGAATCGGAGCCGACCGAGAATCCGGATCCGGCGACCGAACCCGAGCCGGAGCCTTCGGAACCCGAGCCAAGCGATCCGGAACCGGAGCCGGAACCTGATCCCGCCGCCGCATAGGGGCGGCACCACTGACCGGAAAGGACCTTTTTTCATGATGACTGCTCAGGAAATCCTGTTGATAAAAAACGGGGAGCTCGCGCTCAAAGGGCTCAACCGAGGCAATTTTGAAGCGGTGCTGCTCAAGAACCTGCGCCGTGCGCTGAAGCCTCTCGGGGACTTCAAGCTGGAGAAATCCCAGTCCACCATCTTTATTGAGCCGCTCTCCGGGGCGGTCGATTGGGAGGCCGCCTGCGACCGGGTGGCGAAGACTTTCGGCATCGCCGCCTATTCGCGTGCGCGCGTGGCGGAGAAGTCGCTCCCGGCAATCCAGGAGGCGGCGGGCGACTATCTGCGGGAGACGCTCGAAAATGCGCGCACCTTCAAGGTGGAGTCCAAACGTGCCGACAAGACCTTTCCCCATCCCTCCCCCGAGATCTCGGCGGAGGTCGGGGGCTATCTGCTCGAGCGCTATCCCCATCTGCGGGTGGACGTCCATCACCCGGACGTGACCGTGATCGTGGAGATCCGTGATTTTGGCGCGTTTGTACACACCGACCAGCTCCCCGGTGCGGGCGGAATGCCGGTGGGCACCGGCGGCAAGTGCGCGCTGCTCATCTCCGGCGGGATCGCCTCGCCGGTGGCGGCGTACATGATGGCAAAGCGCGGGATCGAGCTGACCGCCGTGCACTTTGCCTCCCCGCCGTACACGAGCGAGCGGGCGGAGCTCAAGGTGGTGTCCCTGTTGCGGCAGGTGTCATTGTATGCCGGCCGGATGCCGCTGTATATTGTCCCATTCACGCACATCCAGGAGGAGATCGGCCGGCAGTGTCCGGAGGATCTGTTTACCGTGATCATGCGCCGGTTTATGATGCGCATTGCCACCGAGATCGCCAGGCAGCGGGACTGCGGCGCCCTGATTACAGGGGAGAGCGTCGGGCAGGTGGCCAGCCAGACCATCCAGGCCATCGCCTGCACCGAGGCGGTGGCGGGGCTGCCGGTGTTCCGCCCGCTGATCGGGATGGACAAGGAGGAGATCGTCTCGATCTCCCGCCGGATCGGCACGTTTGATATCTCCATCCAGCCGTATGAGGACTGCTGCACGGTCTTCACCCCGCGGCACCCCCGCACCCGGCCGCAGCTGTATATGCTCGAAAATGCGGAACAGGCGCTGGACGTGCAGGGGCTGGTGGACGAGGCGGTGCGGGACACCCGGCGCCGCTGGATCGAATAATTCTCCGGCAGCGCCATACAGATAGTTTCGGAAGAAAGGGGGCGAACCCATGCAGGCGGAAATCATCTCGGTCGGCACCGAACTGCTCAAGGGCGATATCGTGGACGCGAACAGCCGGTTTTTGTCGCACGAGCTGTTGGCGTTTGGGATCGAGACGCAATACCAGTCCACCGTCGGGGACGACGGGCAAAAGCTCGAGACCCTGTTGCGGCTGGCGCTCAGCCGCAGCCGCCTGATTTTCATCAGCGGCGGGCTCGGCCCCACACCGGACGATCTGACACGGGAGACGGTCTGCCACGCCCTCGGGATTCCACAGGAGCTCCACGAGGAGAGCTGGCGGCAGATCGAGGCATACTTTGCGCGCACCGGCCGTGAGCTGTCGCTCAACAACAAAAAGCAGGCGATGCTGCCTGCCGGCTGTGTGGTGTTCCCGAATCTGTATGGCACCGCGCCCGGCTGCGCGGTGGAGCAGGATGGCAAATGCATCATCCTGCTGCCCGGCCCGCCGGCCGAGCTCATCCCGATGTTTCACAATGCGGTCGCGCCGTATCTCGCTAAATTCATGGACTGTGCGATCGTCACACATATGGTGGGAGTGTTCGGCCTGCCGGAATCCACCGTGGCGGAGCGGATCGCGGATCTGCTGATGAGCGAGAATCCCACCGTGGCCCCGTACGTCCGCGAGGGGGAAGTGGTGCTGTATGTCACCGCCAAGGCCGAGACCCAGGCGGCCGCCGACGCGCTGTGCACCCCGGTCATAGCGGATCTGCGCGCGCGTCTGAACGTGTTCGTGTACGGGGTGGACGTGGACAGTTTGCAGCACTGCGTGGTCTCCCTGTTAAAAGAAAAGGGGTTGAAAATCGCGACGGCGGAATCCTGCACGGCGGGACTGCTCTCCGGACGCCTGACGGAGGTGCCCGGCGCCTCCGCCGTGTTCGAGTGCGGCGTCGCCTCCTATTCCAATGAAATCAAGCACAACATGCTGGGCGTCCCGACCGAACTGCTCGAGCAGTACGGTGCGGTCAGCCCCGCCGTGGCCTGCGCGATGGCGATCGGCGTGCGCCGGATCAGCGAAGCCGCGATCGGCATCGGGATCACCGGTGTCGCGGGGCCGGACAGCAGCGAGGGGCACCCGGCGGGGACGGTATATATCGCTCTGGCCGACGAAAAACGGACCTGGGTCAAACGGATCACGGCCGGCCATCAGGATGTGGACCGGGAGCAGGTGCGGCGCCTGGCCACCTCTCACGCACTGGACATGGCGCGCCGGTACCTGGAGGCGCTGCCGGCGGTCATGGCCGGCGGGGAGCTGATCGAACCGGAAGGGAGTGAACCCGTTGTCATCCCCGCCACCCCCAAGGTGCGCAAACGGCTGGAGGGGAAAGCGGCCCTGTTCCGCCGGATCGGTCTGGGAGTGGCCATCGTGCTGGTGGCCGCGCTGATCTGTATAGGGGTCTATGTGCTCTTTTACCGCCCGTACAGCAACGATCAGGGCTTTAAGGAGCTCGAGGATATCTACAACATGGGATCCTCCGCCAACATCTCCGGCGCAGCGGAGAACTATCCCAGCAACATGCTGGCCCCCTTTTACGCGCTGTATGATCGCAACCCGGATATCAAGGGCTGGGTCAAGATCGACGGCACGGGAATCAGTTATCCCGTCATGCAGAGCGTTCCGGAGGACCTGTATTCCAACCGGGATTTTGACCGGAACTTCTCAACCTATGGCGTGCCCTATTTCAGCGAACAGACGGATCTCTCCTCTTCGCAGAGGGAGAACCGCACGCTGGTCATCTATGGGAACAACAAAAATTCCGGGCAGATGTTCTCCGAACTCACCTCGTATCGGGATCTCTCCTTCCTGCAATCGCACCCGTATATCACCATGAATACCATCTATGAGAACCACACCTGGGAGATCTTCTCGGTGATGTTGATCGACTCCCGCCGGGACAATGCGGAATTTGATTATACCCGGACGGACTTCGATACCGATGAGGAATTTGCAGACTTTATCGCCAAAGTGGAGCGCCGGTCCCTGTATACCGCTTCGGTCTCCCCGACCGCTTCGGACACGCTGCTATTCCTCTCCACCGACGCCGTACGGGAGACCGGCCTTTCGACCGGGCGCATTGTGATCGCCGCCCGCCAGATGGACGAGGAGGCCGGGGGGGGGGTGGCTCCCTCGTATGCCATCAACCGGAACGTCCTGCTGCCGTATGCTCTGCGCGCGGCAAATGCGGCGGACTCCTCCTCCCCCACCACGACAGAGGCTCCCCCTGACACCACGACGACCACCGCCGAAACCACCACGTCTGATCCGACAGCGTCCGAGGAAACGGATCCCTCCGGGACGAGCGAGTCCTCCAGCGGTTTGATCACCTCCACCGAGTCGACCACTTCCACAGAAACTCCCACCCTCTCTACGGACCGTGGGACGCACTCCACCCCGGATGTCACGGGGCCGGCAGAGGAGGAGCCCTCGGAGGACGCGGCGGCCCCGGAGCGGGTGCCCGCGCGTACCACTACCACAACCAATATGACGACCACCACCCCGGCCGCTCCGGAATCGGACGCGGAATTCGAGATTAGTGGTTGACAAATGCCTGACAATCCCCTATAATATGTCTGCTGTCTTCTCTCCAAGAGACAGCACCACATGGAGAAGTATCGAAGTGGTCATAACGGCCTCGACTCGAAATCCTGCGGGGAGCTGTCCGTTTCGTCCACCAAAAACCTTGTAGCCATGCGGGTTTTACCCGGTTCGAAAAACTGAATAATTTGCTGTTCTTTCCGTCAGTTCTTTCCAAAGCCCTTTTTTATCGGAAAAAGGCGGGGAAAAACGGCGGCTGAACATAGAGGGAGAGTTATCGAAGTGGTCATAACGAGCCGCACTCGAAATGCGGTTGTCCGCAAGGGCACGTGGGTTCGAATCCCACACTCTCCGCCATCGAAAAATCCAGTAACCATGCGGGTTTCTGGATTTTTCTTTTTTTG
>DXWE01000028.1 GCA_019417045.1 Oscillospiraceae bacterium
GAAAGACACTGAATGAAGTGATGAAGCTGCTCGACGAGGAGGATACGCCCGTCTCGCTCGCAGTGGGCCGTCGACATGTGGTGATGGAGATCAATGGGTATGCCGTGATCTCGCGGCTGCTGGAAGGGGAATTTCTCTCCTACCAGAAAGCGATTCCCCAGCAGGTTGCCACCACCGTCAAAGTGCGGACCCGCGACCTGATCGATGCCGTGGAACGCGCTTCCCTTGTCATCAATGATTTTGTCAAGTCCCCGCTCATCTGCCGGTTTGGCGAGTCAGAGGTGCAGGTCTCATGTAATACGACGCTCGGCAGTGCGAGCGATGTGATTCCCGCGCAGATGGAAGGCGCTACTGAGGAGATGGGCTTTAACAGCCGGTTTATGCTGGATGCGCTGAAAAATGCCGAGACGGATGAAGTGAGGATGGAGATCAACGGCGCGCTCTCTCCCCTGAAGATACTGCCGCTCGAGGGGGATGCGTTTCTCTTCCTGGTCCTGCCGGTGAGGTTGAAGAGATGACGGTGCAGATCCGGACCGAGTGGATCCGCTTGGACGATTGTCTCAAACTGGCCGGCGTGGCGGAGACCGGCGGGCATGCGAAGGTGTTGATTCAGCAGGGGCGGATCCGGGTCAACGGGGAGACCTGCACACAGCGGGGTAAAAAACTGCGGCCGGGTGACCGGGTGACATTGGAGGACGGCCGGGAACTTGAGGTTGTTAACTCATGAGGCTGGAGCGGCTGTGGCTGCGGGATTTTCGCAATATCGCCGAGGCGGAGCTGCTGCCGGCGGAGGGCGTCAATATTCTGTACGGAGACAACGCACAGGGGAAGACAAATTTGCTGGAAGCCCTTTGGCTGTTCACCGGTGGCAAGAGCTTTCGGGGAGCGAAGGACAGCGAACTGGTTCGTTTTACTGCGGAAAATGCGTGTATTGCGGCGGATTTTCATGCGGAGGACCGGGATCAGCGCGCAGAAATTCGGATTGACAAGCGGCGCGCTGTCACCTTGAATGGTGTTCCCCAGCCGGCGGCCAATCGATTGACCGGACATTTCTTTGCGGTGGTCTTCTCCCCTGATCATCTCTCTCTTGTCAAAGAGGGCCCGGAGGGCCGCCGGCGGTTTATGGATGCGGCGTATTGTCAATTGCGGCCGGCGTATATCAAAGTACTGGCGGGGTATCTGCGGGCGCTGGGACAGCGCAATGCACTGCTGAAAAGCTGGCGGCAATGTCCCGATCCGGATATGCTCGAGGTGTGGGACACCCGACTGGCGGGTTTTGGCAGTCAGGTGATTGCGGCACGGGGGCAATATGTCGCATGGTTGACGGACTGTGCCGGATCGATCTATGCGGGATTGTCCGGCGGGAGAGAAGAATTGTGTATCGCCTATGAGCCGGAAAAGGGATACGCAGGAAAAACCGTTGCTCAGGTAGAACAGAGCCTGAAAGAACAGCTGCGTGCCCAGCGACAAATCGATATAGAGGCGGGATTTACCACCCGGGGTCCGCATCGGGAGGATTTACAGGTGCAGATTTCCGGTTTGTCGGCGCGTTTGTTTGGGTCGCAGGGACAACAGCGATCAGCGGTGCTGGCCTTGAAACTCGGAGAGGCGGCGGTATTGCGGAAACAGACCGGAGAGCGCCCAATAGTATTGCTGGACGATGTGATGAGCGAGCTGGATGTGAGCCGGCAGGAGTATATTATCAATCACATGGAAGGGTGGCAGGTTTTTATCACCTGCTGTGATCCCTCCTCTGTCGGGCGGCTGATGGATGGCAGAAAGTTTCACGTGAAACAGGGAACACTGATTCGGGAGGACTGAGACATGTATCTGCATCTGGGCCAGGATACGGTGGTCAGAAGCCGCGATATCGTGGGGATTTTTGATCTGGATAATACAACCGTATCCAAGCACACACGGGCATTTCTGGCAGATGCCCAAAAGGGCGGCCGGGTATTCAATGTCTCTTTGGAACTTCCCAAATCTTTTGTTGTTTGTGTACAGCAGAATTGGGATGAGACCGTATATATTTCGCAGATTTCAGCCGCGACATTACGCAAACGGCTGGGTCATCCGGAAGGATAGAGCAGGAGGAAACTATGAGCGACGAATTGGAAAAGAGTACAACCGTACCCCAGAGCGAGGTGTACGACGAGAGCCAGATCCAGGTTCTGGAGGGATTGGAAGCGGTTCGCAAGCGGCCGGGCATGTACATCGGCTCGACAGGGCCCCGCGGGCTGCACCATCTGGTGTATGAAATCGTGGACAACTCGATCGACGAGGCGTTGGCCGGGTATTGCACACATATCGAGGTGGAATTGCTGCCGGGCAATGTGGTTACCGTGCGGGACAACGGGCGCGGAATCCCGGTGGGGATGAACGAAAAGCTGGGACTCCCCACCGTGACGGTTGTGTTGACCGTGTTGCATGCGGGCGGAAAGTTCGGCGGCAGCGGGTATAAGGTGTCCGGTGGGCTGCACGGCGTGGGTTCATCGGTGGTCAACGCGCTTTCCCGGTGGATGGAAGTGGAGATCTCCCGCGACGGAAAGATCTATGCCCAGCGCTTTGAACGCGGAAAAGTGGTTTCGGATCTGACGGTGATCGGGACCTCCGACCATGACGGGACGTTTATCCGTTTTCTGGCGGACGATGAGATCTTTACCGAGACGATCGAATACGAGTGGGATGTGCTGCAAAAGCGGATGCGGGAGCAGGCGTTCTTGAACGCGGGGCTCTCCATCACCCTGACCGATTCGCGGGATCCGGAGCATGTCCAGTCGGAGGTCTACCATTACGAAGGCGGAATCTCCTCGTTTGTCGAGTATATGAACAAGACCCGCGGGCATGCGGTGCTGCACGAGGATGTCGTCCATCTGACGACGCAGCAGGGGGATGCCATTGCGGAGGTCGCGTTCCAGTATAACGACAGCTATAATGAAAATATCGTGTCGTTTGCCAACAACATCCACACGGTGGACGGCGGCACGCACGAGACCGCGTTTAAAAATGGGATCACCCGGCTGTTCAACGATTATGCCCGTAAGCACGGGATGCTGAAGGATGCGGACGCGAATTTGAAAGGGGACGATGTGCGCGAGGGGCTGACGGCGGTGATCAGCGTGAAGCTGACCGACGCGCAGTTTGAGGGCCAGACCAAGGCCAAGCTCGGCAATACCTCGATGGGGACGCTGGTCACCTCCCTGCTCAATGAAAAACTGGCGCCGTATCTGGAAGAGCATCCCCAGGTGGCGCGCGGAATTCTGGAAAAGTCCATCAACGCGGCGCGTGTGCGGGAGGCGGCGCAGCGGGCCCGGGAGCTGGCCCGGAAAAAAAGCGGGCTGGCGAACACCCGGATGCCGGAAAAACTGGCCGATTGCATCTGGAGCGATCCCGACCGCACGGAGCTGTATATTGTGGAGGGGGACTCGGCAGGCGGTTCGGCCATCCAGGGCCGGGACCGGAACTACCAGGCGATCCTGCCGCTGTGGGGGAAGATGCTCAATGTGGAAAAGGCGCGGCTGGACAAGGTGTACAGCAACGAAAAGCTCACGCCGATCGTGATTGCGCTCGGATGTGGGATTGGCGAGGATTTTGATATTTCCAAACTGCGGTATGGCAAGGTCATTATCATGGCGGATGCCGATGTGGACGGCTCCCATATCCGCACCCTGCTGCTCACCTTCTTTTTCCGCTATATGCGTCCGCTGGTGGACGAGGGACACGTGTATATCGCGCAGCCGCCACTGTTCAAGGTATCCAAGGGAAAACAGGTGCGCTACGCGTTTTCCGATGCGGAACGCGACACCTATATCGCAGAGCTCGGCGGCAATGCGGACGTACAGCGGTACAAGGGCCTGGGCGAAATGGATAAGGAGCAGCTGTGGGAGACCACGATGGATCCCGCTTTCCGGACCATGTATCAGGTGGAGCTGGAGGACGCGGCTGCGGCAGACGAGGCGTTTACCATTTTGATGGGAGATAAAGTGGAGCCGCGTCGTCAGTTTATTGAGAAAAATGCGAAATATGTGATGAATCTGGACATTTAAGGATCCGGAGGGAGGAAAAGCCGATGGAACAAGCGAATGCCAACCCGAATCCGGCGGCAAAAGAGGATTTTCCGGCGGTTCCCCTCTCCCCTGAGCCGGTGGACGGGAACGCTGCAAATCCCGTCAGCGAGGGATCTGTCGAAGCAGCTGTGGAGGAAGAACAGCGGGACGGGACGGTTCCGCCGGCGCGGTGGGATACGGTGATCCAGTTGACTGCCGAGGAAATCCGTTCCTGTCTGCAACGTGCCGACAGGCGGCGGATGGGAAAATGGAGAATCCTGATCTATGCGGTTCTGCTCGGGTTTATCTCGGTGTCGTCTCTGGTTTCCTTTTTTCTCAATGGGATGCACAATGGTATGACACTGTTCCTCGGAATTGGCGGACTGGCGCTGTTTTTGATGGTGGTATTGTATGAGCCGGTCTCTTTGCGGCGGATGGTCAAACGGGAGGCCGCTGCGGGGAAAAAACTCCATCTCTGGGTCTATGAGGACCGCCTGGGATTCGGCGAAGGCGAGACGTTTGAGACCTATACGTTTTCCGAATTCTATGTGAAAAAGTTTGAGGATCTGCTGATTTTGCACTTTGCCCGCGGGCTGCTGGTGGCGATTCCCCGCCGCACGGTACCTGCGGACTGCTGGGACTTCCTGTCTGCCTGGCTGCCGGAGGAAAAACCGCAGACAAAGCGGAGGTGACGACGCGCTTGGAACCGTTTGAAAATCCAAAGGAAAAAAGGGAAGAATTGTCGGCAAACTGGCAGGAGGAAAGTGCCGCGCGCGGCTCGGCAAGGACGGGAAAGCCCGTCCCTCAGGAGGAGACATCCGACTGTGCCGAGCAAACGCCCGCTGTTGATCCGGCCGGGGATCCCGGCCGGCCGAGCGAGGCCGAGAGGCCGGCGATTGTTGTGGCGTGCCGGCCGCTTTCGGCGGCACAGTATCAGACGATCAGTCGGCTGGAGCGGAAAATTCCCCGGTTTTTGTGGGTGACGGTCATCTTTCTCCTGGGAGCTATGGCGCTCAATGCCGCCGGGTATGCGGCGATGAGCGGAGGGGAAAGCGGATCTGGAATAGCGATGGCCACGCTGTGGATCCTCGCCTTGATTGCGGGCGGATTTTACTGGTTTATTCAGTATCGGGAACGAAAAGCCCTTCGCCAACTGGCGGAGCGGGGCCTGCTGGGGGAAAACAGTGCAGAGCAGGTCGTGGAGCTGTACGGGGAGTATCTGGTGGCGCTGACTCCGCATTCCCGCACGGTGATTCGGTACGATCAGGCGACCGCTTTGTGGGAGACGCCCACGCTGCTGGTGCTTTTTTCGGAAAATGTGGCGGTGGCGTGGCAGGCGGAGGATTGTACGCCGTATGACGGGACATTGCTGAAGGCGTATCTGAAGGAACGGATCCCGGCCTCGGCATACCATCAAAAGGGTGTATTTTGGCCGTGCCTCTCCTATCCCCTGCCATTGCCAATCCTGCGCAGCACCGACCAGCCGGTCATGGCCTGCACGCATGTTCCCCGGTTTTCCACCAAGCTGTGGAATGAGGGCTGGTTTCCGGTGTGCAACAAGGCGTTGCCCGTGTGGTTTGCGGTCTCGGCTGTGATCGGGGTATTTATGACCAGTGCCTATTGGTGGGATGCGCCTCTGCTGCGGCTGTTTGCGCCGTGGTTTTTGGCGAGCTTTTTTCTGGTTTGTCCCCTGCTCTCGCTGCTTTTCGTCTTTTTGCAGCAAGGGGAGGCGGTACGGGCACTGCACCGGGCGCCGAACGGAGGCCGCAAAACCGTGTGGCTGACCCGGGACGGGGTGTGCGTGGAAGAAGGGGCGAATCTTCTCTTTGTCCCCCGCCAGGCGCTGTCACCCCGCTATAAAAAATGGGGGGCGCTGGTGCTGCTGCCGTCGGGAGCGCTGACAATCCCCTGGGATCAAATCCCCGATCCGGCGGTATTTCGGCAGTATTTTGCCTCCAAATAGTATTTTAATAGAAGAAATTTACAATCCGTATATCTACCCCCTGCTTCCTGGCAAGGGGAAACAGGGAGCGGCTGCCGGGGAGATGGCTGGATCCGGACGGCTGTGCAGAAAGGAATGAACAAGACATGCAGGACAATGTCAAGGGACAGGCGGAGGGACAGGAACCGGCGCTTGCCAAGGTGTATACGGTCGATCTGGAGAAGGAGATCAAAAAGAGCTTTCTCGACTATTCCATGTCGGTCATTGTGGCGCGCGCGCTGCCGGATGTGCGGGATGGGCTGAAACCGGTGCACCGGCGAATCCTGTATACCATGCATGAGAACAACCTGACACCGGACAAGCCGTACCGCAAGTGTGCGGATACGGTCGGCGCGGTGCTCGGGCGGTACCATCCGCACGGGGACGCGTCGGTGTACGACGCCATGGTGCGCATGGCGCAGGATTTTTCGCTACGCTACCCGCTGATCGACGGGCACGGGAACTTCGGCTCGATTGACGGCCATCCGGCGGCGGCGTATCGGTACACCGAGTCGCGGCTGAACCGGATGTCGCTGGACATGCTGGCGGACATCGAGAAGGAGACGGTGGATTTTGACCGCAACTACGACGACCGTCTGAACGAGCCGCGCGTGCTGCCCTCCCGGTTCCCGAACCTGCTGGTGAACGGGTCGATGGGCATCGCCGTTGGTATGGCGACCAACATCCCGCCGCACAACCTGTGCGAGGTGGTGGACGCCATCTGCTATCTGGTGGATCACCCGGAGGCGGAACTGCCCGAGCTGATGGAGTTCATCAAAGGGCCGGACTTCCCCACCGGCGGTGTCATCATGGGCCGGTCGGGGATCCGCGCGGCCTATGCCACCGGTCGCGGCCGGATCATCGTGCGTGCCCGCACCGAGATCGAGGAACAGCCAAACGGCCATTTCCGGATCGTCGTGACCGAGATCCCCTACCAGGTGAACAAGCTGAACCTGGTCAAGTCGATTATCGAGCTGGCGGACGAGAAGCGCATCGAGGGAATCCACGACGTGGTGGACTACTCCGACCGCGAGGGCATGCAGATCGTCATTGATCTGAAGCGGGACGCCAACCCCCAGGTGGTGCTCAACCAGCTGTTTGCGTTTACGCAGATGCAGGTGACATTCGGCGCGATCATGCTGACGCTGGTGGACGGGGTGCCGCGGGAGCTGACCCTCAAACAGATGCTGGAGGAGTACATCAAGTTCCAGTGCGAGGTCGTTGTCCGGCGCACCCGGTTTGATCTGCGGAAGGCCAAAGAAAAAGCGCACATCTGGGAAGCGCTGAAGGTGGCCGTCGACTTTATCGACGAGGTCATCTCCATCATCCGCGGGTCGAAGGATACGCCGGCCGCCAAACAGAACCTGATGGAGCGGTTTTCGTTTGACGATGTGCAGGCGGACGCGATCGTCAAAATGCGGCTCGGCCAGCTCTCGGGGCTCGGGCGGCAGGAGATTGAGGACGAGCTGAACGCCCTGCACCAGAAGATCGCTGAGCTGGAGGCGATCCTGGCGGACGAACATAAGGTGAAGGAGATCGTGAAAGAGGAGTGCCTGCGCATGCGGGATAAGTACGGCGACGAGCGCCGTACGGAGATCTCGATGGTGTCGGGCGAGGTGGATATCGAGGACCTGATCCCGGTGGAGGAGTGCGTGCTCACGATGACCCGGTTTGGGTATATCAAGCGGCAGGCGGCGGATGTGTACCGGGTGCAGCGGCGCGGCGGCCGCGGCGTGATGGGCATGGCGACGCGGGACGAGGATGTCACCGAGACCATGTTTGTGTGCTCGAGTCACGACTATGTGATGTTCTTCACCAACGCCGGACGGGTGTACCGGCTGAAATGCTATGAGATCCCGGAGGGCAGCCGTACCGCGCGGGGCATGAACATTGTCAATCTGCTGCCGCTGGCGCCGGAGGAAAAGGTCACGGCGATGATCAAGGTCAGCGAGTTTGCAGACGACCGGTATCTGAGCATGATTACCCGGCACGGCATTCTCAAGCGTACCCGGCTGAATGCGTACCAGAACGCACGGAAAAACGGCCTGATCGCGATCGATCTGGACGAGGGCGATGAGCTCGTATGTGTGCGGGATACGGATGGCTACCAGAAGCTGCTGGTGGCGACCCGGCGCGGGATGGCCATCTGCTTTGACGAGAACGATGCCCGTGTGGTGGGACGTACCGCCCGCGGCGTGAAGGCGCTGACGCTGGGCGAGGGGGATGAAGTGGTCGGCATGTCGGTGTGTGAGCCGGGCGGGCTGGCGCTCACCGTGACCGAGACCGGTTACGGCCGGCTCAGCGAGCTGTCGGATTACCGGATCCAGTCGCGCGGCGGCAAGGGGCTGATCAACTACCATACCGAGGAATACGGCATGGTGGCGAGCTGCAAGGTCATCCAACCGGACGAGGATATCGTGCTGATCTCCTCCGACGGGATCATTATCCGGATGCACGCCGACAGCATCCGGCTGTGCCGGCGCCCGGCCAAGGGCGTGCGGGTCATGCGGCTGCAGGAGGGCGTGCGGATCGTCGCGATGGAGAGTTCTCCGCGCGGAGAGGCCGACGAGTCGGAGATGTCGGTACCCGAGGAGACAGCCGACGCGGCGGATGGCGCGGATGCCGGGACTCCCACAGAGGAATAAGGAACAACAGCCCCGCGGCATGCCGCGGGGCTGTTGTCTTAGGGAAGTTGGCCCATGGGGGGCGTTGGTCTCAGAGGAGCAGTCAGTCAAAGCGGCAGCAGAGTGAGAGAGGGGCCGTCGAATAGGGCCACCTCCGAAAACCCGGCATCCCGGGCAAGTTGGGCGGCCTCTTCGATCCCCGCGCCGACATCCTCCGGCCGGTGCGCGTCCGACCCGAAGGTGAGCAGCCGGCCGCCGCAGTCGCGGTACCGCCGGATCAGCGGGAAATCCGGCGACGTAACACCGCCCTTGCGCAGCCCGGACGTGTTGATCTCGAGCGCCCTCTCCCCGCGGATCAGCGCCCGGAAGATCTCGTCGATCACCGGCAGCCAGCGGGTGTAGTCCGCCGGCCGCAGGGACGCGGGGATATAGCGCAGCGGATAGGTCAGATGCGCGAGTGAGTGGAACCTCCCCCACCGCGCGACCTGCAGCACGCTTTCAAAGTAGCGGTCCAGCGTGACGGGGATGTCCATCTGGGTAAAATCGCAGAAGTAGAAATCCGGCTCGTTCCCGAGCTGGTGCTGCGAAGCGAGCACAAACCCGTAGTCGTGTTGGTCCAGCAGCCGGCTGGTGGTCGCCTCGTCATACAGCGGGCAGCCGAGCTCCACCCCGCGCGAGATCCGCAGCCGGCCGGCAAATTCAGACTGTAGCGCGGTCTGTTCGCGGAAGGACCGGTCCGCACGGGCCGCATAGCCGTCCTTCTCGAAATCCACCAGCTCGACATGGTCGGTGATCGCGATGTGCCGCAGGCCCCGCGCCAGGGCCGCCTCGCACATGGCGCGGGCGGGCGCTTGGCTGTCGGGCGAGGAGTCGGTGTGCATATGAAAGTCCACCGGGATCATCGGTCGGCCCCCTTTGATCTGGAATCACGAAGAATAATATACCATACAGGGAGGAAAAAGCCAAGCGGAAACCGGCAAATTTGTTTTGCATTTTTGCGGGCGGCATGGTACAATAAGAGGCACTGACACCGTAAGGGGGAATGGAGATGCGCGCGGTCATTACCGTGATTGGCAAGGATATGGTGGGGATTCTGGCCCGGGTATCCGAGGCGTGCGCCCGCCACAACATCAACGTGATGGAGGTCACGCAGTCGATTTTGCAGGACCTGTTTGCGATGATTATGATGGTGGAGATTTCCAGGAGCGATGTGCCGTTCACGCAGTTTGAGGACGAGCTGTCCGCGATCGGCAAAGAGATGGGGCTCTCGGTGCACGCAATGCACGAGGACATCTTCAACGCCATGCATACCATTTGAGAAATGAGGGACGTCCGTGCTAAACGCGCATGATATTCTGGAGACCATCACCATGATCCAGGACGAGCATCTGGATGTGCGCACCATCACGATGGGCATCTCCCTGCTCGACTGCTGTCACAGCGACCTGGACACGATGTGCGCCCGCGTCTACGAGAAGATCACCCGGCGGGCGCGGGATCTGGTGCGCACCGGCGAGCAGATCGAAAAGGAATACGGGATTCCGATCATCCACAAGCGGATCTCGGTGACACCGGCGGCGATGATCCTCGCCTCGTGCGACAACCGGGATGCAGTCAAGCTGGCTCTGACGCTCGAAAAAGCGGCGGATGCCTGCGGCGTCAACTTTCTCGGCGGGTTTTCCGCGCTGGTGCAAAAGGGATTCGGACCGGGGGACCGGGAGCTGATCGAGGCGATTCCGCAGGCGCTCAACGTCACCGAGCATGTGTGCTCGTCGGTCAACATCGGGTCCACCAAAACCGGCATTAACATGGATGCGGTGCGGATGATGGGACAGGTGGTGCGGCGCACCGCCGAACTGACCGCCGACCGCCAGTGCATCGGTGCGGCCAAACTGGTGGTGTTCTGCAACGCGCCGGAGGACAATCCGTTTATGGCGGGCGCGTTCCACGGCCCGGGCGAGCCGGATTGCGTCATCAATGTGGGGGTCTCCGGGCCGGGCGTGGTGCGGGCCGCGCTCGCCAAAGCAGGCGACTGCGACCTCACAGCGGTGGCGGACATTGTGAAAAAGACCGCGTTTAAAATCACCCGCATGGGCCAGCTGGTGGCGACCGAAGCGTCCCGCCGGCTCGGCGTGCCGTTTGGGATTGTGGATCTCTCCCTCGCCCCCACCCCGGCGGTGGGCGACTCGGTCGCCCATATTCTCGAGGAGATGGGGCTTCAGTCGTGCGGTGCGTGCGGCACCACCGCGGCGCTCGCCCTGCTCAACGACGCGGTGAAAAAGGGCGGCGTGATGGCCTCGTCCCATGTGGGCGGGCTGTCGGGCGCGTTTATCCCGGTCACGGAGGACGCGGGCATGATCGCGGCCGCGTGTTGCGGGGCACTGCGGCTGGAAAAGCTGGAGGCGATGACCGCCGTCTGCTCGGTGGGACTCGACATGATCAATGTGCCGGGCGACACCCCGGCAGAGGTGATCTCCGCTATCATCGCGGACGAGGCGGCGATCGGCATGGTCAATTCCAAGACGACGGCGGTGCGGCTGATCCCCGCGATCGGCAAGTCGGTGGGCGACGAGCTCTCGTTTGGCGGGCTGCTCGGCGGCGGCCCGGTGATGGCGGTGAACACCTGCTCCCCGGCGCGCTTTATCGCCCGCGGCGGCCGGATCCCGGCGCCAATGCAGAGCCTCAAAAATTGATTTACAAGTGGTATATAATTATAAATATTACAAAAAGCAGGGGTGCTCCCCCTGCTTTTTTGTATAGGGCCTGGCGGCGCACCGCCGTCGCATGGAAAAAGGGGGAACGGCAGTTTTTCGCCGTTCCCCCTTTGTAATGGAAGATTGGAAACTTATTTCTTGGCTTTAATCGCCGCCTGAGCCGCCGCCAGCCGCGCGATCGGCACACGGAACGGGCTGCAGGAGACATAGTTCAGGCCGACATTGTGGCAGAACTCCACCGAGGACGGGTCGCCGCCATGCTCGCCGCAGATCCCGAGCTTGATGTCCGGGCGGGTGGCGCGGCCTTTTTCGGCAGCCATCTTCACCAGCGCGCCGACACCCACCTGGTCGAGCTTGGCAAACGGGTCAAACTCGTAGATCTTCGCGTCATAATACGCGCCGAGGAACTTGCCGGCGTCGTCGCGGCTGAAGCCGAAGGTCATCTGGGTCAGGTCATTGGTGCCGAACGAGAAGAACTCCGCCTCTTTCGCAATTTCGTCGGCGGTCACGGCCGCACGCGGGATCTCGATCATGGTACCGACATGGTAGGTCATCTTGCTGCCGGCCTTCGCGATCAGCTCGTCGGCGGTCTTCACAACGACGTCCTTGACGTATTTCAGCTCGCGGACCTCGCCCACCAGCGGAATCATGATCTCGGGCACAATGTTGTACTCCGGGTGCTCCTTGTTGACCGCCAGCGCGGCGTTGATGACCGCGGTGGTCTGCATGGCCGCGATCTCCGGGAAGGTGACTGCCAGACGGCAGCCGCGGTGGCCCATCATCGGGTTGAATTCATGCAGGTAGGAGATGACCTCCTTGAGCTTCTCCACCGTGACGTTCAGCTCTTTGGCGAGCGCCTCGATGTCCTCCTCCTTGGTCGGCAGGAACTCGTGCAGCGGCGGATCGAGGAAGCGGATGGTCATCGGGCGGCCCTCCAGCACGCGGTACATGGCCTCGAAATCGCCCTGCTGATACGGCAGGATCTTGGCCAGCGCCTTTTCGCGCTGCTCGGGGGTCTCGGCCACGATCATCTCGCGCATGGCCATGATCCGGTCCGCCTCAAAGAACATGTGCTCGGTACGGCACAGGCCGATGCCCTCGGCGCCGAAATCCACCGCCTGCTTCGCGTCACGCGGGTTGTCGGCGTTGGCGCGCACCTTCAGCACGCGGCGGGCGTCCGCCCATTTCATGAACCGGCCGAAGTCGCCGGAGATGGTGGCTTCCATGGTCGGGATGGCCTCGCCGTAGATCTTGCCGGTCGAGCCGTCCAGCGAGATGTAGTCGCCCTCATTATAGCGCTTGCCGCCGATCTCAAAGTATTTCTCTTCCTCATGCATGGCGATCTCGCCGCAGCCGGACACGCAGCAGGTGCCCATGCCGCGTGCGACAACCGCCGCGTGGGAGGTCATGCCGCCGCGCACGGTCAGGATGCCCTGCGCCGCCGCCATGCCCTCGATGTCCTCCGGAGAGGTCTCGAGCCGCACGAGCACGACCTTCTCGCCGCGCTCCGCCCACTCTTTGGCGTCCTCCGCGGTGAACACGATCTTGCCGCAGGCCGCGCCGGGCGAAGCCGCCAGCCCGGTGCCGATCGGGGTGGCCGCTTTCAGGGCCTTCGCGTCAAACTGCGGGTGGAGCAGCGAGTCGAGCTGCTTGGGCTCCACGCGCATAACCGCTTCCTCTTCCGTGATCATGCCCTCGTCCACGAGGTCCACCGCGATCTTCAGCGCCGCGGCCGCGGTGCGCTTGCCATTGCGGGTCTGCAACATATAGAGCTTGCCGTTTTCGATCGTGAACTCCATGTCCTGCATGTCGCGATAGTGGTTCTCAAGGTTGGTCGCAATCTGGACAAACTGATCGTACACCTCCGGCATGTCCTCTTTCAGCTTGCTGATCTTGCTCGGGGTACGCACGCCGGCCACCACGTCCTCGCCCTGCGCGTTGATCAGGTACTCGCCGAACAGCGCCTTCTCGCCGGTGGCGGGGTCGCGGGTGAACGCGACGCCGGTGCCGGAATTCTCATTGAGGTTGCCGAACACCATCGGCTGCACGTTGACGGCGGTGCCCCAGCTGTAGGGGATGTCGTTCATGCGGCGGTAGACGTTGGCACGCGGGTTGTCCCACGAGCGGAACACCGCCTTGACCGCCTCCATCATCTGGACCTTCGGATCGGTCGGGAAGTCCTCGCCCTTCTGCTCCTTGTAGTACGCCTTGAACAGCTTGACAAGCGTCTTCATGTCCTGGGCATCGAGGTCGATGTCGTTTTTAACGCCCTTCTTCTCCTTGACTTCGTCGATAATGACCTCGAACTTCTTCTTCGAGATCTCCATCACGACGTCGGAGAACATCTGGATAAACCGGCGATAGGAATCGTAGACAAACCGCTCAAATTTCGGGTCGGGGTTGCCCGCGATCAGCCCGGCGACCACGTCGTCGTTCATGCCGAGGTTCAGGATGGTGTCCATCATGCCGGGCATGGACGCGCGCGCGCCCGAACGCACCGACACGAGCAGCGGGGACTTCGGATCGCCAAACTTCTTGCCGTTGAGCGCCTCGACTTTCGCGAGATACTCGTAGATCTCCGCCTCGATTTCGGGCGCGATCTGACGCCCGTCCTCGTAGTAGCGGGTGCAGGCCTCCGTCGTGACGGTAAAGCCCTGCGGCACCGGCATGCCGAGTTTGACCATCTGGGCCAGGTTGGCGCCCTTGCCGCCCAGCAGCTCGCGCATGCTCTCGTCGCCTTCCGAGAACAGGTACACATACTTGTGACTCATGTTTCTGTCGACCTCCTAATGTAGTTTACAACTTCCTCCAAATAGGTGTCTTTGGGCGCGGGAACCCCCGCGCCTTTACAACGTCTTATAGTATAACAAAAATTTTCTCTTATTACCAGATTTTTGAGGGCGTTTCTGTAAATTTTACCCTTTATACAGAGTTGCAAACCCCATTTTGTGGCTTACTGGTCAATTCGCGCAACTTTTTTCTTGCAAATTTGCGGCCGCTGTGCCATACTATACAATTGGGAAAAATTGTGACATTCCCATACGGACAGGCGGGGCGGCAGCAGC
>DXWE01000029.1:0-3214 GCA_019417045.1 Oscillospiraceae bacterium
GGGGAAAAGCGGGTCCAGGCGCGGGTCCGGGCGGGTCCGGAAAAGGCCGGGGTACATGGCCAGACGGAAAGTGGACGGGCAGCCGCCATATTTTGGGGACGTCTTTCATATAGTTAGAGAGGAACGGAGGGATGGCGGTGACAGAGCAGCAAAGGGGAAGAGCCGCAGAGCGACCAGGAGGAAGGGGCATGGACTACGGCATTGCGCTCGCGGGCGGCGGCGCCCGCGGAGCGGCGCATGTCGGCGTGCTGCTCGCACTCGAAGAGGCGGGACTGCCGCCGCGGTCGATTGCCGGGACCAGCGCCGGCGGGATTGTCGCGGGACTGTATGCCGTCGGGATCGCTCCCACAGAGCTCTGGCAGGTGGTGGAACAGCTCGCAAAAAAGGGGAGACGGCTGCTCGACCCGAATTACAGCGGATTGATTCGCGCAGTGGTGGAGTGCCTCTGCCATGGCTGGCCGGGCCTGTCCGGGCTGGTGAAGGGACAGCGGCTCGAGCGGTTGCTGACCGACCTGTCTCAACAGCAGCCGATGACCGCGGCCCGGCTGCGCACTGTCATTCCGGCGGTGGACCTGCGCTCGGGCAAAACGATCGCCTATACCAACACGCTCGAGGGGGTACGACCGGTCCCACAGGTACAGTGGTCGACCGGAGCGACGCTCGGTGAGGCCATGCGGGCCAGCGCGGCCTATCCAGTGGTATTCTGCCCCAAAAAGATCGGGGACATGTGCCTGGTGGACGGTGGGGTGACAGACAACCTGCCGGTCAACCTGCTGCGCGCCGCCGGGGAGGAAAACGTGCTGGCGGTGGATCTCTCGGAGGACTATGTCATGCCCGAACGGGAGAGCCTGGTGGAAATCGCGTCGCACACCCTCTCGATCATGCAGGACCGGCTGCAGGCGTGCACCTCCCGGGGGGAGCGGCTGCTGCTGCAGCCGGCGCTGCCGAAGGAGGCCGGGCTGCTGACCTTTGACCAGATGGTGCCCTGCATGCAGGCGGGATACGAGGCGGCCCAAAAGATGGCGGGTTCCATTGCCAAGCTGTTTCAAAAGCCGACACTGCGGCGGACGGGATAAAAAGGCCGGGGAGAAACTCCTGTTTCTCCCCGGCCTCTCTGATCCCGGTCAATCCCACAGAGGGGATGGATAGTTGCCCTCATTTGTCATGCGCGCGAGCGCTGCTGCAACCGCCTCCCGGTCTTTGGGATAGGTCATCCCGTACCATTTGTCCGGCGTGTGCAACACTTTCACATCTGCCTTTCCCTGCTCGATCAGGCTGCTGACCGCAAAGGGCAGATAGAATTCCGATTTTTCCGGACGAAAGTCCGGAGAGGAGAGAAACCGGATGAACAGCGCCTCAAAATGCTCCAGCGTCCCCTCCGGGAACGCCCAGCAGTTCATCGAGACCGGGCTGTCGAGCGGCAGGGCCTCCCAGGTATCCCCCTCGTCCTCCGTGAACATCGCCTGCCCGCCGCGCAGCTCGATGTGCGACCGTTCCACCACGTGACGGAGATACCCACCGGCGTCCACCGTGCACACCCCGCGGGAGACGTACCCGTTCTCCGTCAGGGTGTTTTGCAGCATATATCCCGCCATCGCCATGTGCAGCCGGTTCCCATCCGGCTGCTGTTGAAGGAATTCCCACAGCAGCCGGTAGCTCTCCCGGCCGTAATAGTCGTCCGCGTTGATCACCGCGAACGGACCATCCAGCACCTCCCGGCAGCACAGCACCGCATGGCCGGTCCCCCACGGTTTGGTGCGGCCGGCCGGGACGGAAAAACCGGGGGGCAGGTTGTCCAGCTCCTGGTACACATACCGGACGGGGACATGCTTTGCCAGTTCCTCTCCGATCTGTTCCCGAAATGCCCGGTCGATCTCATGTTTGATGACGAATACCACCTCGTCAAACCCGGCGGATATCGCGTCATAGATCGAATACTCCATCAGTTTTTCCCCGTGCGGGCCGACCGGCGTGATCTGTTTCAGCCCGCCGTACCGGCTGCCCAGTCCGGCCGCCATAATCACCAGGGAGGTTTTTTGGGTCATTCATCTCATCCTCTAACTGATTTTTTTCGCCATGCAACAAGGCACCCTTGTAAAGAGACAAAGATTTGCCTATACTATAGACAGCAATAAAAATATTATACAATGGAGGTGGGAAAATGGCAATACTTATTTCCGGCGGATGCGGGTATATCGGCAGCCACACCTGTGTGGAGATGCTGAGCGCCGGATATGAGATCGTGGTGCTCGACAACTATTACAATGCCAAGCCCGAGGCGCTGCGCCGGGTGCAGGAGCTCTCCGGGAAAACCTTTCCCTTTTATGAATGCGATATTCGCGACAGGGCGGGGCTTGACCGGATTTTCCGGGAAAACCGGGTCGAGGCGGTCATCCACTTCGCCGGCCTCAAGGCGGTGGGTGAATCGGTGCAAAAGCCGCTGCTCTATTTTGACAACAATGTCGGCGGCACGATCACACTGCTCGAGGCCATGCAGGACGCGGGCTGCAAGCGCATGATCTTCAGCTCGTCCGCCACGGTATACGGCATGAACAACCCTTCGCCGCTGCGGGAGGATCTGCCCACCGGCGGGGTGACCAACCCGTATGGCCGCACCAAATATATGATCGAGGAGATCCTGAAGGACGTGTGTGTGGCCGATCCGGCGTGGTCGGCGGTATTGCTGCGGTATTTTAATCCGATCGGCGCACATCCGAGCGGCCGGCTCGGGGAGGACCCCAACGGCATCCCCAACAACCTGATGCCGTTTATCTCCCAGGTGGCGATCGGCAAGCTGCCAAGGCTTGCCGTGTTTGGGGACGATTACGATACGCCCGACGGCACCGGGGTGCGGGATTACATCCATGTGGTGGATCTTGCACGCGGCCATGTCGCCGCGGTGAAATACGCGCTCGAGCACACCGGGCCGGAGGCGATCAATCTCGGCACCGGTACCGGCTACAGCGTGCTCGATCTCGTGCGGACATTCGAACGGGTCAACGGCGTGAAGGTGCCTTACACGATCGAACCCCGTCGGGCCGGGGACATCGCCACCTGTTATTCCTCCCCGGAGAAGGCCAGACGGCTGCTCGGATGGTCGGCGCAGCGATCGCTGGAGGATATGTGCCGCGACACCTGGCGCTGGCAGACGCAGAACCCCAACGGGTTTGACTGACATGACCGGGAATACGGTGGATGAGAAGGGCCCCCGCCT
>DXWE01000029.1:3224-9559 GCA_019417045.1 Oscillospiraceae bacterium
GTTTGGCGGGGGCCCTTCCCTGGTTGCTATTACGAGAAAGTCCTTGCTTTACGGTTCAGAGACCGCCTGCTGGAGCACCCAGCGGGCGTCACGGCTGTTGACCAGGCCATCCTCGTTGACATCCGCGAGTTCTTCCTGCTTCGACGTGAGTTCCACATAGCCGACCGTCGCCTGCAGGATCATGCGCGCGTCGGAGCTGTTGACCAGGCCGTCCTGGTTCACATCGCCCGGCTCATAGGTCGGGGTGGGCTCGCCACCCTCCGGCATCGGGGCGTCCGGATCGTTTGCGAAATAGATCGCGTCGATATAGTAAGCGCCCTCATTGTACTCCGAGAAGCCGATACCGAGCAGCTGGGACATATCCATCTCGCTGTGGTACGAGCTGACGTCGATGACAAACTTCGTCCACTCGCCCTTCACGGCAGAGTCCGAAGTCCAGCCGTTCTTGGCACCGCCGTTCACATCCTGGAAGTACACATCCATGCCGTTGGCGCCCTGCGTATCCTTCACCCAGAAGATCAGGTAGTTGTACTCGGAGGCGTCGAAGGAATCTGCGCCGTCCGGCAGTACCCACACGATCCGGGTGGCGTTGTTCGGCCAGCCGCTGGTGGCGACGTTCAGGTTGAAGCTCTTGCTGCCCTCGTAGGCTTCGTCACTGGTGAGATCGCCCGTGGCCTCCGAGCCGACCTGCACGTTGACGTTGGCGCTCTCGAAGTTGTTGTACCACTCGCTCTTGTAGGTGGGTTCCGGCACACTCTCCTGCTCAATATACACCTTCAGATACCCGACGCCGAGATTGCTCTCGTCCTGGATCTCACAGGTTGTCGGATCGGTGCCCTTGAACTTGAGGAACTCGAGCGAACCGTTCGCATCGCTGACATACCGGTAGGTAATCCAGCTGTAGGCGTCGGTGTCCGGGGTCTCCTGGGTCAGCAGGACGATGTACTTCTCGCCCTGTGTCACCTGCGCGGTCATCGGGATGGTGATGACGGTCTCCTCCGTCGGGATGGAATCCCGGCTGACCGTTGCGGTCGCGAGCTGCTCCTTCGGGGTGATCCCGTCCTCTTCCAGGCTGTACAGGTAGGCGACCAGGTCGCTGCCGTCCTCCGGCTCACCGTTGGCCGAAATCATCACTTCGACATACTGCACGGTACCAGTCGCCGCCGCGTAGAAGGTCTGCGAGCGCATGACCGCGTCGCTGCTGGCGGAGAAGCCGTAGCCACCGGCTCTCTTCCAGCTGTAGCCGTAATCGGTCACCGCAAACTGCCGGTCGACCGTCAGGCCGTTCATCGCCTCGTTGCCGATATCGAGCACCTGCTGCAGGATATCGTCCCCAACCAGATCCAGATAGGGCAGATAGGTCTCACCCAGCTCATAGACACCCGTGAAATCGTTCCACGAGGAGGTGGTCCAGTACAGCTGGCCCTTTTCGTAGATCTTACCGGCCTCTTCAAACAGGTTGAGAAGCTGCTCTTTGATGGTGTACGGGGTGACAACAAAGGCGATATCGTCGATATAATAGGTGCCCTTGTTCCACTCGGCGAAACCGATGGACGCAACCTGCGACAGATCCACTTCGCCGAACTTGTTCAGGTCGATCACCATGCGGTGCCACTCGTTGTTGACCGCGTTGCCCGAGAATCCCGCCACGCTGAGCGCGTCGGTCCAGCCGCTCTGGCTCTTGCCGGTCGCGTCGGTGATAAACAGCGCGAGGCTGTTGGCGCCCTGCGTATCCTTGACCCAGAAGGTGAGATAGCGATAATGGCTTGCGTCAAACGAGGATTTGCCGGACGGCGGCAGGATGTTCAGCGCATACTGCGGATCCGTGCCTTCGGCGGTCTTCTCCAGCTTGACTGCGTAAGAACCCGCGTGCACATCCTCGTCGCTGACCGTCACGGTCATGCCCTCGCCCGCCGCAACAGCGTCTTCAGCCGAGGAATCTTCAAAGTCATTATAGATCGTGTCCTCCGTCGCCAGCTCGGGCAGCGGATCGGGCTCGGGCTCGGGTTCCGGTTCCGGCTCTTCGCCGCCCTCCGCCGCGATATAGGCTTTCAGGTACCCGACGCCAAGGCCACTCTCATCCTGAATGGGGCCGCCGATCAGCTCGGTGCTCTGGATCTTGTTGAAATAGAGCTCGCCGTTCGGGTCGGTCACACCCTTATAGGTGGTCCAGCTATAGGCGTCCTTGTTGTGCTCGGCCTGCGTCAGGACGAGCGCGTACGCCGTACCCTTTGTCACCTGTGCGGTCATCGGGATGGTGATGACCGTCTCGTTGGTCGGGATGGAGTCCTTGCTCACCGTGGCGGTGGCGATCTGCTCCTTCGGGGTGAACCCGTCCTCCTCCACCGTGCAGAGGTACGCGACCAGGTCACTCTGATCCTCCACATTGACGGATTTCAGCATGACATCCACAAATTCCAGCGTACCGGTAGCATGCGCATAGAAAGT
This sequence comes from Oscillospiraceae bacterium, assembly GCA_019417045.1. GTDB lineage: Bacteria > Bacillota > Clostridia > Oscillospirales > Acutalibacteraceae > DXWE01. The sequence goes on from DXWE01000029.1 coordinate 5,673, forward strand.
CTGGTAGCGCATCACCGCATCGGTGGAAGCGGCAAAGCCATAGGAGCCGCCGTACTCCGAACCGGTTGTGTAATCGGTGAACTGGTATTTCGGATCGACGGTGAGCCCCTCCATCACCGCGGTCAGATCCGCCAGCACAGTCGCCTGCGCTTCTTCCATCATGTAGTCATGAATATCGGACATGACCTTGTCGCCCAGCAGCCAGTTCACATGGCGGGAGAAAGCCTGGAAGGACTCCTCGGTCCAGTACATCTGTCCCTGGGCGAGCAGCTCTTTGGCCTCGGCCAGCTTGTTCTCCAGCTGCTCATAGGTGGAGTAGGGCGAGGTGACAAATTCGATGTCATCGATATAATAGGTCCCGCGATTCCACTCGGCAAAGCCGATCCGCGCCACATCCGTGGGATCATAGGCGTCGAACTTGGACAGGTCGATCACGACGGTTGTCCACTCGTTCTTGACACCCTTGCCGGTGCATCCCTCCGCCGCGATGGAGTCGGTAAAATTGCTCTGACGGTTGCCCTCGCTGTCAAACACAAAGAACGCGAGGCTGTTGTCCCCCTGCGTGTCCAGCAGGCGGAACCGGATGTAACCGTAACCGGTGGCATCCACCGAGGTTCCCTCTGCCGGCAGCACGTCGAGGGAGGCCTGCGGATGGTCCGTGCCGTCCGCCGTCTTTTCGATCTTTGCGACCTGGCCGGCAGCCTCTTCAGCCAGCGGATCCTCCGCGATCGAACCGTTCAGATCCGCGCCCGGCTGCAATGTATCGGCCGCGCTGTCGGATTCAAAATCATTATACGGCAGGGAGCCGACTGCAACGCCGTCGTCCTTGGCAAAATAGATGTTGTCAAAGTAGTAGTCGCGGGAGTTCCACTCGCCCAAGACCAGCTTGGAGATCTTCTTGCCCTCCGGCAGCTTCAGGGTTGCCATCGGGACGATGACCTTGTTCCACTTGCCGTCCGCCTGCAGCCCCTGGCCGACCCACTCGGAGCCGTACCACGTGCCGTCTTCGTCGTACACGTACACCCGCACGGTCGCCGCACCCGCAAGCGCGTCGGCATCCGCCGCCGTCTCTGCGGTGTCGGCATAGTAGAACACCAGGTAGTCATACCCGGCGGGGTCGAACAGTTCCCCGTCCTGGGGCAGCACGTTCAGGCAACGGTTGGTCTCCCACGGCCAATTGCCCTCACCCGTGGTGGTGAGCTTTACTGCATGGTCGCCCTGGTACACCTTCTCCGTCTCCAACGCCACGGTGGCGTTGGCGCCCGCGGAAATCTGTTCCGCTGCATTCGCCGACTCAAAATCGTTGAAGACGGCGATGGAGTCGTCCGTCGGGTCTGCCCCCATGACTGTCACACCGCTGGCAAAAGACGCCAACAGGCAGACAGACAGCAGGACAGCCAAAAATTTCCTTGACATTGAAAAAACACCTCCTGCAAAGATATAATTCATCCCAGATTTTGCTTACATGGTAAAGTTTAATATTTTTTCATCCGGAGCGCAACCACTTTTTACAGAATTTATTCAACTATTTTCAGGAGAAATTTTCGTTTTTACTTTTTTGAAAAGAGAAACAGGCGTACCGCCGCCCAGGGAAGTCGACGTGATGTGTCCGCTTTTAACAGACTCGTCCGATTACCGGGGCGGGAATAGGGAGACGGTGTTGCCGGGAAAAGATCTGAAAACGGTTGAATCGTCCGGTACAAAGCAGAAGGCCGGACGCCCTGTGGCGTCCGGCCGCAGTCTGTCAAAAAAGCAACGAAAGGAAGGGGAGGTGTGGAGGGGGAACCATCCGGGTTCCCCCTGCGCATCGAGCGAAGCGGAGGAAAGCCGCCATCAGGCGGCCGAAAGTGGGACCAATCACCCGATTGGCCCCACTTTCGTATGCAGCTTGTCAAAGAAGTCACGCATTGCGTAACTTCTTTGACAAGCTGAGGCCGGACGCCCTGTGGCGTCCGGCCGGTGAAAGGAGTCATCCTTCTATGGCAATGTAGCGATGGGACTCCGGCAGCTGGTTCGGCTTCTTCGGAATGGACAACTTCAGGATCCCGTCCTCGTACTTCGCGTGGATCTCCTCCTGCGTGACGCCCTCGCCCACATAAAAGCTACGGCTGCACTGGCCGGCGTACCGCTCCTTGCGGATGTAATGGCCCTTCTTGTCCTTCTCGTCCTTTTCCAGCCCCTTGGAGGCGGTGATGGTCAGATACCCGTCGTCCACACGGGCTTTGATCTCCTCTTTCTTGAAGCCGGGCAGGTCAACGTCCACCTCATAGGTGGAATCCGTCTCACGCACATCTGTGCGCATCAGGTGCTTGCCGTGCTTGCCATACAGCGGATCATGCTCGCCGAACAGGCTTCTCTCTGACGGAAACGCAAACCAATCATCAAACAAATTCTCCCCAAAAATGCTAGGCAACATAAGTCATTCCTCCTGTCGAATTCTATTTTGTGCCTATTCATTTGGATCCGTTTGGGATCCTCTTTCCGGGTACGCTTACAGTCTACTACACGGAATTAGCACTGTCAAGAGGAGAGTGCTAATGTTTCCAAATCCTTCACATGCCGGACACAATTTTTGCGGTTTTCGTTCATATTTTTGAAACAAAAAAAGCGCACCGCCAATGTGACGGTGCGCAGAATAGGAACGGATCAGAAATGGATCAGAGCGAGGAGGCGCTGGCAACGCCTGCGATCCCGGCCCAGACGCCGAAAAGCGACGCGGGACCGGAAGCGGGCCTCTGTCCGGGGCGATAACAAGGGAAGTGTGGACCGGGGCAATCGTCACTTGATCGGCCGGCAGTGCCAGATCCGATCGGAATAGTCGCGGATCGCGCGGTCCGCCGAGAAATCCCCGCTGCAGGCGGTATTGAGCAGCGCCATACGCGCCCATTCCTCCCGGTTGCGGTAGCGTTCGGCCGATTCGCGTTGTGCGCGGCGATAGTCCTCGAAGTCCGCGAGCACCATATAGGGATCCTTTGAGGTGAGTGACCCGGCGATTTCTCCATAGGTCCGGCCGCCAAACCCGTGATACATATAGTCGATCGCGCGGTGCAGGCGGGGATTTTCGGTGTAGAGAGCCTGCGGGTGATACCCGGCCTGTTTGCGGGCAGCCACCTCGTCGGCAGTCATGCCGAACAGGAACATGTTCTCCTCGCCCACCGCGTCGCGGATCTCCACATTTGCCCCATCCAGCGTGCCGAGAGTCACCGCGCCGTTCATCATCAGCTTCATGTTGCCGGTGCCGCTCGCCTCGGTCCCGGCCAGCGAGATCTGCTCGCTGATATCCGCGCTCGGCATCAGCAATTCCGCGAGCGTCACGCGGTAGTCCTCGAGATACACCACCTTCAGTTTGTCCCGCATGGCCGGGTCATTATCGATCTCTTTGGCCAGCAGGCAGATAAACCGGATGATCTCCTTGGCGAGGAAATAGCCCGGCGCGGATTTGGCGCCGAACAGATAGGTACGCGGTACGAAATCCTGGTTCGGGTTTTCCTTCAAATCGAGATAGGTGTCCAGAATGTGCAGGGCGTTCAGGTGCTGCCGCTTATATTCGTGCAGCCGTTTGACCTGCACGTCAAACAGCGACTGCGGGTCGATGACGATCCCGGTCGTCTGCCGGACGTATTCGGCAAACCGCTCTTTATTCTGCTGCTTGACCGCGAGAAAGTCCATGCGCGCGGCGCTGTCGTCCGCAAAGGGCTTGAGCTTGGCAAGCTGAGCGGCGTCAAGCACAAACCCGTCGCCAATCTTGTCGGCGATGAATGTGGCGAGCGCGGGGTTGGCCTGGCACAGCCATCGCCGGTGAGCGATGCCGTTTGTGACGTTGGTGAACTTCTCCGGCATGACCGAATAGGCATCCGGGAACACCTCGGTTTTTACGATCTCGCTGT
>DXWE01000029.1:9569-14311 GCA_019417045.1 Oscillospiraceae bacterium
GCTGTGCAGCCGCGACACGCCGTTGACCCTGTGGGACGCGGCGACGCACAGATTTGCCATTTTGATGAGCCCATAACTGATGATCGCCATCCGGCCGACCTTTTCGTGGTCGCCGCCTGTCGCCGCCATCATCTGCTCGCTGAAGCGGCGGTTGATCTCCTGCACGATCTGGTAGATCCGCGGCAGCCTCTCTTTGAACAGGTCCTCCGGCCAGCACTCGAGCGCTTCCGCCATCACCGTGTGGTTGGTATACGCCACCGTGCGGCAGACGATGTCCCACGCCGGCTCCCAGCCGTAGCCGCACTCGTCGAGCAGGATGCGCATCAGCTCGGGGATCGCGAGCGTCGGGTGGGTGTCGTTGATGTGAATCGCGGCCATATCCGGGAAATTGTCCATCGTGCCGTACTGCTCCAGATGGCGCTGCACGATGTCCTGTATCGAGGCGGACACGAGGAAATACTGCTGCGACAGGCGCAGGGATTTGCCCTCGCGATGGTTGTCCGCCGGGTAGAGCACCTGGGTGATGACCTCCGCCATCGCCTTCTGCTCCATGGCGCGCATGTATTCGCCCTGGTTGAACAGCGACATGTCCATGCCGGGAGCGGTCGACCGCCACAGCCGCAGGGTGGAGATCCCTTTGCCGTCCTTTCCCGCCACCATCAGGTCGTACGCCTGTGCGATGACCACGGTGGCGTCCTCATGTTCCACATGGTGGTAGTCACTGTCCCACCATTCCCGCACATGGCCGTTGAATCGTACGGTCTTCGCCAGCTCCGGCCGGGGCAGCAGCCAGCTCTCCCCACCGGGCAGCCAGAAGTCCGGCAGCTCGGTCTGCCAGCCGTCCACCAGTTTCTGGCGGAAGATGCCGTATTCATAGAGCAGGGAATACCCGATGGCGGGGATGGAGGCGGTGGCGAGAGCGTCCAAAAAGCAGGCGGCCAGCCGACCGAGCCCGCCGTTGCCGAGCCCGGCGTCCGGCTCCAGCTCATACAGGGCGTCGAGTTTCACGTCGAAAGCGAGCAGCGCCTGCCGCGCCTCCTCGATCAGATTCAGGTTGTACAGCGTGTTTTTCAGCGACCGGCCCATCAGGAACTCCATACAGAGATAATATACCTGTTTGGACTGCTGTTCCCGCGTTTTGCCAATATATTCGACACGCCGTGCGCGCATCCGGTCGCGCAGGACCAGTACCAGCGCGTTATAGAAATGCTCGTTGGTCGCGTTTTCCGGCAGCACCGAAAAACTGCTGAGCAGTTTGTTGGCGATCTCCTTGGACAGGCCCGACGCCTGTGTTTTTTGGGGGCGTACACTTTCAGGCACCTGACAACACTCCTTTTTTGGGAATACTCTCTAGTATATAGTATATGTCGAAATATTGCAAGAAGTTATAGAGAATTGCCAAACAATTCTTCGAAACCGCCGAAATTCATTGTTTAAATTATTAAAAATATACAAAAATAAGGATTTTCTCCATGGCAATACAGCCTCTACCATCCACTGAGATGGGCCCGTTGCATCGCACCGGTGATTCTGCCGCTCAGCGGGCCGTAGGTGGAGGAGAGGGTTGCCAGCAGCTCTTTTGCCCGCTGCCGGTGGGTGTGGCCGTCCGCCGGACAGCGGGATTTCACCACCGGCAGACCCTCCTGCCGCACGGCGGTCGCGATGGCGGCCTCCCGGACAAACAGGAGGGGTCGGATGAGCAGCAGGCCCCGCCGGTCGAGCACGGTTTTCGGAGAAAAGCAGCCGAGCGTGCCGCCCGAAAACAGGTTCATCAAAAAGGTCTCCGCAGCGTCGTCCTCATGGTGTCCGAGCGCCACCACATTGCAGCCGGCCTCCACCGCCGCTTTGTGCAGCGCGCCCCGCCGCATGCGGGAACACAGACTACAGGGATTTTGCTCCTGCCGTTCCACGAATACGGTCTCCCACAGGTGGGTGCGTTTGATCACATAGGGGATCTCCCACTCGCGGCACTGTTCGGCAATCGGGGCGAAGTCCGTTTCGCGGCCCTCAAAGCAGGGGTCGAGCGTGATGGCTGTCAGGGTGAACGGGGCCGGATAAAACCGGCGCAGGCCAACCAGTGCTGCGAGCAGCGCCACGCTGTCCTTGCCGCCGGACACGCCGACCGCGATCCGGTCGCCCGGGGAAATCATATGGTATCGATCGACCGCTGCGCGCACGGGGGAGAGAAGAGCGGATATGGCAGAGGGCATACGGGTCTCCTTTCGGCTGTGATGGCAAGAGTACGGTTACAAGAAAAAGAGCCACAGCCGGGCTGTGGCTGATAGGGGTCATTATAGCTGGATGACCAGGCCGTCATACGAGACCTCCATCCCGCAGGCAGCGGCCGCCTCGGCCATTTCCTCGTACAGCAGGCCCGCGCCCACATTGTGGGAGAAGTGATTTAAAACGACGCGCGTGGTCTCGTCCACACAGCCGAAGGCGCGCAGCTGGTCGCGTACCCGTATGTTCGTGTCGAGCGACATGTGCCGGTGGATCCAGCCGGGCAGCGTGCCGCCCGTGCAGTCGAGCGATACCAGGTCAAAATGCGGATGGTTCCCCCGCAGCCAGCGCCATGTCTCGTCCGGGAACCAGCCGGTATCGTGGGCATACAACACGGTTTTGTCGCCGTCCGTGATCGCGTAGATCACCGGCCCGGTCTCCGGGGCGTGGTTGGCCGGCAGCGGCGTGATGGTGTATCCGTCCGCCTGAAAGGAAACAAACGGCGTGACGGTCTGATGGAATACCCGTTGTTCACGCGCCAGACCGTTGGTACGGATGACCTCGTCGATACTTCTGCCGGCCTCGAGCGTGCTGTACAGCGTCAGCGGCGCCGGGTCGGACAGCTGGGCATAGGGGGTGTGCCGCATTTCAAGATCGGGCGCATACAGATGGTCACTGTGGCTGTGGGTAATCAGACAGGTGTGGATCGCGTGGAGCGGGATGTGATCCCGCATCACGTGGATACACGTGTCCGCCGGAAAATCGATCAGCAGCCGGTTGTCGATCACCGCCTGCGAGCGGGTGCGCAGGCTCTTGCCGCCCGCCGCCCGTGCCCGCTTGCAGCTCTCGCAGTTGCAGAACATGGCGGGAAACCCCTCGGCCGCCGCCGTGCCCAGATATTGAAATCGCATGATTCTGGTTCTCCCCTTCCGTCAGGCAGAGCAGACGCCTGGCCGCCCCGCAGGTCAACCGGCATCCCCCGCCATCATTTCCTTTACTTTCATCAGTCGGGTGATATTCCCCCGTTCCGTGTCCTCCAGTTTCATGGTGATATACCGGATGTTCTCCTGCATCTCCGGGATCATCACATATTCGAGCGCGTTGACCCGCCGGCGGGTCTTCTCCATCTCGTCGGCGAGCATGTCGCACGCCTTTTCCACCTCTGCGAGCTCGAGCAGATCCGGCAACAGGTCGGACAGCGCGAGCACCGCCCCGTCCAGCTCTCCCGAGGTGAACGCGAATCCATACGGCAGCTCTGCCGCCTGTGCGCCGACAGAGATGTGCAGCGTCGGCACGTTGACGCTCATGATATTTTTCAGCCCAACGGTGATTTCCGCCGCGCGGGCGGGCACGAGCAGCGCCTCCTCCACCGCCTGGGGACCCATGCGGGCGCCGGCGGCGGCAATGCGGCGCATGGCGTCCTCCAACCGGTGTTCCACCTGGAGCCGCAGCTCCCGGTTCCGGCGAATATAGATCAGAAACTGCCGCGCCATCTCGTCCTGCTTGTCCTTGAGCAGCTTGTGCCCGCGGGTAGCGGTCTGCAGCCGCTTTTTCAGCCGGCTGAGCTCCATGCGGGTGGGATTGATCTGCTTGGCCATTCAGTCCACCTCGTCTTCGTCCGCTTCGGGCGCCGCCTTTGGCAGATAGGTGTCGAGATACGCGGTGCGAATCCGTTTTAACTCGCTGCGGGGCAGGATTGAGAGCAGCTTCCAGCCGAGATCCAGCGTCTCCTCGATCGAGCGGTCGGTGTCGTATCCCTGCGAGACATATTCCGACTCAAACGCGTCCGCAAACTGGGCGTACAGCTTATCCATATCGGACAGTGCGGATTCGCCGAGGATGACCGACAGCTCCTTTGCCTCCTTGCCGCGGGCATAGGCCGAGAACAGCTGGTTCATCGTGTCCGCGTGATCCTCCCGGGTCTTGCCCTTGCCGATCCCCTTGTCCTTGAGCCGGGACAGGGAGGGGAGTACGTCGATCGGCGGGCGGATCCCCTTCAGGTACAGTTCCCGGGAGAGGATGATCTGCCCCTCCGTGATATATCCCGTCAGGTCGGGGATCGGGTGGGTCTTGTCGTCCTCCGGCATGGAGACGATCGGAATCTGCGTGATGGACCCGGGTTTGCCGCTGATCCGGCCCGCGCGCTCATAGAGGGAGGCGAGGTTGGTATAGAGGTAACCCGGATAGCCGCGGCGGCCGGGCACCTCCTTGCGCGCCGCCGACACCTCGCGTAGCGCCTCCGCGTAATTGGTGATATCCGTGAGCAGCACGAGCACGTGCATCCCGAGCTCGTAAGCGAGGTATTCCGCGCAGGTGATCGCCATGCGCGGAGTGGCGATCCGCTCCACCGCCGGGTCGTTGGCCAGGTTGATGAACAGCACCGCCCGGTCAATGGCGCCGGTGCGCTGAAAGTCGCGGATAAAAAATTCGGATTCCTCAAAGGTGATCCCCATCGCGGCGAACACCACGGCAAACGGCTCGTTGGAGCCGCGCACCTTGGCCTGGCGCGCAATCTGCGCGGC
>DXWE01000003.1:0-17819 GCA_019417045.1 Oscillospiraceae bacterium
AGTACGGGCGGATCCTGGGGAACAGCCCGGAGATGTATCGGACGGTGCATATGCTGCCATGCCCGCGGGACGCGGTGGAGCTGGCGGCGACGCACGTGTGGGCGCCGGCGCTCGGCGCGTTTACGGAGTGGGTGCTTCAAAAGGCGCTCGGCGCCGGTGTGCGGCGGCTGTATTTCCTGGCGCGGGACGGCTATTTTCCCTTTCAGGCGGCGCGGATCCTGTGTGAGAGGCGGCACCTGCCGCTCGAGTGCCGGTATCTCAGCTGCTCGCGATACTCGGTGCGCCTGCCGCTCTTTCATCTCAACCGGGAGGCGGCGCTCGCGTATGTGTGCCGCAGCGGGATCGCCGTCACGCCGGACAGGATTCTGCGCCGGGCGGGCCTGACACAAGAGGAGCGGGAGGCGGTATGGCAGCGGCTGCAGCTGCCGGTTTCTCCGGACGCAGTGCTGCCGTATGCGAGCCTGCCGGAGATCCGCCGCCGGCTGCGCGGGTGCCAACTGTTTTGCGACTACATGGACCGGCACTCGAGAGCGGCGCTGCCGGGGCTTGCGGGCTATATGAGGCAGGAGGGGCTGTTAGACGACGTGCAAGACGCGCTGGTGGACAGCGGCTGGGTGGGCTCGATGCAGCAGACGCTGGGGCAGCTCCTCCGGCGGCTGGGGCGCGTACGGCCGCTCTCGGGATATTACTGGGGGCTCTACGAGCTGCCTGCGGGTGCGCCCCGCCGGGCGTATCACGGGTACGCTTTCGGGCCGGAGGGCCCGCTGCACAGAAAGGTATATTTCAACAACAACCTGTTTGAAGCGGTCTTCTCGGCGCCCCACGGGATGACGGTGTCCTACCGGCAGGAGGGGGAACGGTATGTACCGGTGTATGAAGAGATCGGGCAGGGACGCCGGGAGTGGAACGAGCGGCTGGAAGGGCTGCTGCTGCCGTATATCCGGCGGCTTGCGGAGCGGCAGGGCGCCCTGAGGGCCGAGGAAGCGCTCTCCCGCGACCGGGAGACGGCGTGCCGGCTGCTGCGGGTGTTGATGTGTACACCGACGGATGCCGAGGCCGCTGCATTTGGCGTCCTGCCCTTTTCGGACGACGTGCTCGAGCGGGGAGACCGGCCGATCGCGGCGCCCCTGTCCAGACGGGAACTGCGGGCGCACCACCCGCTTCCCAAGCTGCTGTCTCTGGCGCTCTCCCGGGACGGCGGGGCGCGGGAGAGCGCCTGGTTTGAGGGCAGCGCCGTTTTACAGGGCGGCGCCGTCCGCCGGCACCTGCGGCAATATACGCTCTATAAATACCTGCTGCACGCCCGCAAACAGCTCCGTTACCGGCGAATCAGAGAGGGGGAATTCCGAAATGGCTGAACCGCGTCCCCGCGGACAATATGCCTTTGTGATCCGGCAGCTGACGGCGCGGGAGCTCAAGCGCCGGTATGCGCGCTCGTATCTCGGGATCGTGTGGAGCGTGCTCAACCCGCTGCTGTCCATGGCGGTGCTGTCCCTGATCTTCTCCCAGCTGTTCCGCCGCTCGATCGAAAACTATCCGATCTACTACCTGACCGGTTACATCCTGTGGCAGACGTTTACGAGCGCGACGACCGCCGCGATGACCACTTTGGTCGATAACAAGCCGCTGCTGCTGAAGGTGAAATTCCCGATGGACCTGTTCATCCTGACACGGGTCTACACCGCGCTTATCAACCTTCTGTATTCCCTGATCGCCTATGCGGTGATGCTGGCGGTGTTCCGGGTGGCGCCGAAATGGACCATGCTGCTCTCACCGGGGATCCTGCTGTGCCTGCTGCTGTTCTCGCTCGGGCTGTCGTATGTGCTCGCGACGGCATACGTGTTCTTCGGGGATGTCAGGCACCTGTATACCGTGATCCTGACCCTGTGGATGTACTGCTCGGCGATCTTCTACCCGGTGGAGCAGCTGCAGGGCTGGATCCGGGTGGCAATCGAGCACAATCCGCTGTTTATCTACATCCACTGCCTGCGGAAAGCCGTGATGTACGGCCAGCTGCCGACTCTTACCGAGGGTGCGCAGATGGTGCTGTGGGGGGTGGGCGCGTGTCTGGCCGGTTATTTTGTGTTCCGGGCAAACCGCAGCCGGATCATACAGAGGCTGTGAGTCAGGGAGGACTGGAAATGCCGTCAAAACGCAGTCAAACCGGGCGGCAGCTTTCGCTGCTGCCGGAGGGAACGGATATTGTTGTACAAAATGTGACCATGGAGTTCCGCCGGGCAAAGGACGAGGCGACCAGCTTGAAGGAGCTGGTCGTGCGCACCCTGCGCCGGCAGCACCGGTATGAGACGTTCCGGGCGCTGGACGACGTGAGCTTTTCGGTGGAAAAGGGCGCGGTGATGGGGATTGTCGGCACCAACGGGTCGGGCAAGAGCACGCTGCTCAAGATCATCTCCGGCGCGATGCTCCCCACCCGCGGACGGGTGTGGGTGGACCGCCGCAAGGTACAGCTGCTCACCCTCGGCACCGGGTTCGACCCCGAGTTGACCGGGCGGGAGAATGTCTATCTGAGCGGTGCGATCATCGGCTACACGAAGGCGTTCATCGACGGCAAGTACGAGGAGATCGTCCGTTTTGCGGAGCTGGAGGGCTTTATGGAGGAGAAGGTGCGCAACTATTCCTCCGGCATGGTCTCGCGGCTGGGATTTGCCATCGCCACCGCCCGCGATACCCCCGAGATCCTGATTCTCGACGAGGTGCTCAGCGTGGGGGACCTGTTCTTCCGCAAAAAGAGCGAGGCCAAAATACGGCAGATGATCACCGGCGGCTCCACCGTGCTGATCGTGTCCCATACCCCTTCGGTGATCCGCAGCCTGTGTACAAAGGCCGTGTGGATCGAGAAGGGACGGCTGCGGGCGGTCGGCGACCCGAAGGACGTGTGCGAGGCCTACGAAAAGCTGAGAAAGGTGTAGGGAAATGAGAGAATGGCTGTACCGGCTGCTGGTGGATCGGGTGCCGGGGATCCGGGACCGGTATCTCCGGCTGCGCCGCCGGCACGGCGGCCGGGTGAGAGCGGCGCTGTGCCTGCTGTGGTGGAACGCGCAGTACTACCTGCTGTTTCGCCGCAGCCTCCGGCAGCCTGTGCGGACCGTTGTGTGGGAGGAGAAGACTCTGTACAGCGGCGGCAGCGAGTCCTCCCTGTCGCGGCGGGAGGCGCCGGAGGCGTTTGCGGCCCGGCTGGCAGAATATGACGTCGTGTCGTTCGACGTGTTCGACACGCTGCTGCTGCGTCCCTTCTCCCATCCGACAGACCTCTTTTACCTGGTGGGGATCGCGCTGGAATACCCGGATTTCCGGCACACCCGGATCGAATGCGAAGAGCGCGCCCGGCAAAAAACGTATCGGGAACGCGGGACATATGAGGTGACGCTGCGGGAGATCTGGGAGGAGATGGAGCGTCAGACCGGTATCCCGTGCGAGCGGGGCATGCAGACGGAGTGGGACTGCGAGAAGAAATGCTGCTTTGCCAATCCCTATATGCTCCGGGTGGTGCGGGAGCTGCGGCGGCGGGGCAGACCGCTGGCCGCGGTGTCGGACATGTATCTCGGGGCGGACCGGATCCGGGAGCTGCTGTCGACAAACGGCTACGGAGAGTGGGAGGACAGTTTCGTCTCGTGCGACTATGGCGTGTCCAAAGGGGATGGCGGGCTGTACGAGGTGCTGCGAAAGGCGGTCGGACAGGAGCACACCATCGCCCACGTGGGGGACAACGAACAGTCGGACGTCCGGCAGGCGCGGCGGCACGGGATTGTGCCCTTCTGGTACGCGCCGGTACAGTCGCTCGGCGGCCGGTACCGGGCGGAGGACCTCTCGGCCGTCACCGGCAGCCTCTATCGGGGACTGGTCAACGCGCAGCTGCACAACGGGCTGACCGTGTATTCCCGGGAATATGAGTACGGCTTTGTGTACGGCGGGCTGTTCGTGACCGGGTACTGCCGCTTCATCCACCGGTACGCACGGGAACACGATATGGAAAAGCTGCTGTTTTTGTCGCGCGACGGGGCGGTATTGCTGCGGGCCTACCGGCTGCTGTATCCGGACGAGGCCGGCAGCACCGTCTATGCCTACTGGTCGCGGCTGGCGGCGGTCAAGCTGACGGCGGGGTACTACAGGCAGGAGTATTTCCGGCGGTTCCTCTTTCACAAGGCCGATGGGAGGATCCCGCTGCGCCGGGCGCTGGAGGCGATGGAGCTGCCGCACCTGCTGCCGCCGCTCTGCCGGGCGATAAAAGCCGATCCGGACACCCCGCTGACGTATAAAACCGCCGGGGAAGTCAAAAGCTATCTGCAAGACCACTGGGAAGAGGTGGAACACAGCTATGAAAAACAGCGGGAGGCCGCCGGCATCTATTACCGCGAGCTGCTGCGCGGGTGCCGCCGCGCGGCGGCAGTGGACGTCGGCTGGGCCGGCAGCGGGGCGGTGATGCTGGCACACGCTGCGCGGGAACTCTGGGAGATCCCCTGCGAGATCACCGGCCTGCTGGCCGGGACGCAGGCCGAGCGCGGCCCGGGGGAGGACATGTCCGAGCCCTTCCTGTTTGGCGGACGGCTGTCCAGCTATCTCTATTCCCAGCGGGAAAACCGCGACCTGTGGAAGCTGCACGACCCGGCCGACCGCCACAATCTGTACTGGGAGCTGCTGCTCGGCGCGCCGGAGGGGAGCCTTTTGGGCTTTTATCCGGACGGGGACGGCCGCGCCGTCCCCCGCCTGAAGGATCCGCCGCCGCATGCCGACCGGATACGCGAGATCCACCGGGGGATCCTCGATTTTGTCCGGCGGTTTTGGGAGCTGGAGCAGCGGATCGGGCAGGAGATCCCGGTCAGCGGCCGGGATGCCTATGCCCCGATGATCAGCGTGGGCAGCCGCAGAAACAAACCGTTTCGGGAGGGTCTGGAGGCGCTTTTGGATGACATGCACATCGGCTGACGCACCGCGGCTGGTGCTGTACCACGCGGTGAGCTCCTACCAGCTGCTGGAGGTCATGCTGCACCGCCGACTCTATCATGCGCGCGACCGCGCGGTACTGCTATTGCCGGACTTCATCACGCAAAAGTATCCGCAGTACCGCAAACTCCGCTCCGGCGGATTCTTTGAGGAGGTCTATCTGTTCCCCTATCTCCGGATCCGGCACGGGGAGGAACAGGGGGTGCTCGAGGACGTCGCGTGGTGGTATGGCCGGCTGGTTCCCCACGCGATCACCGCCTTTTCCGACATCTATGTGGCGGGCGCACATTTCTACTTTTCCCTGTATCTGCTCGACCGCCGGGTGCCCTTCGTGTTTTGGGAGGACGCGGCGGGGATGCTCAGCCGGGCGGACGAGCTCTATGAGACGCTGAGCCGGCGGTTCCCGCAGCATGCGCAGATCGCGCGGCGGCACGGGCTGTTCGACGGGCAAAACCCCTGTATCCGCCGGATCCTCTGCCTCAAACGGGCCCAGACGATCGACGTCTCGGGAGAGCGATACGAGGATTTTTCGGTGGAGAGGGCGCTCGAGGCGCTGCCGGCACGCGCGCGCCGGCGACTGGTCCGCTTTTTCCTGCGGCGGCGGCTGCGCGGCGGGGAGGACGCCATCCTGCTCACCCAGCATTTCGCCGGGCTCGGCCGCATGACCGAGGCGGAGCAGCGGCGGCTGTATGAGCGGCTGCGGGACGGGCCGCTGCGGGGGATCCGGCTGCTGATCAAAGCGCATCCGGACGACACGCTGTGCTATACCGGGATCTTTCCGGATGCCGCCGTGATCCGGGAGACGTTTCCCGCCGAGCTGCTCCCCTATGTGTTTCGGCACAGGCCGCCCGTCATCTACACGGTGAATTCCACTGGCTGTGAAAATCTGAGGGAACATTTCCTCATCCGACAGATAGGCAGGGACTTCTATGCACACTGACAGGGACTTACTCATTGTCAATTCCGTCTACCAGCTGCTGACGGCGGTGAACCTGCGGCACACGCTGCTTCACGGCCGGACGGCCGATCTGATTCTCACGGATGTCCTCCCGCATCAGCAGGACTACGCCGGGCGGGTGCGGGAGATCGGAGCGTTCGACCGGGTGATCCTGGCCCGGACGGCGGAGCTCAACCGGAAGTATACCGTGGGAAAACCGGAGGAGATCTCCGAGGGCTATGACCAGATCGACCGGATCTTCCGCTGGGTGCTGGCCGAGGAGCTTGCCGACTATGAGAAAGTATATTTTGCAAATTTCGACACCTTCACCCGCATGCTCGCCTGCCGGCTCGGCCCGGCCTGTGAATTTGTCTGGTATGAGGACGGGTTTTCCTCCTATGTGATCCACTATCTGCGGGAGGACCGGGCCGCGGTCAACCGGCACCCCAAGGGCAGCGCCATCGCGGACAGGGTGCGCACCGCACTGCTCTATCAGCCGCGCCTGGCGATGCGGGGGGACGCCATTTGCAACCGGGCGCTGCCCAAGATCGACCAAAGCGACACGCAGCTGCGGGAGAGACTGAACTACATTTTTGACTACCGTCCGCCGCAGGAGGGCGCGCCGTTTATCTTTCTGGAGCAGTCCTTCCGCGCGGACAGGCTGCGCACCAACGACATCGACCTGATGCGGGAGTGCCGGCAGGCGGTGGGGCCCTCGCAGTTTATCGTCAAGCCGCACCCGCGCAACCCGGAGAATGTCCCGCTGCGGCTGGGGCTGACGCGGCGGTATACCGACCGATCCCCCTGGGAGCTGCTGCTGCTCAACGGGGACGTGCGGGGGAAAACGGTGCTCACCGTCTGCTCCAACGCGGCGCTGACCGGGCGGCTGGTGTTCGGTCTGGACCTGCCGACCGTGATGCTGTACGAGCTGTTTGAGGGCAAGGTCCTGTGGCAGGAGGACGCGGTGCTGCGGCGATACCTGCGTGCCTTCCAGCGGCAGTTCGCGGGGGAGAACTATTATGTGCCGAAGACGGTTTACGAGCTGAGGAGCATTCTGCACTATCTGGGAGGGCACCATGCAAACGGAGATTAAGGTTTCGGTCATCATTCCGGTCTATCAGGTAGAGGAGTACCTGGAGCGGGCGGTCGATTCGGTCCTGCAGCAGACGCTGGAGGAGAAGGAGATCATCCTGGTGGACGACGGCAGCGAGGACGCGTCCCCCGCCATCTGCGACCGGTACGCCCGCGAATACCCGGAGCTGGTGCGCGTGATCCACAAGGAAAACGAGGGGCTCGGCATGGCGCGCAACACCGGTGTCGAGGCGGCTGCCGGGGAGTATGTGGCCTTCCTCGACTCGGACGACACGGTGGAGCCGGAGATGTACGAGACGCTCTATCGGAAGGCGAAGGAAGCGGACTACGATATCGTGATGTGCGACGTGAAGATCGTGTATGTCGAGGAGGGGCGCAGCAGCGTGGTCTCGACCTACACGGGCGAGCCGGTGGATCTGGCCGACTATCTGCTCCACGGAAACAACATCACCTACAGCGTGAACAAGCTGTACCGGCGCTCCATCTGGCAGGAGAACCGCTATGAGAAGATGCTGTTTGAGGACATCGCGCTGATCCCGGCGCTGATTACGCGGTACCCGCACATCGGGTATGTCCCGCAGCCGTTTTACCTCTATTACCGGCGGGCGAACACGATCTCGACCACTCTGAAAGGGCAGATGGTGGATCTCGTGCAGGCGTTCCGGGATTTTCTGGACCGCAGCGACCCCCGCTACCGGGAAGAGGTCGTGTACAACGCGGCCAAGCAGCTCTATTGGAACATGCTGCAGTCGCGGGTGCTGTTCCAGGCGGATTTTATCGAACTGCTGCGCGAGTATGAGGCGGACTTCCGGCTCAATCCCTATATCGAAAAGGACGGCAAAATCCGTAACCTGTTGGAATTTCTGGACCATCCGGTCATCCCCGAGAGATTCATCCTCCTGCCGGACACCGGCAGGACCGGGCAGGAGGGGGCAGAGCGGCTGGCGGATTTCCCCCGCGCGCGGTGCGTGCAGGCGGACGTCACCTGTCTGCCGCCCGACAGCCTCCCCGAGACCGTGCGGCAGGCGCTCTGCGAGGGGAGGGAACTGTTTGCGGCGGAATACGCGGCGCTGCGCCTTCTCCATGAGGGGGGCGGCATTGTCCTTGGACCGGACAGCTATCCCTCTCTGCAACTGAAAAAGCTCCGGTTGAACCGGGTGTTCTTCGGGTTTGAGGACAGTGAGGAGCTGACGGCGGGCTGCTTTGGCGCCCTGCCCGGGCACTATGTCATCCGGGCGCTGCTCGACTCCTATGAGCGGGATTCCATTTTCAACCGGGCCTTCCTGCCGCTGAAGGATCGCCTGTGCGACCTGCTGGTACTGCATTTTGGACTGAAGGTCAACGGCCGGAGCCAGCTTTTGAAAAAAGAGGTGCAGGTATACCTGCCGAGCGTGCTGGCCTACGACATGCAGGACGGGGAGAACTGCTGCAAGCAGGTGGTCGCGCCGGTACCGGAGGGGTATGAGCTGGTGAGTGACAAGGTGCTCAAGCTCTGGTCCGACCGGCTGCTCGAAAACTGGAACCTCTATAAAAAAGAGCGCAACACCAAGCACCCGACCCCGGCCAAAGCGGCCCCACCGCCACCCGCCGGCGCGCTGCCCGACACGGTACAGCGGGAGATCGACCGGCGGGTACAGGAGGTGGTGGACACCTATGAGCAATCCACCAGCTGGAAAATCACCCGGCCGCTGCGGGCGCTGATGAATCTGTTCCGGAGAAGGAGGAAAACGAGATGAAAACGGTGGCGGTGATTCCCGCGCGCTATGGATCGAGCCGGTTTTTGGGGAAGCCCCTGGCCGACATCTGCGGCCGGCCGATGATCTGGTGGGTATATACCCAGGTCAGCCGGTCCCAACGGATTGAAAACGTGTATGTGGCGACGGACAGCGGGGAGATCCGGAAGGTGTGCGAACAGTATGGGCTTGCCTGCGTCATGACCTCGGAAGCCCACCGCACCAGCACCGAGCGGCTGTACGAGGTGGCGGGGAAAATCCCGGCGGACGTCTATGTCTGTGTCAACGGGGACGAGCCACTGATCGACCCGGCGGTGGTCGAGCGGGTGATCCCGGAAACGCCGGAGGGCTTTTTCGCAGCCAACCTGATGACGAAGATCCACACGCCGGCCGAGGCGGTGGACGAGACCAACATCAAGGTGGTCACCGACCGGCAGGGCCATGCGCTGTTTTTCTCCCGCAGTCCGATCCCGCACCCGAAGGCGAGCCTCGCATTCGACTATTATAAGCATCTCGGGGTACTGGCCTATTCTCCCGAAGCGCTGCGCTTTTTCGCGCAGACGGAGAAGGGGCCGATCGAGGCGGTGGAGGACATCAACGAACTGCGGTTTGTCGAAAACGGCAAGCCCCTTAGGATGATTCCGGTGGAGACGCGCACCCTCTCGGTGGACACGCCGAAGGATCTGGAGTTTGTGCGGGCCGTGGTGAGGGACAGGCTCGAGAGAGGAGAGATCGTGCTGTGAGCATTCAGGTTTTGGACTGTACCCTGCGGGACGGCGGCTATATCAACGACTGGCGGTTTGGCAAGAAGACCATCCGCTCTATCCTCGACCGGCTTGACCGGGCGCATATCGACATCATCGAGTGCGGATTTCTGACCGGCTCCCCGACCGAGGAGGGCTGTTCTCTGTTCCCGGGGGTGGAGGCACTCGAAGAGGTACTGCCCCGGCGGGAGAGAAACGCGCTGTTTGTGGCGATGATCGCGATCGGGGAGAAGGAGCTCGACCCCTCCCGCCTGGCTCCCTGTGACGGACGCAGCATCGGCGGGATCCGGCTGACCTTCCACAAGCGGGAGATCGATCAGGCGATCGAATGGGCCGGGATCATCATGGAAAAGGGGTACAAGGTGTTCATGCAGCCGGTGGGAACCGTCTTTTACAGCGATATGGAACTGCTTTCACTGGTGGAGAGGATGAACCGGCTGCACCCGTACGCATTTTACATTGTGGACACGCTCGGCAGCATGTATCGCAACGAGGTGTCCCACCGGTTTTATCTCATTGACGAGAATCTCCATCCGGATATCCACCTCGGGTTCCACGGGCACAACAACCTGCAGTTGGCCTTCTCCAATGCGCAGGTGCTCGGCAAGATTCAGACCAAGCGCACGCTGATCCTCGACTCCTCGGTCTACGGGATGGGGCGGGGCGCCGGCAACCTGCCGACCGAGCTCATCACCCAGTATATCAACCGGAAGATCGAGTCCCGCTATGACGTGACGCTCGTGATGGACATCTATGACGAATATATCGCGCCGATCCGCAGGGAACATGAATGGGGATACACAATGCCCTACCACATTGCGGCGAGCCACGTCTGTCACCCGAATTACGCGACCTATCTGCTCAACAAACAGACACTCACCATGAAAGATATCGAGCGGATCATCCAGTCTATCCCCGGGGAAAACCGGATTCTCTATGACAAACAGCTGATCGAGCGGCTGTATACGCAGTTCCAGAGCCGGAAGATCGACGACCGCGCAGCGGTAGAGGAGATCTCCGGGCTGATAGGCGGCAAAAAGGTGTTGCTGCTCGCCCCCGGCAAGAGCATTCTCACCGAGTACGACACGATCCTGGCGTTTGAGGAACGCGAACAGCCGTATGTGATCTCGGTCAACTTCGTAGATCCCAAATTCGGCATGCATGCCTGTTTTGTCAGCAACCACAAGCGGATGGATATCATCGGGCAGGAGCTGCACTATTTGAAGGAAGTGCGGCCGATTTTGACCTCCAACATCCCCGTGGAGGACGGGGAGGGCTGGCTGTATGTGGACTATGAAAACTATGTCAACGACGACGACATGGTCTCGGACAACGCCGGCCTGATGCTGCTCCGGCTGCTGCGGCGGTGCGGGGCCAGAGAGGTGTATCTCGCGGGCTTCGACGGGTTCCATCTGCGGCACAACGGCGACTACTACAGCCGGGAGCTGATCCTCAAGGTCAACGAGGCGGAGGTACACGAAAAACAAAACCGCATCCGCCGGCAACTGCGCGAGCTGTCCTCGGAAATGCGGCTGACGTTTTTGACCCCCTCTGTCTATGAACAGGAGGAGGACCATGTATAACTGTGTGCTGTTTGACATGGACGGCACCCTGGTGGATTCCTATCCGGGGATCTTCCATGCCTATGAGCAGACGCTGCGGGAGATGAACCGGCCGTTTGGCGGCGATTCCTTTGTCCGTCGGGCGATCGGTGCGCCGCTGCCGTGGGTATTCCGCGAGCTGTGCGGGCTGGACGAGGCCGAGACGGCAGAGGCGGTGCGGCGGTACCGGGACTGTTACGCACGGCAGGGCCAGCGGGAGGCCGCGGCGTATGCGGGTATCGCCGACGCGCTGCGGCAGCTGCGGCAGGCCGGCCGGCGGCTCGGGGTCGCCACCCTCAAAAAGGAGGCATTCGCCGCAGAGATTCTCGAGCGTCTGGGGCTGCTGGCCTGTTTTGACGCGGTGTGCGGGGCGGATGGAGACGACCGGCAGACAAAGGCGGATCTGATCCGCCGCTGCCTGCGGCGCACGGGGAACCGCCCGGAGGAGACCATCCTCGTCGGGGACAGTGTGTTCGATGCCGCCGGTGCGCAGGAGGCAGGCGTCGCCTGCCTGGCGGTGACCTATGGATTCGGGTTCCAGACACCGGAGGAACGCGCCCATCCGGCGGTCGTTCTGACGGCGGACACCCCGGCGGACATCGTCAGACAGCTGCTGCCGGCGGGAGGGCAAAAAGCATGAGCAGACGGGCCAAACGTATTGTGTGGATCGTGCTGGCGGTGATGGCGGCCATCGCCGTGGCTGCCGCGGGGGTGGCGATCTATTACACCCGAATCCTGAAGGACACACTCGATCGGGTGACATCCCCGGAGGAGACACAGAGCGTCTATGCCGTCTATGTGCTGCAGGAGGACGCCGCGCAGACGATCGGCGACACGGCCGGCTACCCCTATGGCGTCACCCGCAGCGACGCGGACTGGGAGAGACAGGAACAGGCGCTGCTGCGGCTGGAGGAGGGGCTGGGAGCGGTGCCCGCCGTCACGGAGTACGCCGATTTGTTTGCGCTGGCGGATGCGCTGCGGCAGCAGGAGTGCCGCGCCGTGCTGTTCAACGAGGCGTATCGGGACAGCCTGGCGGAGACGGCGGGATATGAGTGGACGCAGGCCGGTCTGCGCCGGCTGGACACCTATGCTTTTTCCCATGAGGACGATGTGGTCTGGGAGGTTCCAAACGACCTGCCGGAGACGTTTGTGGCGTATATCAGCGGGATCGACACCTATGGCGGGCTCTCCGCGCGCTCCCGCAGCGACGTCAACATTCTCGCCGCCGTCAACACCCGCACCAGACAGCTGTGCCTGGTGGCGACGCCCCGGGACTTTTATGTGAAGTTTGCCGCGTCCAAGGGCCAAAAGGACAAGCTCACCCACGCGGGAATCTACGGGGTGGCCAATTCCGTGGACGCGCTCGAACGGCTGTACGGGGTGGAGATCGACTATTATGTGCGCCTCAATTTCAGCGGGTTTGTCCAGATCATCGACGCACTCGGCGGGATTGAGGTGTATTCGGAATATGACTTCACGGTGGAGAACATCCGCGAGTACCACCGGGGGATCAACCAGCTGACCGGGCTGGAGGCACTGGCCTTTGCCCGGGAGCGGTACAGCTTTCCGAGCGGGGATTACCAGCGCGCCAAAAACCAGATGGAGGTGATCCGGGCGGTGGTGCAGAAATGCGCCTCCCCGGCGATCCTGAAGAATTACCGGTCGGTGATGGAGGCCATCGCCGGCAATGTCGAGACCAATATGCCGCAGGATCAGATCCTGTCGCTGGTGCGGGCACAGCTGGCCTCTGGGGGAGAGTGGGGGATCTCCACCCAAACCGTGTCGGGGACCAGCGCCTATCGGGAGACCTATTCCATGCCGGGTCATGAGTTATATGTGATCCTGCCGGATCCGCAGTCGGTGGAAGCGGCCAAAAACAGCCTGCAGGCGGTGAGATCAGCAGGCTGAGCGGCGGGAAGAGCCCGGGCGCCCCCTGCTAATAGGAAAGCCGGGACGGATCTCGACGGAAAGCAAGGACAAATCCCGATGAAAAAAGAGGGGCCGGCGTGGGATGTGCCGGCCCCTCTTTTTTGACAGATCTTTTGCCCACCGGCCGGACAGTCGTCCGGCCGGTGGGCGCAGGTCAGTTGTTTTTCATCATGGTGCTCTCCACCGTGTCGGCCACATGCTCGCAGGTGTCCATGCATTTTTCCAGATAAATATAGATCTCCCGCCAGGCGATCACCTCAAGCGGGTCCTGGCTGGTGCTGTGCAGCTGGTACATACAGTCGATAAACAGCTTGTCCGCCTCTTCCTCCAGCGTGTTGATATGCACAATGTGGTCGTGAATGTGTTTCGACCGCTTGAAATCCGCAAATTCCCGCATCAGCTCCCGCACCTCTTCACAGCAGCGGATCAGCACGTCCACCAGTTCCAGTGCATCGTCGCGGATCCGGGAGATGCGATTATAGTAAATCTTGATCAGCACATCCTCGATCTGGTCGGTCATATCGTCGAGGTTCTGGCTCACCTGGATGATATCCTCCCGCTCAATGGGCGTGATAAAGGCCTTGACGAGGGTGTTGAGAAGCTCGTGCTTTTTACCGTCCGCCGCGTGCTCCACCTCGTGGATTTCATCCAGCCTTTCGGACAGGGACACCTGGTCAAAATTGCTCATGGTATCCTTGAGCAGGTAGGCCGCCTGGCAGGAATACTCGGCACAGTCAATGAAATTCTGAAAGTAATAGGAATCCTGTTTCTTGGACATGGTTTCTCCTCCATCCGTATACTCTCTGTCAGAAAATGGCAATAAACAACTTTGCCACCAGGAAGCTGATGAGGCCGCAGCCCGGGAAGGTGAAGATCCAGGTGAGCATCATGTCCTTCACGACCCCCAGGTTGATGGCGGAGAGCCGCCGGACAGCCCCCACCCCCATGATGGCGCTCGTCTTGGTGTGCGTGGTGGAGACGGGGATCCCGAACAGACTGGAGTACAGCAGGCAGAAGGCCGCCGCCAAATCGGCGGAGAACCCCTGGTATTTCTCCAGCTTGACCATGTCCACACCGACGGATTTGATGATTTTTTCCCCGCCCACACTGGTGCCGGCGGCCATGATGACGCTGCAGATCAGCATCAGCCAGACGGGGATGGAAATGCCGCTGACGCTGCCCTGGCCATGGGAAAAGGCGATACCCAAAAACAAAACACCGATAAATTTCTGGCCGTCCTGGGCCCCATGCATAAAGCTCATGGCCGCTGCACCGAAGATCTGTGCACCCTTGAAAAAGCGGTTGGTCTTTCTCCGGTCCAGATTGCGGCAGAGAATCGTCACCAGCTTGCACACGATCCAGCCGGTCGCAAACCCCAGAATCAGGCTCAGCGCCAGCCCGTAGAGCACCTTGGCCCACTCGTCCATGTTGATGCCGTCGATCCCGCCCTGCACGGCGATTGCGGCGCCGGACAGCCCGGCGATCAGGCTGTGGCTCTCGCTGGTCGGTATGCCGAAATACGACGCCCCGACACTATATACCACAATAGAAAATAAAGCGGCACACAGGGCAATCAATGCCTCCTGTGTGTTGCCGCCAAAATCGACCATATTGCTGATGGTAGACGCCACAGAGCTGTTGATCTGTGTCATCACGAATACGCCCAGGAAATTGAAAATAGCGCTCATCCAGATGGCGCTGCGGATCCGCATACACCGCGTGGTGACGCAGGTGGCAATGGCATTGGGAGCGTCCGTCCAGCCGTTGACAAAAATCACGCCCAAAGTGAGCACGACCGTAATCAACAAGACAGGATTGGACACAATTCCCTCTAAAAACGCCGCAAATGAAATATCCATATACCCCTACCCACTACACATCCAGCGACAGGCCCACGGAAGACCGGTCCCGTGTTTTCATTTCCCTGAGCGATCAGCCCGGCCACCCGCCAGACCCGGGAAGGTACAAAGCTGCACGCACCCTTTGCCGTGCACTTCCCATCTGTTTTCACAAAATTTAGTGTAAAGCCTGTGTAAAAATAAGTCAAGAGAGCCCCTGATGATTTGGCGATTTACATGAATAACATACATATATTATATAAATTTTATTTTATTTATCCATATCAAATGGCGTAAAAACACAGGCAGAATAACCGGTCACCGATTGTAAGTGTTCGGACCGCGGCTCGTATTTGTCGCTTCGCCCCTGTACAGACCGAAGCCTTGCCCTCTGGCGCGTTGTCGGCCGGCAGATACGGACAATCGACAGCCCGCGGGAGACAGACCCGTGGCATGCGCAACAGGGATGAGGACAATTGGCAAGTGTGAGGGAGCGTCCGGACATTCGACAAGCGTGCCCGGTGGATTATGGAAAAATTTGCAAAGCCCCTGCCTTGCGGATTTCCCATAAAAGGAGATACAACGAAAGTGGTCATGAGCGCGGGTTGCCCCGTATTGAGAAAAAAGAAAAACCTGCGACGAGCCATTCACTCATCGCAGGTATGGTTGCGGAGGCTGGATTTGAACCAACGACCTTCGGGTTATGAGCCCGACGAGCTACCGGACTGCTCCACTCCGCGCTATCTCCACTGCTTTTATAGTATAGCGCATACTCAGAAAAAATGCAAGCCCTTTTCCGGTATTTTCTATAAATAAATCTCCTCACTATCGGGGACAATCGCTTGCAATTCGACAGAGTTCGTGTTATTGTTAGTTTAAAAAGAGGTGATATCATGAAATCCTGGATCCAGACTACCTTTGGGAAACGGCTGAAGCTCCTGCGGGACGCGGTGGGCGCCACCCAGGACCAGATGGCCAAAGTGCTCAACGTCAGCCGGTCCACCTATTCGTATTATGAGCTGGGAGAATCCTCTCCTCCGCTGGACAAACTGCGGAATATCGTCCTCATGCTGGGCAGGGACAAGGCCGATTTTCTGCTGGGGGTGGGCGAGAGCGCCAATATCGATCTGACGGAAGAGCGGTTTGCCCGGTATTCGTCTGCGCTGCTTTTGAGAGACGCGGGACCGATGGATTTGGAGGATACAAGGGAGGATTTCCACTTGTCGGAACTCTATCCGGAACTGCAGGAGCTGACTTTTCGCTCTCTGACCAAGGATGAGCAGATGTTTTTGCTGTGGTATCGGGTGTTGGATGCCAAACAGCGGGAATCCCTGTTTCAGATGTTGCAGGATCTCAAATATCCGCCCGAAGAATCGGGAGAGGAAGAGACAGAGGAAACGGACGAAATGGACGAAATGAACGAAACAGACGAGTTGGATGAAACGGATGAAGATCCCGAGGCAAGGTGATATTCCCAAAGAGGAGCCGGTCAAACGGCGCCTCTTTTTTTGATTTTAGTAGATAAAATATAGGAAAGAGGAGAGTACCCATCGCATAGGATATCAGCAGGCAAAACAGGGAAATCCCACAAAGGGTGTCGCTGAAGAATCTGCGTATAGTTGAATAATTTGCGCGGAATAGTGGTGGAAATAATAGAAAATAATTTGTACAATAAAACTGATATTTTAGCTGTTTGGGTGTGTTTTTAGAGCGTATACACGTACGGTGATGGCGAGGATTAAAGGAGGTATACAACGTATGACTGGAAGATGGATCCAAAAGGCGCTGTGCGGTGCGCTATCCGCTGCGCTGCTGATGGGAAGCGTACCGGCTGTGGGGCTGCTTGCGGCCGCCGAACCGCCGGTGAGCGTCACGGTCGCGAACGGTACCGGCTTGATGAACCTGACGAGTAAGGGATCTCTGGATTGGATCCATATGACCTCGGACGTTGTCAACCGGAAGCTGGGGGGCGGCAAGCGGATCAAGGTGAGCAACCTGTCGTCTTACGGGGTCACCAATATGGATGACAGCCCGGTCTCCTATTTCTGGACAGACGGGTCTGTCTCCACCATCACGCTGACCAACCGCAAGGGCGCCGTCTATAATTATAAGCCCGGTGACGAGGCGGGTGTTGGCAAGGTGACGGAGGACGCGGGCTTCCTCGTCACCATTCCGGCTGCGGATTACACCCGCACGGTGACGTTGGCGCCGGGTGCGTGGCAGGCGACGGCGGAGTTCAGCATCTGTGTGAACGGCGGGGACGAACCGGTGTACACCAACACGGTAACGGCGGCCGGCACTTCGACGCTGAAGATCTACACCATCACGGTGCAGCCGGGATACAGTCTCGAGATCCGCCAGAAAATGACCAACCGCACCACCTCCTGGGGCAACGTGACGATCGGCGGCATTGCGCTTTCGGAAGCGCCGCAGACGGCGGCAGAGGCGGAGGCGGTGCTCAGCGAACTCGTGACAACGGCCTCTGGCCTGGATACGAGCGAAATCGATCAAACGGTGGCGACGAATTTGCAGACGGCGATTTCAGAGAGCAACGCCGTCCTCTCGGGCTCTCCCACTATAGACGAGTGCACCGATTCTCTGTCGGACCTGCGGCAGGCGTATCTGGCGGTTGTCAAGGCGCTGGAGGCTGGCAACTACACCTATGAATCCAACTCCGGGCTCACGGCCAGCTTTGGCTGGGAGGGTGACCTCCACGCGCCGATCGCCTATCTCGACGGCAGTTATAAATTGCGTGATAACGACAATCTGGTGGTCACGTTTGGCGTGAAGGACGTACCGGGCAAGATCAAGTGGTACAACAAAGAGGGATATCTGCCCTGTTTTGTCAGCGAGTACAGCAAAAACGACCTGGAGTTTGTGATCGAGAACTTTGCCGACAAGGTGACGATCGACGGCAAGGATTTTGAGATCGCCTATTCCCGGATGACGGTGAAAAACACCGG
>DXWE01000003.1:17829-39097 GCA_019417045.1 Oscillospiraceae bacterium
AAACACCGGGGAGGAAACGGCTAAACTGCCCGTGGTGTCGGAGGAGCTCATCCCGCTCAACGAGGCGGCGAGGACTGCTACCACCGTTGAGCCGGGCGAGACGGTCGTGCGCGACTATTGCATCGGCGCCGACCGGTTTGGCGGCAGCTATCTCTATCCGGCGGACGAGGTACTGGCCGAAGAAGGTGGCTTTGACCAGCATTATGAGCACATGAAGTCCTATTGGGACGAGCGGCTCAGCGGGATCACGGTGCTCTCGCAGCTGCCGGACGAGGATCTGATCAACGCCTATAAAGCGGGCTATATCTACACGCTGATTGTCCGGGACGACAAGACGGGGAGCGACGGCACCGTCACCCGGGAACTGCATGTGGGCGAAAACGGATACGACGCGACCTTTGACCACGACGCGATCGGGATCACGGCCACGCTGTTCACGCTCGGGGACTACACCTATGCCAAGGAGTATTTAAATGCACTGCGTACAACCGGCTTCCAATATCTGGACGCCAAGTGGAAATACAGCTGGCCGTTTGCGCTGTATCTCCTGAAGACCGGCGACAAGGAATTTGTGGAGAGCAAGTTTGAGACCATCTCCCAGCTGGCCCACGAGATCCACACCGACCGCACGGCGGAGGGGATCATGAAGACCACGGACGCGGTGGATTCCAACGGCCAGTGGACGATCGACAACTGGGGCGCCCTGATGGGCCTGACGGCATATGAATACATCTGCACCCAGCTGGGCAAGACGGAGGAGGCCCAGTGGGCGGCGGAGGAATATGACAGCCTGCTCACCGCGGTGGAAAAGCAGGTGGCGAAGGTGATGGAGGAGACCAACACCGATTATCTCTCCCTCTCGATGACCACTTCCACCGACAACAGCGCCCGCAGCGATCCGCGGGACGCCAACTGGGCGTCGATGTTCCTGTTTGGCCGCTGGGGCTGGGACGGCTATCTGTTCGGGGCCGACCAGGAGGACAGCCTGATGATCGATCTGATCGATGACACCTATGCCTGGGGGATCGAACGCCGTTCAGACATCTCGGACAGCATGTACAACTTTGGCGGATACCCGCACGGGTACTATTCCAGTGCGTATAATGCCGGATACGGCAGCACGGCCCTGCGCGGAGAGGAGTTCCGCGACATGGGGATCAAGGCGTATCAATTCATGATTGAGAATTCCATGAGCGGCCCGTTCAGCTGGTGGGAGGGTATTGCCTATCCGAACACCAGCTCCCCGTGGGATACTGACCATGCCTCGGGTGGCGGCGGGTCCTGCCAGCACATCTGGGGCCAGTCCACGGCGAGCAAGGTGCTGGTGGATTCTCTGATTGCCGAGAAGGTCGACGGAACGGTCATCATCGGCCGCGGGATCCCGACCGAGTGGATCCAAACGGGAGAGACGGTGGCGCTCAGCAATTACCCGGTACAGAACAACCGCCGCGTGGGCTATACGCTGACCACCAGCGGCAAGACGGTCAACATCGACTTTTCCGGCGACGACCTCTCCGCCGTACGGTTCAGCGTGGAGCTGATCAGCTTAAAGGACAACATTGTCTCGGTCACGGCCAAAGGGGCGGACGGCGAGACGATGTCCGGCGTGACGTTCGACAAGGCGCTCGGTACGGTATCGCTGCCGGCCGGTACGGCCTCTGTCTCGATCGAGATGGAACAGGAGGAGGCCAAACCCAACACCGGTGCTGCCAACCGCCTGCAGGAGACGATCGACAGGGCGGAGGAGATGGATGCGAGTTTGTACACCGACACCTCGTATGCCGGCCTGATCGAGGCGGTGGACGCCGCCAAGACGCTGCTGACAGAAGAGGCGGATACCGACGCCCTGAGAAAAGCGACGACGGCGATCAACGAGGCCATACAGGCACTGGTCTCTCTGGAAGTCCCGGTGGGACCGGATTACACCACGACCGCCTCTACCGGCGGACAGTATGAGTTTGGCAAGGTCACCGATCAGTACCGCCGGTTCCAGACCTTTAAGATCACGATGGACGGAACCATCTCCTCGGTGGATCTGTCGGTGGTCGCGAATTACAAGTCTCTGAGCAGTCTGAGCGATATGATTGTGGAGCTCTATTCCGTCCAGGACGACGGCAAGACGCTGGACACCCTCCTGAAGACCGTCACGGTGGATAAGGAGGAGGTCGTCAACGGCGGGGGGAGCGTCCATGTTTCGCTGGAGGCGCAGGTGGAGGCCGGAAAGACCTATGCCATCGCGCTTGGACAGGTGACAACCAGCAACGACAACAACTATCGCTGGAACGCCTATCAGAAGAGCGAAGAGGATATCTATTTCATCAAGTGGAACAAGACGACTGCCGGTGGCGACACCTTTGTGGATGAGACCAAGCTGGGGCAGGGCGGCATGAAGATCCATATGGGGACCTACTCCAAAAAAGCCCTACAGGATCTGATTCAAGAACAGGAGGCTGTTTCGAGTACCGGGTATACGCAGGAGAGCTATGAGGCATTCCTCGCGCTGTTGGACGAGGCGCGCCAGATCCTCGAGACCTCTACCGATGTCGCACAGATCCAGGCATGGGAGGCAAAAGTGGCCTCTGCTGCCACCGATCTGCTCGTGCCGGTGGGCGAAGCCACCGGGGACGTCAATAACGACGGGCTCGTCAACAGCAGCGACGCGCGGTTGGTGTTACAGTACACGGTGGAGCTGACGACTCTGACGAGCGCGCAGCAAGCGCTGGCGGATGTCGTGAAAGACGGGCGGATCAACAGCTCGGATGCCCGCTGGATTCTGCAAAAATCGGTGGGACTCGTCTAATTCAGACAACTTCTTACATTTTCTCTTCTCTTTTTCTCTTTCTCTTAGGGTCAGGCCCCCGGCGTATTCACCGCCGGGGGCCTGACCTATTTCCATGCAGGCAGGGGGATCCTGTTCCGCAGACCACCTGCCGGGTGCTGTTGTGGGACGTTCTCCAAGGGGGAAAACGTGCACGGGGCTTTGGCTGCCCTTGTGACCCATTGCTTGGTAAAGTGAGAGTTCTTCTCCAAAGCGATCGTCTTACCTAAGAGTCCCCGGCCCAAGAGAGGGCCCGTCAGAGGGCTCTCTCCAGCGAGGATCGGGCCGACAGAGAGTGGCACAAAAAGGACGGAATGGTAAATGGGACGAAACATGCGTGAATGAAGGAGAGCGGGGCAGGAGCGTGCGACATACGCCTCCCGCCTGACAGGCATACACCTCCCGCTGTTAAAAAGGCGGCGTGGGAGCATGCCGGACGGGGCAGACGGCGATGGACAACACGGGGGTGGGGCCAGGCGTGCGGTACACGGAGAACCGCAAGCGGTACGGATCGATCTGCCCATGAGGCCGGGGTACTTCCGACGGCATGCGGAAACCCCGGGTATCGCTTTTCAAAACCCGCGGTCAAAAAGCGGCTATAGGCAGGTTTATGAAGGGGTATAGTAAAAGGAGGGGACTGCTTGCGCAGTCCCCTCCTTGCCTGGAAACAGGAGTGGGTTTACCGGGAACAGAACTCTTCCCCATACCTCAGGAGACCAGGCCCACCGACTTTTGCAGGATCCAGCGGGCATCCGAGCTGTTGAGGCGGTTGTCACTGTTCACATCGCCGCACCGGAAATCCTCTCCGGTCAGGGTGATCAGACTCACCGTGTGCTGCAGCACCAGTCTCGCATCCGAGCTGTTGATGAACCCGTCATCGTTCACATCGCCGATCTGACGGGTCGACACGGGATCTCCCGTCAGCGTCGCCGCCGTAAAGGTGATGTTGTTGCCGCTGAGCAGGGTGTACCGCACGCGCAGGGTGCCGGCAGTCTCAGCCGACAGCGTGATCTGTACCTTGCGATAATAGGATGACAACTGGTTGGAAAACTCATATTCCTGGATCTCGGTACCTGTCGAATCGTCGAACACCTGCAGCTTACCGCTGCTCATGTATCCGCCGATGTACAGGGTCAACACCCGCTCGGTCTGGTCCGCCGGCACGGTGAATTCCATGTATTCACCGACCACATTGCAGTGTGAACCTGTCTGCGTATCGCCGGTCGAGACGGTCGGATTACCGTCCGTCCAGCTGAATTTGGTGGCGTAGTCATAGAACCAGGCCATTTCGGTTTGGGTGCAGCGGAACTGGATCAGCGGATCCACGCCCGCCTTGCGATTGATGGTCCCGGCTCCGGAGAGACCGGTGTGCAGCCAGTCGGCGGTGCCCTCTTCCGTCAGGTTGACGGCCGCCGGCATCTCTTCGGTCACCACCACGGTACGCTCCACCTCTCCGGTGCGGATCGGCGCAATATCAGCGGCTTTGCTGCTGAGCGTGGCGGCGGCCAGATAGATCCCGCCGCTCTTCGAGCTGGGATCCTCTTCACTGGTGCGCACCACCCGTACGGTCAGATCCGTCTTGGTCGCACACTGGAAGGCCACGGAGACCCGCTGGTAGTAGGAGGAATCCATCGTGCCGATTTCCTGTGACTGGATCACGTTTCCGGTGGACTCATCCACAACCTCCACCCGCAGCGTGCTCTTGTTGCCGCCGATATACAGTGACAGGGTGCGTGCCTCGGGCGCTGCCTCCACGGTGAAGGACAGGCTCATCGGCGGCACGGAGCCGGCGCCGTAATCATAGGTGGTGATGTTGATCGCATTGGTTGTCCCGTCGTTCGACGGCAGGGTATTGCCGTCGCTCCACGAGAAGGTCGTCCAATAGTGCTTCAACCAGTCGACCGTCCGGCCGTTCTGCGGTGTATACTGAATCAGCGGCAGATCCAGATCCTTGCGGGTGACCGTCGTGCGGTTCTTCGCGCCGACATACATCCAGTCCAGATCGCCCTCTTCTGTCAGATTGACGGATTCCGGCACCTCTGCCACCGTCAGCTCCGCCGTCACCGGCTGCAGGTCGACATCCGTCTCTTTGGGGGTGCTCTCTGCGGCTCCGGTGTCGGTGATCTGTGTATCCATGCCCGCAAATTTCAGCTTCAGGGTGCTGGCTTCATCCACCGACGCGGAGAAGTTCACCACATACACGGCGCCGTCCTTCGCGCCGCCGGCCGTCTCAAACGGCATGGCCGCACTGTCCGCCTCCACCTTGGTGAAGGTCAGCGTTTTGCCGTCGGCCGTGGTCACGGACTGCAGCTCGCCCCAGCCGGCCGGTTGATGTACGCGCAGCGTCCAGTCGCGGTCGGTGCAGGCGCGATCGCCCGTAAAGCTGCCCTGCGCGGCGGCGATGTCCAGCAGGAAGCTGCCGGAGGTCGCCTCAAAGCCGGTGGTCAGCGTGGTCGTGCGGAATGCGCCGTCTTCATACGCCGAGGACTCCCCGTCGTCCTCATAGATCGTGGAGGTATCCGTCTGCGTCTGGGAGGGATACACATCCAGCGTCAGATGGCTCCAGTCGCTGTCAGCCGTGGTCAGTGCCTCGTCCGCCAGCGGCACCACGGAACCCATCCGCACATACATCGGGGTCTCGTTCACCGTCTTGGTCACCGTGATGGTGCGCGGCCCGGAGATCACGTCGCCGGTATCCACATCCATCCATTCGCCCTCCGGGATCCACACCGTGCGGGTGCAGGTCTCGGGATCCTCCGCCTGGTATTCCAGACGGCAGACGGCGCCCTCGGTGCCGTCGAAATACTCGAACCGGATCTGATAGCTCCTGCCGCCCTCCAGCGTCGTCTCCGACGTGGTGGTCGTGGTCGACTGCCCCTTCCAGGAGCTGACAAACAGCTTGTCGTCAATATAGATCCGCGAGCCGTCATCGCTGGTGGCCTTCAGATAGACATTCATTCCCTCCGGAATGGTGATGGTACCCGTGAAGCGGGCCGCGAAATGGTCACTGTTGACCTTCCCATCCGGCGAGGCCTCGCCCCAGTCAAAATCAATGTTGCTTTCCACGCGGGTGACAACCGGATTTCCGAGGAAGGATTCGCTGTTATAGTATTCCGCCTTCAGGCCCGGCTGCCCATCCTCCGTGCGCAGCCAGGAGGACGGCACCGTACCGTAATCCAGCTCCACATAGGTCGGGGCGACCAGGATATCCTCCCCAAGGAGGTACTGATCGTTGCGCGACGCCTCTTCATATTCCGGATAATAGAAGTCCAGCCGGCGCAGCATCGGCAACCCGGTCTCGTAGTTCTCGTGCGAGAGATTGTAGAACACCGGCAGCAGGCGGTACCGCATATTCAAATAGTCCCGCACCACGTTGGTGACCTCTTCGCCCTTGAGCCACGGCATACGGCCGAGACCGGCACCGGAGGTCACGTGCGGCCGGTAGATCGGCGACAGCGCGCCGAACTGCATCCACTTGATAAATTCCGCATCGCTCATCGCGGTGGTCTGGGTCTGGTGGGCGCCGAGGTCGGAGCTCACATACGGCAGCCCGCTCTCCGCGCCGAGCCGCACCGCCAGCTCCAGCTCGTTGTACAGCGTCTCCTGCAGCCCCTCGGTATCATCCGTCCAGGTGATCCCGCCATAATGGTGGGAGGAGATGTCGGGCGCGCCGACAAACACGCCCTGATAGATGCCGTCCGCACCGCTCATGACCCAGTTGCGCTCGTCCGGATATACCGCCCGCAGCGCGTCCGCATACACGGCCGCCCCCAGGGACTCATTGGTGTATCCTTCCAGCGCCTGCACCGTGATCCACCAGTTGTGGTCAAACCACCAGTTGTCCAGGCCCATTTCGAGCAGCCGCGTCAGGTTCTCAAACCGGAACTGGATCTCCGCCTTCGCCAGCACGTCATTATACCAGATCAGCCGTTTGGTGGGTTCGGGATGGTCGTTGAACAGGATATGGACGTTCTGGCTGTGGGCATAGTCGAAAAAGCCCTCCATGTTCGGGAACAGCTCGGTATTGATATCGTACCCGGTACCGCTCGAGCCCTGCCGCCAGTCGGTGTCGATCACGAGGTTGTCCAGCGGCAGATTGTATGTATCGTGGTACAGGGTGATCATCTCTTCGGCTTCTTCCTGGGTGTACTTATAGTACCGGCTGTCCCAAGCGCCGAACGCGTTGAGTGGAAGCATCTCGGTCGAACCGGTCAGGGAGATGAAATCCTTGCGCAGGCGCATGGCGTCCCCCGCCGGCAGGAACACAAAGACGTCCGGCGCGTCGTTTGTCAGATCATACCCATTGGTGGTGGTGAACTCCTCGTTGTCCTCCGGCTGCGGGGTGAAGCCCCATTCCGCAGGCACCATGCGCGGCGAGTCCGCAATGGCCCACGCGTCGACATCCTCGCCCGGAGAGGGCAGGTATTCCCGGCTGGTGGGCATTTCGGTGTACTCCCACAGCGTTTTGCCGGCCGCGTCCAGAATGCGGATCCCCGTGAAATCCTTCGCGTTGGCCGGCACGATGACCGTGTACGCGCTGGTTGCGAGCCGGACGGTGTCGCCGTCTTCCGTGATCTCGGTATCGGCGCCCTCCCAATCGTCCCGATTGACGATCCGGTAGGTTGCCCGGTCCTCAAAATCGCCCGACGGCGCGCGTTCTTCAATGCGCACGAGCGTTTCGGACAGAATCTGTACGCGTACGTCTCCGATCACCTCGGATACCAGACCACTGGCCCGTGTTGTCTGGGGGCCTGCCGCCTGGATGGTGAGGTAGCCCGCAGCCGGCGCCAACGACCAGAAAACCATCATCAGGCTCATGGTGGTCAGCAACAGCCGCAGCCAATGTTTTGACATGCCGATTCACTCCTTCATCTGAATATAGTGGATAGATAGACCATCACTCCAAAACCAAGTATATCAAACGAGACAAGTCTTTTCAAGTTTTATATACTACAATTTTGCTGTGAAATAGTTGAATACTGGGAAGACTTCCCAAAGAAAGGGGATCCCGCTGCTTTGCCAATGCGCGTCTTATCGGCTCTGCCGCATTCTGCCGCAGGGATTTTCGAAAACCACTTGACGAGCGGTTTGCTTTTTGCTATAATACAGGATGTTCCATGCTACTGTGGCTCAGTTGGTAGAGCAGCTCACTCGTAATGAGCAGGTCGTCCGTTCGAATCGGATCAGTAGCTCCATACCCGCACGGGCGATTGCTCTGTGCGGGTTTTGTTTTTCCTTCCGCTCGGCGGCGGGTGTGCCGATGTACCGTGCGACCGGGCCTCGCGCCGGCGAAAAAACCGGTGTGTTGCGGCCTCGGGGATCTCTCACAGGCTTAAAAAACAGAGCCGGCGGCACACGACAGGGTGTGCCGCCGGCTCTGTATTGACACCACTGGCTGCTGCGGTGTGCCGGTTTCTATTAAAAATGAGGAAAAAGAGTCCTGGATTGAACGACGGGAGGGTTACGTCCCGCCCGCCACACGGGATAGAATCGATACGGAGGCGATACGGTCATGGACTATTCTCAATACCAGCACTCCCGGGACCTGGCGTGGAAGGTGCTGTTGGAGGAAAGAGTCACCGAGCTTCCGGTGGACGTGGGAAAACTGTGCCGCCAAATGGGCATTCCTGTGAAGGCCTATCGGTACAGTCGGGATCTGTTGCAGTATCTCCAGGTGGATGTGGATCAGATCGACGGGCTGGCCACCTATGTGCAGGGACTGCCGGTGATTTTCTATAAAGATACCGGACCGCTGGGGCGGCAACGATTCACGGTGGCCCATGAGCTGGGGCACATTCTGGCGGGGGACGTGATCCGAGACGGCGTGGTCCACCGGATCCGTTGGACAGAGGAGGATCCCATGGAACAGTCCGCCAACGTGTTTGCCTCCCGGCTGCTGGCGCCTGCCTGCGTCCTGTGGGGGCTGGATATACACTCTCCCGCGGATATCATGGATCTGTGCGGCCTGTCCTATCAGGCGGCGGCGCTGCGTGCCCGGCGGCTGGCACTTCTGTATCGTCGGGAACAGCGATTTCTGGAACAGCGGGGGAAGAGCTGCTTTTTGATTTCCCCTTTGGAACAGCGGGTATACGCTCAGTTTGACGACTACATCCGCCGTATGCGCTCATAGACTCTCCACGTCCGGGATTTGCCGCAGCAGCTGCTGGAACAGCTGCATCTGCTCGTCGGTGAGCACCCGCTCCATATGAGACCCGTCGCGTCCTGCCAAATGGATGACGTTTCCTCCGGTGCGGGGATAGCTGCCTCGTGCTTCCACCAGGTCCGCCTTGGTGATCTGGAAATAATTGGCCATTTTTTCAATTTTGTCGATCCGCGGATATTTTTCCGCCGTCAACCAGCCGGACAGGGTGGAATACTTAAACCCCAGGTCCCGGCACAAGTCGTTGCGGGTCTTCCCGTGCAGACGCATATAATAGAGAATATTGTCGGCCATGATCTGTTTGTTGCCGAGCTCGCTCATCCGATCGCCCCCGTCTCTTTCTATTACTGAGTATATACTCAAAAAGTGGTAAAAGCAAGAAAATTTCCGGAAATTTCCTTTTTAAAGGTTGACTTTACTCTTAAAGAGTATTATGATGAGGGCGAGGAGGTGAGAAAAATGTCGCTTACGCTGAAAGCAGCCCGTGTCAATCTGGGATTGTCGCGCAAAGAAGCTGCCGCCCAAATTGGCATTAGTCCTGAGACATTGGGGAATTATGAGCGTGGACAATCCTACCCCGCAATCCCGGTACTCAAATCCATCGAGCGCGTGTACGGAGTGGCGTATAATGATCTTATTTTTTGCTCGAAAATTACACTTAAAGAGTAACGAGACCGTTTTCAGCAACAGATGTCACCGCGTCCACCGTCCCTGAAAGGGGACATTCATGCCTGAAAATTCAAACGACTTGGAGAAGAACCAATTCGACAGAGGAGGCACCGGCGGATCGGATGGAGACAGCTGTGTCCTCTCCTGAGGGGCGCTGTGTGTCGTCCATTGAGAACAGGAGGATGCTGCTATGAGTACGGGAAGGAAATCTGATTGCTTGGAGATCCATCGCTCTCTAAATACGCTCCATCCGCAGGTGGTACGGATTGCCGCCGGACTCACGTTTCGACAGAAATTGCAAAAGTTGTATGAGCAGACGGCGGTACCCGCTCGTCGAGCGGAGTGCCGCCGGCGGCTGCAACGCCTGGACTGGCAGCTGGAGGGGCAGCTGCGGGAGGCGGCGCAGCTTTACCGGGAGATCCGGGTCCGCCTGCATGCCCTTCCGGCGGGCCCACAGCGGCAGTTACTGGCCGATCGGTACCTAAACTGCCTGACCATGGAACAGATCGCGCAGAAAAGGGGGATGGCGCTTCGGCGGGTATGTCGGCTTCGTCGGCGGGCGCTGATGCACCTGTTACAAGTGGATCAGACCGCGGCGGCAAACCGACAAAAAGGCCGGTGATCTCCTGCTGTCCGCTTTGTCAGTCGGCTGCGAAAGAGAAAAGAGGCCGCGCTTTGCGCGGCCTCTTGCTCAGTTCTCTCATCTTGTCAAGGCCTTCACATCGTCGTGATGCCCCATGACGATCAGGGTCTCATTTTCCAAAAAGATGTGTTCCGGTTTGGGCAGCGGGTAGATCTGCCCGTCCCGCTTGGTGGCGAGGATACTGATATGATACCGCGAACGAACCGCTTTTTCGAGAATGCTCTTTCCCCGCCAGGACACCGGCACGGAGATCTCATAGATGGCATAATCGGGTGTCAGCTCGATATAGTCAAACACATTTTTAGAGCCGTATTTGATGGCCAGTCGTTCCGCCATCTCGCGTTCCGCATAGACCACATGGTCCGCGCCGTTGCGCAGCAGCAGCTTCTTGTGAACGTCCCGACTGGCGCGGGCAAGGATGAACTTGCCGCCGAGGTCCTTGATGAGCACCGTAGCCTCGAGCGCGCTCTGGAAGTTGTCCCCGATCGCCACCACACAGATATCAAAGTTATTGACGCCGAGGGATTCCATGAAGTCCTCGTTGGTGGCGTCGCCGATCTGGACATTGTCCACCAGCTTGAGCGCAGCGTTGGCCCGCTCCTCGCTCTTGTCGATGGCGAGCACCTCGTTCCCCTGCTCGAGGAATTTTTTGGCCATATGGCGTCCGAACCGTCCCAGACCGATGACCAGAATGGATTTCATAGCAAAGCGTTCCTCTCTTTCACTGACAAGTAAGGTTTATCCGACCTGTAATTTTTCCGTCGGCAGCTGCGTGGGGGGCGGCTGGCGGGTGGAGGTAAAGGCCAGCAGGATCGTGAGCGATCCCACGCGGCCGAAAATCATCAACAGGATCAGCACGATCTGGGAGACGGCGCCGATCTCCGGGGTGACGCCGAGCGAGAGGCCGACCGTGCCGATGGCGGAGGCCACTTCGAACAGCGAGGTCAACACGGGCATATTCTCCACCGAGGAGATGATCAGGGTACACACCAGCGACAGCGACAGATACATGATCATCACGCAAAAGGCGGTGCGCACCACCTCGTCGTCGATCCGCCGTTTGAAGCATTCCACCGATTTTTTGCGCCGAAACGTGGTGAACACGCTGAGCAGCGAGACGGCAAATGTCGTGGTCTTCAGGCCGCCTGCCGTGGAGCCGGGCGAGCCGCCGATCAACATCAGGCAGGCGATCAGCAGCTGGCTGGGCTGGGTCAACGCATCGAGCGGGGCGGTGTTGAATCCCGCGGTGCGCGGGGCGATGGACTGGAAGGCAGAGAGCAGCACCTGGTCTCCAAAGGATTTCCCCTCGTATGCCACGCCGCCATGCTCAAACAGCAGCAGTAGCCCGGCGCCGCACACGCACAGCAGCAGGGACACAAAGAGAACCACCTTGGTGTGCAGCTTGAATTTCCGGAAGTGGAACCGGCTGTGCACGATATCCGACCAGACAAAGAAGCCCAGGCCGCCGATGAAGATCAGGGAGAGGATAATGGCGTTGACATACGCGTTGTCATAGAGGGTTGTCAGGGAGGAAAAGGGCTCCACGCAACCCATCAGGTCAAACCCCGCGTTGCAAAACGCGGAGATGGAATGAAAGACGGAAAAATAGAGGCCCCGCCAAAATCCCAGCTGCGGGCAAAAATGGAAACACAGCAGCAGCGCGCCGAGCCCCTCGAACAGGAAGGTACCGAGCAGGATAAACTTGGTCATCCGCACGATCCCGCCTACCTGCGGCGCCGCCACCGACTCCTGCATGATCACCCGCTGGTTGAGACCGATCTTCCGCTTGGTGAGCGACACCAGGGAGATCGCGAGCGTCATGAACCCCATCCCGCCGATCTGGATCAGCGCCAGGATGACCAATTGGCCAAACAGCGTCCAATGCGTATAGGTGTCGAACCGGACCAACCCCGTCACACAGGTGGCAGAGGTGGCGGTGAACAGTGCGTCCAGCGGGGAGGTGGTCATCGGCTCCCGTGTGGCGAAGGGCAGGCAGAGCAACAGGGTCCCCAACAGGATAATGCTGCAAAATCCCACCAGGATCGCTTTGGTAGGGCTGAGTTTTGGTAGCTTCATCAACTCTTACGATCTCCTTAATACGGCCGCCCTCCGAACAGAAGGAAAAACTGTCAGAAAACGGCTGGCCGGTCTGTGCGTCCCTCATTGTAGCACATTGTTTTCCAAATGAAAAGGGGTTTCTTTATGATAAAGAACAGAAAAAGAAAGAAGAATGAGAAATTAAGATTTTTTTAATTTTCCCTTAATGCCAAATCCAATATCTTTATACCATTTTAATTTCTATTCTGTTAAGATGTGGCTGTGAGGTGAAGGGAATGACCGATCTGTTGCTGGTGTTGGTTGTGCTGGTGATATTTGCGCTGGGCTTTGTGCTGTTGGGGCAGATCGACAGGCTTCTGACCAACTGGCGGCTTCGGCCGTCGGCAGGCCCGCGCAGCAGGCGGGCACATGCCCATCGGTGGAGACGCCGGACACAGGGATAAAAAGCGGATAAGGGAGAGGACGACGGAAGGGTCGTCCCTCTTTTTTTATGTCAGCCACAGAAAACTTCGTGGCTTTTCGGCGCCATCGCTTGACTTCCCGGGCAAAATTCAGTAGTATCAATAGTAGTATAAGTCTTTGTATCCTTTTATATATAGGAGGGCCGGCATGAATACCCTGCATCTGAAATATGCGCTGGAGGTGGAAAAGACCGGTTCGATCACCCAGGCGGCGGAGAACCTGTATATGAACCAGCCGAATCTCAGCAAGGCGATCAAGGAACTGGAGGAGACGCTGGGCTTTTCGCTGTTCAAACGCACGACCAAGGGGGCGGCCCCGACCCCCCGCGGCCGGGAATTTCTCAGCCGTGCGCGGGAGATCCTCGCCCAGCTCGACGAGCTGGAGAGCGCCTATAAGCCGTCGGCGGCAAAGGTGCAGGAATTTCGCCTGTCCATCCCGCGGGCGAGTTATATCTCCTGTGCGTTTACGCGTTTTGTGAGCGGGCTGGATCGCGCGCGGGGGGTGGACGTGCACCTGCGCGAGACCCACGCGGTCCACACCATCCGCCGGGTGATGGCGGGGGAGTATACCCTCGGCATCATCCGCTATCCCGTCTCCCAGGAGGAGGCGTTCCAGAGGCTGTTGCAGGAGAAGGGCCTGCTGGGGGAGAGACTGTGGGAGTTCACGCCGGTGGTGGTGCTGCCGGCCGGCCACCCACTGGCTGCCGTCCCGGCCCTGACGGCACAGGCGCTGGCACCCTATCTCGAGATCGTCCACGGGGACACCGAGGTGACCAAGCTCCCGGCCGGAGACGGCCCGGCTTCCCGCCGGATCTACCTCTATGAGCGGGGCAGCCAGTTTGACCTGCTGCACGCGGCGGCGGACACCTATGTGTGGACCTCCCCGCTGCCGGCGGAGGTTCTGCGCCGTGAGGGGCTGGTGCAGCGCCGCTGCCGGCCGGCTGTCCCGCACCGGGACGTGCTGATCCAGCCGAAAACATACCGGCGCACCCCGCTGGATGAGGCATTTTTGCAGGAATTGGACGTGGTGATTCGCGAGCTCGCCGCCCAAAAAATAGAGTAAAAACAGGCGGTTTTATATCGATATTGCCATATCGATATTTATATATCGATATGCTTTATTTACATTTTTCAACAGCGGTCTCTCCTGCTACAATAAGAGTGGAAACCGGAGAAAGGAGAGACGGCCATGACCGAGGCGACGGTGTCCAAGCAGACGTTGATGCGCCTGCCTGTCTACCTGACCTATCTGAAGTCGCTGCCGCGCGACGGGCCGCCGCATGTGTCCTCCACCACCATTGCGGAGGACCTGGGGCAGAGCGCGATCCAGGTGCGTAAGGATCTGGCGGCGGTGTGTTCCGGCGGCAAGCCGAAGATCGGCTATGTGCGGGAGGAGCTGATCGACGCGATCGAGCGGTTTTTGGGCTACCACAATGTGGACAGCGCGATCCTCGTGGGCGCGGGCAAGCTCGGGAAAGCGCTGCTGTCGTATCAGGGATTTGCGCAGTATGGGCTGAACATCGTGGCGGCATTTGACACCGACGAGCGGCTCATCGGGCAGGAGGTGGACGGCAAGCCGGTGTTTCCGCTTGCGAAGCTGCCACATCTGTGCGACCGGCTGCAGGCGCACATCGGCATCATCACGGTGCCGGCGGGCCAGGCCCAGGCGGTGTGCGACCGGCTGGTGAGCAGCGGGATCCGCGCGATCTGGAATTTTGCCCCGGTGCATCTGACCGTCCCGCCCGGGATTCTGGTTCAAAACGAGAACATGGCCGCGTCCCTGGCGGTGCTGTCCAAACATCTGGCAAACACCATCAATCAAAACGGTACGCACACAGATTTTTGTGAATAGGAGAGGGAAGCATATGACGAACGAAAAGACGATGGCGGTAGTGAACAGCGTCGAAGCGCTGGAGGCGCTGCTCCAGCGGGTGCGGCAGGCGCAGCGGCAGTTCGCGACCTACACCCAGGAGCAGGTGGACGAGATCTTCAAGGCGGCGGCGATCGCGGCGAACAAGGCGCGCATCCCGCTGGCGAAGATGGCGGTCGAGGAGACCGGCATGGGCGTGGTGGAGGACAAGGTCATCAAGAACCACTATGCATCCGAGTACATCTACAACGCCTACCGCGACACCAAGACCTGCGGTGTGATCGAAGAGGACAAGGCGTTCGGGATGCAGAAGATTGCGGAGCCGATCGGCGTGGTCGCCGCGGTCATCCCGACTACGAATCCGACCTCCACGGCGATTTTCAAGACACTGATCTCTCTGAAGACCCGCAACGGCATTATCATCAGCCCCCACCCGCGGGCGAAGGGCTGCACGATCGAAGCGGCGAAGGTGGTGCTGGAGGCGGCCGTGAAGGCGGGCGCGCCGGAGGGGATCATCGGCTGGATCGATATCCCGTCGCTCGAGCTGACCAATCTGCTGATGAAAGAGGCGGATATCATCCTCGCCACCGGCGGCCCCGGCATGGTGAAGGCGGCCTATTCGTCCGGCAAGCCGGCGCTCGGCGTGGGCGCGGGCAACACCCCGGCGATCATCGATGACTCGGCGGATATCCTGCTGGCGGTCAACTCGATCATCCACTCGAAGACGTTTGACAACGGCATGATCTGCGCGTCCGAGCAGAGCGTCATTGTGATGAACAAGATCTACAACGACGTGAAGAAGGAGTTCAAAAAGCGCGGGTGCTATTTCCTCGACAAGGAAGAGACCGAGAAGGTGCGCAAGACGATCCTCATCAACGGCGCGCTGAACGCCAAGATCGTCGGTCAGTCGGCCCACACCATCGCCTCGCTGGCGCGCGTGGAGGTGCCGGAGGACACGAAGATCCTGATCGGCGAGGTGGAGAGCGTGGAGCTGTCCGAGGAGTTCGCGCACGAGAAGCTGTCCCCGGTGCTGGCGATGTACAAGGCCAAGACCTTCAGCGAGGCGCTGGACAAGGCGGAGCACCTGATCGCGGACGGCGGTTACGGCCACACCTCCTCCCTCTATGTAAACGCGGTGACCGAGCGGGCGAAGATCGACGAGTTCTCGGAGCGCATGAAGACCTGCCGCATTCTCGTCAACACCCCCTCCTCCCAGGGCGGCATCGGCGACCTCTACAACTTCAAGCTGGCTCCCTCCCTCACCCTCGGCTGCGGCTCGTGGGGCGGCAACTCGGTGTCCGAGAACGTGGGCGTCAAGCATCTGATCAATATCAAGACTGTGGCCGAGAGGAGAGAGAATATGCTGTGGTTCCGCGCCCCGCAAAAGGTCTATATCAAGAAGGGCTGCCTGCCGGTCGCGCTTGACGAGCTGAAGACCGTGATGGGCAAGAAGAAGGCCTTCATCGTGACCGACTCCTTCCTGTATCACAACGGCTACACCAAGCCGATCACGGATAAGCTCGATGAGATGGGCATCCAGCACACCACCTTCTTCGATGTGGCTCCCGACCCGTCTCTCGCCAGTGCCAAGGAGGGCGCGAAGGCGATGACGGCGTTCGGCCCGGACTGCATCATCGCGGTCGGCGGCGGCTCGGCGATGGACGCCGGCAAGATCATGTGGGTGCTGTATGAGCATCCGGAGGCGGACTTCCTCGACATGG
This sequence comes from Oscillospiraceae bacterium, assembly GCA_019417045.1. GTDB lineage: Bacteria > Bacillota > Clostridia > Oscillospirales > Acutalibacteraceae > DXWE01. The sequence continues at coordinate 34,230 of DXWE01000003.1, forward strand.
CCATGCGGTTCATGGATATCCGCAAGCGCACCTATGTGTTCCCGAAGATGGGCGAAAAGGCCTATTTCATCGCGGTGCCGACCTCGGCCGGTACCGGTTCCGAGGTTACTCCGTTCGCGGTCATCACCGACGAGACCACCGGTGTGAAGTACCCGCTGGCCGACTATGAGCTGATGCCGAACATGGCGATTGTCGATGCGGACATGATGATGAACGCGCCGAAGGGCCTGACCTCCGCGTCGGGTATTGACGCGGTGACCCACGACCTCGAGGCGATCGCCGCCATGCTCGCGACCGACTATACCGACGGTCTGGCGAAGCAGTCGCTCAAGATGATCTTTGAGTACCTGCCGCGCGCCTATAACAACGGCCCGAACGATCCGGAGGCCCGCGAGAAGATGGCCAACGCCGCCACCATGGCCGGTATGGCGTTCGCCAACGCGTTCCTCGGCGTGTGCCACTCGATGGCCCACAAGCTCGGCGCGTTCCACCACCTGCCGCACGGTGTCGCGAACGCCCTGATGATCGACCATGTGCTGCGGTTCAACGCGGCGGAGACCCCGCGCAAGATGGGTACCTTCCCGCAGTACGACCATCCGCACACGCTGGCGCGGTATGCGGAGGTGGCCGATTACCTCGGGCTGGGCGGCAAGACCGACGAGGAGAAGCTGGAGAACCTGATCAAGGCGATTGACGATCTGAAAGAGAAGATCGGCATCAAGAAGACCATCCGCGACTACGGCATCGACGAGAAGGACTTCCTCGACCGGCTGGACGACATGGTGGAGCAGGCGTTCGACGACCAGTGCACCGGCGCGAACCCCCGGTACCCGCTGATGAGCGAAATCAAAGAGATGTACTTGAAAGCCTACTATGGCGAATAAGGAGGAACGCAGGATGAATTTCGAGAAAGTACTGGCGGTGCGCAACAACAAGACCATTTATAAGGATGGCGGCCGGACGATCAAGGTGTTCGGCGAGGGGTACTCGAAGGCGGATATCCTCAACGAGGCGCTCAACCAGGCGCGTGTGGAGGAGACCGGGCTGTCGATTCCCAAGGTGCTGGAGGTCACGAAGATCGAGGACAAATGGGCGATTGTCACCGAGTTCATCCAGGGCAAGACCCTCGCCCAGCTGATGGAGCAGAACCCGGACAAAAAGGCGCAGTATATGGAGCAGTTTGTCGATTTGCAGCTCGAGATGCACAGCAAGCGCTGCCCGCTGCTCGGCAAGCTGAAGGACAAGATGAACCGCAAGATCTCCGCGTCCGACCTGGATGCGACCACGCGGTACGACCTGCACACCCGGCTGGAGAGCATGCCGAAACACGACAAGCTCTGCCATGGCGACTTCAACCCGAGCAATGTCATCATCCGGGAGGACGGCACGGCGTGCATTATCGACTGGGCGCACGCGACCCAGGGCAACGCCAGTGCGGACGCCGCGCGCACCTACCTGCTGTTCTGGCTGCAGGGGGACATCGACGGCGCGGAGGAGTATCTGAACCTGTTCTGCAAGAAGAGCGACACCGCCAAACAGTATGTCCAGCAGTGGTTGCCGATCGTGGCGGCGTCCCAGTCCACCAAGGGGAAACCCGAAGAGCGGGAGTTCCTGCTGCGCTGGGTGGATGTCGTCGATTACGAATAAGAGGAGAAAGGACTTGCCTGCTATGAAAATCACGATTTGCATCGGTAGTTCCTGCCACCTGAAGGGGTCGCGGGAGATTGTCGAGGGGTTGCAGCGGCTGGTGGCCGAGCGGAATCTCGGGGACAAGATCGAGCTGGGCGGCGCCTTTTGCATGGGCAACTGCGTCAACGGCGTCAGTGTCAAGATCGACGATGAGCTGTTCTCGGTGCAGCCGGATACCCTCAACCGCTTTTTTGAACAGGAAGTCCTGCCGCGCGTGTCGTGAGCGGGGCAAAGAAACCGACATACCGGATTGCCGGAGGGGACCGGGTTTCCCCTCCGGCAATAGCCGTGCTTTTGGCGCGGTAGTTTCAGAGAAGGGGCGTTCCCGATGAGCCAGTACTTACGACTCAAGAAATCCAACTGCAAAAACTGCTATAAATGTATCCGGAACTGCCCGGTGAAATCCATCCGGTTTTCGGACGGGCAGGCGCACATCATTGGCGATGAGTGTATCCTCTGCGGCCAGTGTTTTGTCGTATGCCCGCAGAACGCGAAGGAGATTCGCAACGACGTGGAGCAGGCGAAATCGCTGATCCAGAGCGGTGCGCCGGTGTATGCGAGCGTCGCGCCGTCCTTTGTCGCAAACTACGAGGGCGTGACCATCGGCTCGATGGAGAAGGCGCTGCAACAGCTCGGGTTCACGGCCGCCGAGGAGACCGCAATCGGCGCCACCATGGTCAAGCAGTGCTATGACCGCATGGTCAACGAGGAGCAGATGGATGTGATTATCTCCTCCTGCTGCCACACGGTCAACATGCTGCTCGAAAAGCACTATCCCGAGGCGCTGCCGTTCCTCGCGCCCGTGCAGTCCCCGATGGAGGCGCACTGCGCCGGTATCAAGCGGGAGCATCCGGACGCGAAAACCGTGTTCATCGGCCCGTGTATCTCGAAAAAGGAGGAGGCGGAGAGCTTCCCCGGCGTGGTGGACTGCGTGCTCACCTTTGAGGAGCTGACCGGCTGGTTGCAGACGGAGAACATCGCGTTTGAAGAGGTGCCGGACGACAACCGGGAGAGCAAGGCCCGGCTGTTCCCGACCAACGGCGGGATCCTGCGCTCGATGGTGCGGGAGAACCCGCACTACAGCTACCTGACGGTGGACGGGGTGGAGAACTGCAAGCAGGCGGTGGAGGACATCCTCGCCGGCAATCTGCACCACTGTTTTATCGAGATGTCCGCCTGTCCGGGCAGCTGCATTGGCGGCCCGGCGATGGACAAGGGACGCCGCGCGCCGGTGCGCGATTTCGCGGCGGTCGACCGCTATGCGGGCGACCGGGATTTCCCGGTGCATATGCCGACGCCCGAGCAGATCCACCAGGACTATCAGCCGCAGATCATCCGGCGCGACATGCCGGGCAGCAAGGCGATTGAGGAGATCCTGCGCCAGATGGGCAAGCAGTCCCCTGACCAGGAGCTCAACTGCGGCAGCTGCGGCTACAACACCTGCCGCGAGAAGGCGATCGCTGTGTTCCAGGGCAAGGCGGATCTGACCATGTGCCTGCCGTTCCTGAAAGAGAAGGCGGAATCCTTCTCGGATACGATTATCAACAATACCCCGAACGGGATCGTGGTGCTCAACGAGGACCTCGAGGTGCAGCAGATCAACAAGGCGGCCTGCGGGATCCTGAACGTCAAGCGCGCGAGCGACGTGGTCGGCGAACAGGTGGTGCGCATTCTCGACCCGCAGGTGTTCTTTGAGGTGATGCAGACCGGCCGCAGCGTGCACGACCAGCGGGTGTACTTGGCGGAATACCAGAAATATGTGGAGCAGACGGTGATCTATGACCAGAGTTACCACATTGTGATGTGCATCCTGCGCGACGTGACCGAGGAGGAGGCCTCCCGGGCGAAGAAGGAGGCGATCAGCCGCCAGACGGTGGACATCACCGACAAGGTGATCGACAAGCAGATGCGGGTGGTGCAGGAGATCGCCTCGCTGCTCGGCGAGACCACGGCAGAGACCAAGATTGCCCTGACCAAACTGAAGGAGTCGCTGCGAAATGAATGATCTGTGCACCGATATCGGCTATCTCAGCCTGCGCAAACACGGCGAACAGCTCTGCGGCGACCAGGTGGAGGTGGTCGAGCAGGGGGACGACTCGGTCGTCATCGTGCTGGCCGACGGGCTCGGCAGCGGCGTGAAGGCCTGTATTCTCTCCACCCTCACCTCCAAGATCATCTCCACCATGATGGCGGAGAACCTCTCGATCGAGGACTGCGTGGAGACCATTGCGGCAACGCTGCCCGTGTGCGAGGTGCGCAAGGTGGCGTATTCCACCTTCACCATCCTGCGGGTGGTGCACAACCGTGAGGCGGAGATCATCCAGTTTGACAACCCGCACGTCATCCTGCTGCGGGACGGCAAGAATTTTGTGTTTCCCGAGACCGTGATGCAGATCGAGGGCAAGACGATTTATAAATCCCGCGTGCCGCTGTGCGAGGGGGACGCGTTTGTGCTGATGAGCGACGGCGCGATCTTCGCCGGGGTGGGCAAGGAGCTCAACTATGGCTGGCAGCGGGACAACATCATCGATTTTCTCGAGACGATGTACGACGGGGAGTTCACCGCCAAGACGATCAGCACCATGCTGCTAGAGGAGTGCAACCGCCTGTACGGCGGGGAGCCGGGGGACGACACCACCGTGTGCACGGTGAAGATCCGCCAGCGGCAGCCGGTCAATCTGATGATCGGCCCGCCGTCCGACCCGAAGGATGTGCAGAAGATGATGTCCCTGTTCTTCTCGAAAGCGGGCAAGCACATCGTGTGCGGCGGCACCACATCGACTCTTGCGGCGGAGTACCTCGGCAAGAAGGTGGAGGTGGGGCTGCCGGTGTATATCGATCCCGACGTGCCGCCCACCTCGAAGATCGAGGGGGTGGATCTTGTGACCGAAGGGGTCATCACGGTGAGCAAGGTGCTGGAGTATGCGAAGAACTATCTGGCGGACAACCAGCGGTACACCGACTGGAGCTATAAGAAGGACGGGGCCTCGCTGATCTCGCGCATGCTGTTCGAAGAGGCCACCGATATCAACTTCTATGTGGGCCGGGCGGTCAATCCGGCGCACCAGAACCCCAACCTGCCGATCAATTTCAGCATTAAGATGCGGCTGGTGGAGGAGCTCTCCGATTGCCTGAAAAAGATGGGCAAACGCATCAAGGTCAGCTATTTTTAACGGCGG
>DXWE01000003.1:39107-40454 GCA_019417045.1 Oscillospiraceae bacterium
TGACGCACATGCCGCGGCGGATTTCCCTGCGAAAGGACAGAGTGGACACATGAGAAAATTCGACACAAAGGTACAGCTTTTGAAGTATAAAGTGCTGCGAGAGGTGGCGCGGCTCGCGTTCCAGGATAAGCTGTTCGAGTGCTACACGGATATCCCGAAAATCATCGTGCCGGACGGGAAGGCCACCATGCGCTGCTGCATTTATAAAGAGCGCGCCATCGTGCAGGAGCGGATCAAGCTCGCGGCCGGCGGGGACAAGGAGAACCCCAACGTCATCGAGGTCATCAAGATCGCCTGCGACGAGTGCCCCGTGGGCGGGTACGAGGTCACAAACGCCTGCCGCGGGTGTATCGCGCACCGCTGCGAAGAGGTGTGCAAGCGTGGGGCGATCACGTTTGACGAGCACCAGAAGGCCCACATTGACAAGAGCAAGTGCGTCGAGTGCGGCCAGTGCGCAAAGGTGTGCCCCTACACCGCCATCACGAACTACAAGCGCCCGTGCGAGAACGCGTGCAAGGTCAAGGCGATCAGCATGGACGAGGACAAGGCGGCGTCCATCGACAACAGCAAGTGTATCGCGTGCGGCGCGTGCGTGTACCAGTGCCCGTTCGGCGCGATCATGGATAAGTCGTTCATCCTGAATGTCATCGATCTCATCAAAAAGAGCGAGAATAACCAGAAATACAAGCTGTATGCGGTGGTGGCGCCCTCGATCTCCAGCCAGTTCAGCTATGCCAAGCTCGGCCAGGTCATCACCGCGATCAAAAAGCTCGGCTTCTTCAGCGTGGTCGAGGCCGCACTCGGTGCGGATATGGTCGCCTATGCGGAAGGGCGTGAGCTGGTGGAAAAGGGCCATCTGACCAGCTCCTGCTGTCCGGCGTTCGTCGATTATATCCACAAGCAGTTCCCGAATCTGACGGAGTATATTTCCCACAACCTATCCCCGATGGCGACCATCGCGCAGTATATCAAGCAGACCGACCCGGATGCGAAGGTGGTGTTCATCGGGCCGTGCACCGCCAAGAAGATGGAGTTCCAGAAAGAGAGCGTGCGGCCGTACATCGACTGTGTGCTGACCTTTGAGGAGCTGCAGGCGCTGTTCGACTCCCGGGACATGGAGCTCTCGGAGCTGGAGGAGGACGTGCTGGACAACGCGTCTTATTACGGCCGCATTTTCGCCCGCAGCGGCGGGCTCACCGACGCGGTGCGGCAGTCGCTGAAAGAACAGGGGCTGGACCAGGAGTTCGAGCTGCAGCCGGTCGCGTGCGACGGCATCGAGGCGTGTCGTATGGCGCTGCTGAAGGCGAATAAGAACGTCTGGCCGGGCAACTTCATCGAGGGGATGGC
>DXWE01000003.1:40464-46690 GCA_019417045.1 Oscillospiraceae bacterium
GGGATGGCGTGCACCGGCGGATGTATCGGCGGCGCGGGGTGCCTGACCCATGGCGAGAAGAACAAGGCGGATGTGGACAAATACGGCATGGAGGCCTACGAGAAGACCATCTCGGACGCGATCAGCGTGCTGAAATAAGTATACAAATAGTAAAAACGCCCAACGGATCTACTGTCCGTTGGGCGTTCAATCTGTCCCAAAAGTGTCGAAAGGAAGGGGAGGTGTGGAGGGGGAACCATCCGGGTTCCCCACTCCGCGTCGAGCGAAGCGGAGTAAAGCCGCCTTCAGGCGGCCGAAAGTGGGGGAAATCGGGGGATTTGCCCCACTTTCGCATGCAGCTTGTCTAAGAAGCCACGTCTTGTATGACTTCTTAGACAAGCTGAAACGCCCAACGGATCTACTGTCCGTTGGGCGTTTTGCATGCCACAGGGGGGCTTTTATGGATATCTGGCTCTATTCGAGTTCAAATGCGCCGGTATACAGCTGGTAGTACTGGCCCTTCTGCTCGATGAGCTGTTCGTGGGTACCGCGCTCGATGATCCGCCCGTGTTCGAGCACCATGATGACGTCCGAGTTCTGCACGGTCGAGAGCCGGTGCGCGATGACGAACACGGTGCGCCCGTACATCAACGCGTCCATCCCGCGTTGGACGATCGCCTCGGTGCGGGTGTCGATACTCGAAGTGGCCTCGTCGAGGATCATGACCGGCGGGTCCGCCACCGCCGCCCGGGCGATCGAGAGCAGCTGCCGCTGGCCCTGCGAGAGCCCCGAGCCGTCGCCCGACAGCACCGTGTCGTATCCCTGCGGCAGCCGCTCGATGAACTCATGTGCGCCGGCGAGTTCCGCCGCCGCCTTGACCTCCTCGTCGGTCGCCTGCAGGTTGCCGTAGCGGATGTTCTCCATCACCGTGCCGGTGAACAGGTTCACATCCTGCAGCACGATACCGAGCGAACGGCGCAGGTCACTCTTTTTGATCTTGTTGATATTGATCCCGTCGTACCGGATCTTGCCGTCCGCCAGATCGTAGAACCGGTTGATGAGGTTGGTGATGGTGGTCTTGCCCGCGCCGGTGGCCCCCACAAACGCGACCTTCTGGCCGGGCTCGGCGTACAGCGTGATGTTGTGCAGCACGAGCTTGTCGGGATCATATCCGAAATCCACGTCGAAGAACCGCACGTCGCCGGTCAGCTTTGTATAGGTGACCGTGCCGTCCTCATGCGGGTGCTTCCACGCCCAGATCCCCGTGCGCTCGTCCGCCTCGACGAGATCATCGCCGTCGTATTTAGCGTTGACGAGGGTCACATATCCCTCGTCCGTCTCGGACGGTTCGTCCATCAGCGCGAAGATCCGCTCCGCGCCCGCCAGCGCCATGATGACCGCATTGAACTGCTGGGACACCTGGTTGATCGGCATGGTGAAGGTGCGGCTGAGCTGCAAAAAGGAGGCGATAGCCCCGAGCGTCAGCCCGCCGATCCCGCCGATCGCGAGCAGGCCGCCCGCCATCGCAATGAGCACGTATTGCAGGTATCCGATGTTCGCGAGGATCGGGGCGAGGATATTGGAATAGGTGTTGGCTTTGGTGGTGTTCTCACACAGCTCCTCGTTGAGCTTGTCAAACCCCTCCTTGGCCGCCTCCTCGTGGCAGAACACCTTCACGACCTTCTGGCCGTTGATCATCTCCTCGATATAGCCGTCCACCCGGGCGAGCACCCGCTGCTGCTGCAGAAAATGCTTGGCGCTGCCGCCCGCCACATGTTTAATGACAAAATAGATGACGATCAGCATCACGACGATGACCGCGGTGAGATACATGCTGGTTGCAAGCATGGCACAGAACACCGCTACAATGGTCACGACCGAGGAGATCATCTGCGGCAGGCTCTGGGAGAGCATCTGCCGGAGGGTGTCCGTATCATTGGTATAGCAGCTCATGAGGTCGCCGTGGGTGTGCGTGTCGAAATAGCGGATCGGCAGGGTCTGCATGTGGGAAAACATCTCATCCCGGATGTCTTTCAGCACCCCCTGGGAGATGACCGCCATCAGCCGGTTGTACACCCAGGTGGAGAAGACACCGAGGGCATAGATCCCCGCCATGATACAGATGGCCTGGAACAGCGGGGTGAACACCGGGTGCTCCTGCCCGAGCAGCGGGGTGATGTAGTCGTCGATCAGGGTGCGGAGAAACAGCGAGCCGGACACATTGGCGAGGGTACTCATCAACAGACAGATCAAAACCAGGAAGAAGGGCAGCTTATAATCCTTAAAAATATAGGCGACGAGGCGGCGCACGACCGCCATCTTGCCCTTTGTCAGCTTACGCGACGTCATGCGACGCACCCCCCTTCTGCTGGGACTCGTACACTTCCCGGTAGATCTCGCTGCTGTGCAGCAGTTGTTCATGGGTGCCGGCGGCGGTCACGCGGCCGCCCTCCATGACGAGGATCACATCCGCGTCCTCCACCGAGGAGATCCGCTGTGCAATGATGAATTTGGTGGTGTCCGGGATCTCGGTCTTAAATGCCTGTCGGATCAGCGCATCGGTCTTGGTGTCCACCGCGCTGGTCGAGTCGTCCAGGATCAGGATCTTCGGCTTTTTCAGCAGGGCGCGCGCGATACACAGCCGCTGCTTCTGCCCGCCGGACACATTGGTGCCGCCCTGCTCGATGTACGTATCATACCCGTCCGGGAAGGTACGGATGAAGTCGTCCGCCTGTGCGAGCCTGCACACCCGCACCAGCTCTTCATCGGAGGCGTCCGGGTTGCCCCAGCGCAGGTTCTCCTTGATGGTGCCGGAGAACAGCACGTTCTTTTGCAGCACCATCGCGACGTTTTCGCGCAGGGTCTGCAAATCGTACTCCCGTACATCCACTCCGCTGACGAGTACCGTGCCCTTGGTGGCGTCGTACAGACGCGGGATCAGCTGTACGAGGCTGCTCTTGGCGCTGCCTGTGCCGCCGATAATGCCGACCGTCTGCCCGCTCTCAATCTTCAGGTTCACGTCCAGCAGACAGAGCTTGTGAGGATCCTTCGCATAGCTGAAGCTGACATCCCGAAATTCGACGCTGCCGTCGTTGACCGTTTTCACCGGATTTTCGCCGTTTTGCAGGTCGCTCTGTTCGTCGAGCACCTCCACAATTCGCTCGATGGACGCCTGCGAGATGATGATCATCACGAACACCATCGACAGGGTCATCAGCCCCATCAGGATCTGGGCGGCATAGGTCATCATGGTCATCAGTTCGCCGGTGGTCATTTCGCTCGACACGATCAGCTTGGCGCCGAGCCAGGAGAGCAGGATCATGCATGAGTAGATGGAGAACTGCATGACCGGGCTGTTAAATGCGACAATTTTCTCCGCCTTGGAAAAATCCTGATAGATGTCCTGCGAAACGGCCTTGAACTTCTCGTCCTCGTGGTCCTCCCGCACGAAGGATTTCACCACCCGGATGCCGCGCACGTTCTCCTGCACCACCCGGTTGAGCTTGTCGTAGGTCTTGAACACCCGCTCAAACAGCGGATGCGCCAACTTGGCGATCACGATCAGCCCGGTGCCGACAATGGGGGCGGCGATCAGGAAGATGAGCGCGAGCTCCGCATTGACCTGGAACGCCATAATCATGGAGAGCACCAGCATCAGCGGGCCGCGCATCGCCACGCGCACGATCATCATATAGGCCATCTGGACGTTGGTCACGTCGGTGGTCAGGCGGGTGACAAGGCTCGCGGAGGAGAACTTGTCGATGTTGGCAAACGAGTAATTCTGGATCTGGTAGTACATGCCGCGACGCAGGTTTTTCGCAAACCCGGCGGACGCCTGCGAGGCATATTTGCCGGACAGGACGCCGGTGATCAGCGAGACGACGGTCGAGAGCAGCATGAAGATCCCGGTCCGGATAATGACGTCCTTGTCGCCCGGTTCAATCCCGAAATCGATCATGTTGGCCATCAGATAGGGGATGACCACGTCCATGATCACCTCCAGGGTGACAAAGATCGGGGCGAGAATCGAATCCTTTTTGTATTCGCCTATGTAGCGTGTCAGTTTTCTAACCATGGTCTGCCTCCTTTACTCACTGGCACAGATTGCGAAGCATACGGTCGGTGACGGTGAAAAACAGCGAGAGCTCCTGCTCACTCAACCCCATCGAGATCGTGGCCTCCAGTTCGTCCACATACCGGGCGCTGCTCGCAAAGACGTTTTGGCTCTTCTCCGTCAGGACAATGGTCTTGTACCGCTTATCCTCCGGCCAGGATGCCGTGACGATCCAGCCATCCCGTTCCAGCCGCCGCAGGATACTGCTCACCGTGGGATGGGACAGCCCAAACTCCTCCTCGAGATCCTTTGGAAAGATCGGGCCCTCCGTGTGGCGCGCCAGGAACCGCAGTGTGCTCATCTGAGAACCGGTCAGCCCAAACTGGGCCAGCTGCCGGTTGAACTGCCGCTCGATCGCGGTGTTGAGGATCTTCACCTGTTTGCCTATATGCATGGCATTCACCTCCATCACGTCGCATGCGACATATTATACTGAAAAACTGCCCGATTGTCAACCGGGCAGTCTGCCAAGACATATTTTTTCCTTTCAGGGGGATTTTAGTCGTTCTGCCAGTCCACCCGGCAAGTGAGCGGATTTGGTGCACCTGCCAAGGGGTCCGGACCAGCTTCCCTGCGGGTCCGGAATGCTGCAAATGAGCGGGCTCAGCACACCCGCCACGCCTCGCACAGCCGCCCGACCGCCGCCTCCAGCCGGTCGGGCTGCACGCCGGAATAACACATCACAAACGTGTGTGTGCCGGTCTCCCCGCCGGCCGGACTGGGCGGCTGTGTGCCCTGCCAGTAGTCGGACAGGCAGGCGACACGTACGCCGCGTGCCGCAGCCGCCTGCGTCAGCTCCCGGTCGGAGAGGGGAGAGCGCAGGGTGAGCAGAAAATGCAGACCCGCATGCTGTTCGTTGATGGTGGCGACCGTGTGCAGTGGGCTGTCCTGGATACACCGGAGCAATCGGTCGCGCAGCGCGCGGTAGGTCGTGCGCATGCGGTGGATGTGCCGTTCAAAATGGCCGTCCGCCATGAATTTGGCCAGGGTGTACTGCTCAAAGCTCGGCACCGTACACGCATAGAACCCGAGCCGTTCGCGGTAGGCGCACAACAGGGTGGGCGGCAGCACCATATACCCGATGCGCAGCGAGGGAGCGAGGCTCTTGGTAAAGGTATTGGTATAGATGACCCGGCCGGCCGGATCGATGCTCTGCATCGCCGGGATCGGCCGGCCGGAAAGCCGGAATTCGCTGTCGTAGTCGTCTTCGACAATCACCCGGCCGGGAACCTCTTCGGCCCAGCGGAGCAGTTCCTGCCGCCGCCCGACCGGCATCACGAGCCCGGTGGGAAACTGGTGGGAGGGAGAGATATGCAGGACATCCGCGTCGCTCTCCCGGAGTGCCGCGGCGGACAGGCCACTGTCATCCAGCGGCAGAAACCGGCAACAGACGCCGTTTTGGGCATAGATGCGGGCGATTTTCGGATAGCCGGGATTCTCCACGGCAAACACCCGGTCCCGGCCGAGCAGCTGCACCAGCAGGCCGTAGAGGTATTCCGTGCCCGCGCCGATCAGGATCTGGTCCGGCGACACGGCCATCCCGCGAAACTGATAGAGGTAGGCGGCAATCTGTTCCCGCAGCGCGGGCAGCCCCTGCGGGTCGACCGCGTCGAGCAGGTGAGTGCGTTCCTCGGAGAGCACCTCCCGCAGCAGCCTGGCCCAGCTGGCAAACGGAAAGCGGCTCGCGTCGATCCCGTTTTGGCGGAAATCACAGAACCAGCCGCCCGGCTCGGGCGGCGCGGGGAGTCCGCCTGTTGCGGGGGACGCCGCCCGCCCGCCCCCGCGTTGTCGACAGGGGGAACGGGAGGCGTCGCCGGGTCGAGCGGACACACATAATACCCGCTTCTCTCCCGCGCATACAGATATCCCTCCGCCTGCAGCTGCGCGTATGCCGCCTCCACCGTGATGACGCTCACCTGTATCTGCTCCGCCAGCCGCCGCTTGGAGGGCAGCTTGTCCCCCGCCCGCAGCGTGCCCTGCGCCATGTCCCGGCGCAGACAGGCGTATAGCTGGGCGTACAGGGGGATGTGGCTGTGGGGATCGAGCACATAGGTCAGCATGGCAACCTCCTATCTGGATATATAAAAATAATTTAAAATGGATATTTTAATAAGGTCAAATGCCAGTATACTG
>DXWE01000030.1:0-10650 GCA_019417045.1 Oscillospiraceae bacterium
CGTTGATGAAACCACCTTTCCTCCGCGTCCGTCCGCGTATCCAGCGTCAGCACCCCGAGCCGGTCAGGGCCGTCGCACACGCCGGTGAGCACCACCTGCTTCGCACCGAGCGTTCCCAGCCGGCGCAGCAGCCCAGTCGCCTGCCCCAGCGTATAGGCGTCCGGCAGACAGGGCTCCCCCAGCAAAAACGCGGCTTCGGTCACGTTCGGCAGGATCACGTCCGCCTGCCCGCACAGCGCCGCCATCTCACGCGCATATCCCGGCGCAAACCCGGTATATAGCCGGCCGTTATCCCCCATCACGGGGTCGACCACCACCAGTGCGCCGCGTGACCGGTACTCCCGTGCCAGCTCCGCCGCGAGCGGCAGCTGGCCATCTGTCCCGAGGTACCCGGTGAGCACCGCGTCCACCGGAAGGGACATCGCCTCCCAGTGGGAGACGATGCCCCGCATCTCCTCTGTCAGGCTCCACCGCCGCGCGTTGGGGAACGCCGTGTGGGTGGACAGCAGCGCGGTCGGCAGCGGCGACACCTCGATCCCGAACGCCGCGAGCACCGGCAGCGACACGGCGAGCGAACACCGCCCGACGCACGACAGGTCCTGGATATCGACCACCCGCCGCTGTCTCTCCTGCCGCTTAGCCCCGCTCATCTGACCGTGTTTCCCAGCAGCCGCGCGGCTCTCAGCCCCCGCCGTACCGCCAGCGCGGCGGCATAGGCGAGCGCCACCGACAGCGCGTCCTTGAGCAGGAACGGCAGCGAGACGGCCAGAAACGCCGCCGGCACCGATACCCCGGAGACCACCGCATATTGTACGGCGCCGCACACATGGCACAGCAGCAGCCCGGCGGCGCTCAGCGCGATGCGGCTGACCGCACGACGGCGCTCCATCGCCGCGCCGCACAGCGCCGCCATGCACAAAAAGCCCCACAAAAAGCCGCCCGTCACGCCCAGCAGCGCGCCGATCCCGGCCTTGAACCCGCTGAACACCGGAACGCCCACCGCGCCGAGCAGCAGGTAGATCCCGGTGGACAGCAGGCCGGACGGGAAGCCGAGTACAAACCCGCACAGCGCCACCGCAAAGGTCTGTAACGTCACCGGCACACCGGTCGGCAGCGGGACCGCGATCTGGGACAACACGGCGAGCGCCGCCGCCATCATCCCGGTCAGCACGAGATTTTTCGCTGTCTGAGATCTCTTCATACCCGTTCCCCCCGCGATATCACTGTACCGAGAGTATCAGAATCTCCCGTGCGTCGCTGCTGTTGACATCCCCGTTTGCATCCAGATCGGCGGCTTCGATCTGCCGGTCGGTCAAACTGGCCAGCACCACCGTATATTGGAGCACCAACCGGGCGTCGCTGCTGTTGATATAGCCGTCCTCGTTCACGTCTCCCGGTACCACCGGATCCGGGTCGGGATCGGGACCCGGCTCCGGGTCAGGATCGGGGTCGGGATCCGGATCGGGGTCGGGCGCAGGGCCGCCTCCCACCAGGATGGCGTTATCCAGCCGGATCCAACCCTCATATTCGGGGGTATACCCCCATTCGTACCCCTCCACCGTCTGCTTTTCCGTCACGGTAAACTCGGTCTTGTCCGGGATGGAGTCCAGAATGTCAAATTCGGTACCCGGGCCGCTGCGGATGTTGACCCCGATCTCCGATTGCACCCGCCAGACCTCGACCTCCGGCGGTTCTTCCCCCCAGAGCAGCCATCCCAGACGGTGCTCCCCGTCCACGGTATAGAGGATCTGAACGCCCTCATCCACACGTCCCACCACCGTGTACTCAGCGCCCGCCTGGATCGCCCCAAAGGGGATCTGCCGATCCTGCCGCGCGTACAGCTGCGTATCCTGCTCGGCTGTTCCCGCCTCCGGCGGGAGGGCGGGATAGATAAAGGCGTTGAGCGGGACATACGCTGTTTTCCGACCGATGCTGACCGGATATTCCACCTTGGCAAACCCATTGGTATAGATCTCCAGAATGGTACAGGAGCCCTCTTCACTGCCGATAAAGCCGGCGACATCCATCCCGTCCGGCGCTGTATAGGTGGTGGCCTTGTCGGTCGAGAGGGTGTACCCCGTCAGCGGCACGGGCAGGGTGTCCGCCGTCTCTGCCTCAAACTCCTCGGGGCCGCCGTCCGGCGCGCCATAGAGGAACATGCGCGCCTCTGTGCGGCGGCGGCGGACCAGCCCCTCGAGCGTGACGCCGCCCGCCTTGCTCCACTCCACAAACGAGGCAAAAACCAGCTCCTCCGAAAAGTTCTCCACCCCGTCGATCAGATAGGTGCGCAGGAAAAAGGTGTCGTCGTCCACATACCAGACGTTGCCGAGGTTAAAGGTAAAGCTCACCAGTGCGTCGTACTGGTGCTGGTTCACCGTGATCCCGTAGTCCTCGAGGAACCCGTCCACATACCCCTCAAATCGGACGAGGCTCTCCTGCAGCAGCGTCTCGGCCTGCTCTTCCGTGATCCCGTCCCGGTATTCCTCCGGATACGCGTCATACTCCCAGCTGACGCCGGTACCGTATCCCACCGTCCACTGGGAATAGTCCCACACGGGATACTCTATAAACCCCTCCAGCTCCTGTATCATCTCGACGCCCGCGTCGCTGATCCCCGTCACCGGCTCTGCCGGCGGCTCCTCTTCTTCCGTCTCGTCGGCGGCTCCGGCGGCGAGCAGCGGCACCAACAGACACACCGCCAACAGCGCGGCGATCCTCCGCAACCATTTTTGTCTCATATGTCCTATCCCTTTCACAACCAGAAAAGATGACAAATTTGTAATTCAGTATACCACATCCCGCCCTTTTTTGGCAAGCCTTTCTCCATCTTTTCCAGATGCTTGCACCTGAAAGGGCGATTTACTGCAAATAATATTACAAAATTGTAAATTGAATGCTAAAAAATATGGATATATACTATAAGCAGATTGTCGTA
Source organism: Oscillospiraceae bacterium (assembly GCA_019417045.1). GTDB lineage: Bacteria > Bacillota > Clostridia > Oscillospirales > Acutalibacteraceae > DXWE01. Next base: position 2,936 of record DXWE01000030.1, read on the forward strand.
TGAGGAGGGGGTAGCATGAAACGTCTGCTGGCACTGGTATGCACCTGCCTGTTGGGGATCGGGATGCTCCCGGCAGGGGTGGCCGCCGAGGAACCGCCGGTGGCAATGGAAGTGGTATTCGTCCACAGCAAAGGCGCCCTGAACAATATCCGCAACAACCCGACCGTCTGCTACTGTCTGGAGGCGGATCTGGTGTTCACTCCCGAGGACTTTGCAGAGGGCGGCGCGTTTTACAATGAGGGCCGCGGCTGGATCCCGATCGGCGACAGGGAAACGCCGTTTTCCGGGTGGCTACAGGGCAACGGCCACACGATCAGCGGGCTGCAATGCACTGCCAGCGAGGGTGGCGACCTGTACGGCCTGTTCGGCGTCAGCACCGGCCTGATCGAGGGGCTGACCGTCGACGGCTTTTCGGTCACGGGCACGCCGCCGGCGTCGGCGTCGGTCGGCACGATCGCCGCAGAGAACGACGGTACAATTGCGGGCTGTGCCGGCGGCGGCAGCCTGGCCGGCCCACAGCCGGGCGGGATCGTCGGCCGCAACCGGGGCGAGGTGATCGGATGCGTCAACTTCGGGGAGGTCCGCCTGGAATCCCCGGGGGTCCGCCGACACGGGGAGCGCCGGCGGGATTGCAGCGGACAACACGGGCATCCTCTACGGCTGCGAAAACTACGGGCGGATTATCTCGGCGAACGACAGCTGCCTGCTGGGCGGGATTGCCGGCAGCAACCGGTGGGACGCGTCCGCCGGAGAACTGTCGGGCACGGTGATGTTCTGCACCAATTACGGCCCGGTGGAAGGGACCGGCGGGCGCTCGTATACCGGCGGCATCTGCGGGCGCAGCGATTACCTGCTGATCGGCTGCGGCAACGCCGCGCCGGTCACGGGTTTCTGGGCCGGCGGGATCGCCGGTTCCCATGGGGGGATCCTGTCACTGTGCGTCAACAGCGGATCCGTGACAGGCGGGGGCTATGCGGGTGGCCTCGTCGGCTGCTGCGATAACGAGATCGGCCTGTTTCCGCTGGAGAACGCGACGGTGTCCGACAGCTATAACCTCGGAGAGGTGTCCGGCATCGCGGGAGAGTCGATCGGGGGGATCGTCGGGTACACCGAGCGCGGGATCCTCACCCGGGTGTACAACGTCGGCAGGATCCGCACCGCAAGCGCCCGGTTTAGCGGCGGGATCACCGGCGACACGCAGATGATCGCGGACTGCTTCCCCAGCTGCTACTATTTACAGACCAGCGGCGAATGGACGGCCGAGCAGCTGGCCATGCAGATGGGAATCGCCTGCACCGATGAGGAACTCCGCCGCGCCGCCACCCTGGAGGGGTTCGACTTCCAGGAGGTGTGGTATCAGCTGCCCGACGAGGCCTATCCCTATCCGCGGCTGGTCGTGTTCGCCCAGACGGGGGACGTCAACACGGACGGCGCGGTCAACAGCAGCGACGCGCGGCTGGCGCTCCAGAAGGCGGTCGGCAGCACCGAGCTGTCGGCGTACCGCCAGCTGCTGGCCGATGTCAACCAGGACGGCATGGTCAACAGCAGCGACGCCCGGTGGATCCTGCAAACGGCGGTATCGCTTTTGTGAACCGGAGACAGAAAGAGGGCGGCAGGGAAATCCCTGCCGCCCTGTGCGTATGGAAAAGTAGAGAGTGAACGTCTGGAGTCAGATCTCGCACCATACCGCTTGGCCGGTGCGGTCGGACTCGAAGCACGCCTCCATCACCCGCATGCACCGCATCGTCTCCTCCGGCTTCACCCGGATCTCCTCCGTGCCGTCGAGCGCCGCGGCCAGGTTGCGGTAGAAGATGTCGTAATCCGCCTGGTAATCGTCCGGATTCAGGTGGGTCTCCTCGATCGTGTCCCTGGCGCGGGGCGCCATGGTGCGAGTGGGACCCGCTTTGGTGTAGATGATCTCCTCTTCAAACGTGACCGTGTGCTCGGCGGTCCGCACCACCCGGCCGTTGCAGCTCCAGTCGGGGATAATCAGCGCCCCCCGGTCGCCGCACACATACCAGCGCGGCGCCTCGATATAGTGGCTGGTGCCCACCTCGACAAGCGTGCGCAGCCCGTCGGCAAACGTCATGTGCAGCATGAACCCGTCGTCGCACTCCTGATAGGCGACGTGGTACATCTGGCAGAAGATCGAGCGCACCGGCACGGGATGCATCATCAGCAGCTGGTCGATCAGATGGACGCCCCAGTCGAGCATCATCCCGCCGCCGGCGACCGCATACTGCCGCCACCCCTCGGGGATCCCGCGCGACCCGGTGACCCGGGACTCGATCTGGAACACCTTGCCAAGCCTGCCGCTCTCGACGATCCCGCGCATGGCGAGATAATCCGCGTCCGCCCGCCGATTCTGGTGGACGGTGAACAGGCTGCCGGTGCGCTTGGCGGTGTCGATCATGGTCTGCAGCTCCCCGCTGTTCATCGCGACCGGCTTCTCGCACACCACCGCCTTGCCCGCCTCGAGCGCGGCGCACACCAGTTCCTCATGGAAGTTGTTCGGCGTCGCGACAATCACCACGTCGACCGCCGGGTCGTGCAGCACCTCGTCAAACGAGCGGTAGCTCTTCTCGATCCCGTCCTCGTGGGCGAGCTGCATGCGCTTTTCATCGATATCGTAGACCCCGCCGATGTGGACGCGGTCGGTACGGCAGATGCCGGTGTAGTGATAGCGGCCCATGCCGCCATACCCCACCAGCACCGCCTGGTAGGTCGGTTTTTTGCTCTGCATTGGCTGGTCAACTCTTTTGCGTTAGAATTTTGGGGTCAATATTGTCCGATCTCTGCCCCGATGCGGGACATCTCCTCGGTCGTCCGGTCGTCGTGGAAACACTCGAGCGTGGTGCGGTACCGCACCGGCGCCGCCCAGCGCACCGCGTTGCACAGGATCTTCTGCACCTCCGGGTGGTGGTAGGTCGGGTAGGTCTCATGGCCGGGCTGGAAGTAGAACACCTTGCCGGCCCCCCGGTACCAGCAGCAGCCCGAACGGCACAGCTCGCCGCCGCGGAACCAGCCCGCATACACGAGTTCGTCCGGTTGCGGGATGTCGAAGTGCTCGCCGTACATCTCCTCCTGCTCGAGCTCGAGAAACGCCGGCACGCCCGCCGTGATCGGATGGGCGGGATTCACACACCACAACCGCTCAAAGTCCCCCTCACGCCAGCGCAGCGAACAGGTGGTGCCCATCAGCAGCCGGAAGGGCTTGGAATAGTGCCCGGAGTGGAGCACGATCAGCCCCATCCCGCGGCGCACGCGGTCCGCCACCTTCTGGGCGAGCTCATCCGGCACCTTGTCGTGCTGCATGTGGCCCCACCAGAGCATCACATCCGTGTTTTCGAGCACCTCGTCCGGCAGCCCGCAGTCGGGCTGGTCGAGCGTGGCGGTGCGCACCTCCACGTCCTCCATCCGGGCCAAAAACGAAGCCAGCGCGCCGTGGATCCCCTGCGGGTATACCTTCTTGACCGCGTCGGATGTCCGGTCGTGCAGATTCTCGTTCCACACTGTCACTCGAATCATTGTCCATCGCTCCTTCAATCGTCCTCAACATGTATGTATTCTTTCGGTTCCCGGCGGTACGCAAGCGGCGTGCGGCCGGTCACCTTTTTAAATGCCTTGTAGAAATTCGCATTGTTGTTGAACCCGCAGTCCATCGCGATATCGGTGAGGCTCCGGTCGGTCGTGCGGATCCGCTCGATCGCAGTGCGCACCCGCTTGTTCACGATATACGCGACCGGCGGCAGCCCGTTGAACCGCTTGAACAGCTCGGAGAGATACCCCGGGCTGACCTGCGCCACCTCCGCCAGCTGGGAGAGCTTGATATCGTCGCCCAGATGCTCGTCGATATACTGCAGCACCTTGTTGAGCTGTTCGATACTCTGCTTCGGCAGCGGCGCGCGCGCCTTGTCGCGGTCGACATAATCGAAATTGCGCATGATCTCGGTGAAGATCATCTGCAATTTGATCTTGACCACCAGCTCGTGATAGAGCTGCTGCTCCCGCATCTCCTGCCACATCTCCTGCAGCAGCTTCGCCACCCGCGCGGTGGCGGGATTGCTGCGGTCCAGCCGGTGGGAGAAGTTTCCCCCCCGCTCGAAAAAGACCAGCAGGAAGTTATAATCGAGATCGTTTGCGAGCGCGTTCCAGATGAAGGAGGAGTCGAACTGGCACACGAGGTTCTCCATTTGCACGCCCGCCGGGACGGACAACCCGTGATAATCCGTACTCGGGAGCAAAAACACATCCCCCGGCTGCATGTCGTAGTCGCGGTTCTCCACATGGTAGCACCCGGTGCCGGACAGCACGCAGGACATCTCGAGCTCGTGGTGCACATGCATGCTGTTGTTCAGCGGGCCGTTCAAATGGAACTGTTTCATCCAGATAAAGCACTTCCCGCTGGGATCGAAGATCTTCTGCGCATCCATCCTTCACTCACCCCGCTTTTCACACAGGCCCGGCTGTCAGTCGAAATACACAGCCTTTCCGGTCTTGGCGGACTCGTAGATCGCCTCGAGGATCTCGGTGACGACCAGCGCCTGCTCGGGCTTTACGACCGGCTCCTTGTCCTCGAGGATCGCGGTCAGCCACTGTGCGCACTCGACATCCCGGTCGGCGCCGCCGCCCACGCTGTCGAAGAACGCGACCCCGCCGCCCTTCAGATCGATCTTCTGCACCGTCTGCTTGCCAAATTCCACCTTGTTCAGCCGCAGGCCGTCCACCATGTCGGCGCCCGCCTTGGTACCGCACAGGGTGGTCTGCGCCTCGCGCACGTCCAGGGAGTTGAGCGCCCAGCTGGACTCGAGCACGATCGTCGCGCCGTTTTTCATCACGACCATACCGAACGCGGAATCCTCCACCGTGAACTTCTCGGGATCCCAGTCGCCCCAGGCGTTTCCGGTATCGGTCTGGTCGCCGAGCTTTTTGAAGGTCTGCCCGAGCACCACCTTCGGCTGATAGTTGTCCATCATCCACAGCGTCAGATCCAGCGCGTGGGTGCCGATGTCGATCAGCGGACCGCCGCCCTGCTCGTACTCGTTGAGGAACACGCCCCAGGTCGGCACCGCGCGGCGCCGGATCGCGTGCGCCTTCGCATAATAGATGTCGCCGAGCGCCCCCTCCTCACACGCGCGCTTGAGCACGAGGCTGTCCGGGCGGAACCGGTTCTGGTACCCGATCGTCAGCTTCTTGCCGGTGCGCTTCGCGGTCTCGAGCATTTTTCGCGCGTCCGCCGCGGTCTTGGCCATCGGCTTCTCGCACATCACGTGCTTGCCGGCTTCGAGCGCCGCCACCGTGATCTCGCAGTGGGAGCGGTTGGGAGTGCACACGTGCACCGCGTCGATCGTCGGGTCGGCAAGCAGCTCACGGTAATCCTCGTACACCTTTGCGCCGGGCGCGCCGTACTCCGCGGCCGCCTTTTCCGCCCGCTCGACGAGGATGTCGCAAAACGCCACCAGATCCGCACGATCCGCCTGGGCCTTGAGCGCGGGCAGATGTTTGCCGTTGGCAATGCCGCCGCACCCGATGATGCCAATACGCAATTTTTCCATGGTCGTCTCTCCTATACATTTGTCATAAAATGGGATAGTTACATTGTAGCGGTACACCTGAAAAAATGCAACTACTTTTTCACTTTTTGAATTCCACTATTCTCATCTTGAACTATACTTTTTGAACTATCCGGAACCGTATAGAGCACCTGTACCCGCCGATCCCACTCCCCTGTCCGGGGGTCGCGTTTTTGCGAGTAGATCCCCCACTGGGTCGCGTTGGAGAAAAAGCAGCGGAAATCCCCCTGGTTGATTCGCGGCTGGAAGGCGATTTGGTGTTTGGTTAAATCGTACTCGTACCCGGACAGCGCGAGCAGCAGCGACCAGCTCGCCAGCGAGCGGACATAGTGGTGCCCGCACTCGATCTCGTCCCACGGGTTGCGGGCAAACCCGTCATACCGCCCGCGCACCGCCTCCACCAGCCGCAGTCCTTCCTCGATATATCCCTCGTACATCAGATGCGCCGCCACCTGGTATTCGATCCCGGTCCACACCTCGTCGCTGTACACAAACGGCAGACGCGGCCGGCCACCGTGCGGCCAGCTGCACAGCAGCAGCCCCGCCTCATCGTTCAGGCCGTAGGTGCGCTGCACATTCTGGTGATCGGCGAGCCGCTCTCGAAAATTGTAGCGGAAGACCGAACGCACCGCCTGTTTGACATGCTCCTGCGGCAGCACGTATCCGAGCCCGCACACGTGCGCGACCAGCTGGCCGAACACCTGGTCGGAGAGACACCCCTCCCCGTACTGGTAGCGGTAGCTGTCCGGGTCATCCAGCCGCTGGACATAGTATTCTCCGCCCCACAGCAGCTCGTCCGTCCGCCGGCTGCCCTGCTCGAACGCCTCTTTGTATTTTACCGCGTGCGCCTTGTCCCCCACGGCGACCGCCATCTGTTCGCCGGCTTTCAGCGCGGCTAAAAACAGGGAGTTGCACAGCGAGTTCGGGCCGTAGAACTCGATATCGTAGGTGTTGTGCTGCCGCGCGTCGAGCACGCCGTCACCGTCGCTGTCCCAGTACCGGAACGCGAAATCGAGTGCCGCGCTCGCCCTTGGCCACAGCTTTTGCAGCAGGTCGTCGTCCCCCGAGAGCTTCCAGTCGCGGTACAGCCGCAGAATACAGCCCATCTGCCCGTCCGCCGCCGGATCCATGTCCCACTTTTCGTCCCCGAACACCTGCAACGTCCGAAACGCCATACGCCCGTCGTCGTCCGTCTCGAGCAGGAACTCGGTGCGCCGCATCGACTGCTCGAGTTCGGGGAACAGGAACGCCGCGCTCTGCGCGTAGTTCCACACGTGGGTGCAGTTGCCCTCGCAGCTCCCGCGCTGGTCGAAGCACCCCTCCCACGAGAGGAAAGTGCCGTCCTCCAGCCGAAAACAGGTCGGGCTGCGCAGCACGGTCAGGTTGTTGGAGAGCGCCTCGATCACCGGCTCGGGCAGGGTGCTCTCATAGAGCGCCTGCGTGAACGCGCGGGAGAGCCGCTCGAGCTCGGGCAGGCGGCAAAACAGGTCCTCCCCCGCCGCAAACGCGTCCGGCCAGAGGGTGGAGAAATAGTGCCGTGCGACGCCGTGGCTCGGATGGTAGCCCGCCGCGTGCCCCTCCCAGCCCTGCGGCCGGTTGGGGAAATACCACATCAGTGCAAATTCAAACACCGCCTCTTCCCCGGGCGGGATCGTCCGGCACACGCCGAGCGAGCCGTACCGGTTGTGCGGCACCCAGTGGAACAGGCTCTCCCGGCCCTGAAACTCCGAGTGGAAGGACAGCCGCCCGTCGTCCGAAAAATCATCCCAGAAATCGTGTACCCCGTCCCACCACGGGCCGCGAAGCCAGGATTCCTTCACCGTGACCTCGTTTTCCGCCCGGGTGAGCAGCGCCATGCTGCCGGATGTCAGATCGTCCGCCGGCAGCTCGTCGCTCGTGAAAAAGAGCCCCTTGACCGTCTCCGTCTCGCGATAGGTGTTCCTCACCGGCGCCTTGAGCCGCATATAATCGAACAGGTCGTAGCCGTCAAACCCGACCGCGTTCGCGAGCGACCCCGCCACCGTCACGTCAAACGGCTCATCCGTCCCATTTTTCACCCGGTAGCGCAGCACCCCGCCCGGGAACCCGGAATCCTTTGCGTTCAGCGGGATGAACGGAGTGAACGCCTCGAGCGACACACAC
>DXWE01000030.1:10660-11229 GCA_019417045.1 Oscillospiraceae bacterium
CAGCGGGAAGGTGTCGTCCTCGAGCTTCACCTCGACAAACGGGGTGCACCCCCGGATGGAGGAGCGCTCAAACCGCCGCATGCCCGCCGCCTCGTGCGCCTGGTACCCCGCGGGGCGGGTGTGCGGCGGGTAGAGCCGCGATTCGAGCACCCGCGTGTCCTGCGTCCCGCTCTGCCGCCCCTTCGCCCAGATGGCGAAGAAGGTCCACGGCAGCCGGTTGCCCTTGCCGGGTTTGCCGAAGATCTCCCAGTCGCACAGGTTGCCCCGGGTGCCGACCGAGACGTTGCCCGTCCCGATCCCCCCGAGCAGGAATTTGCACGCCGTCGCCTCATAGGGGTATACCCGGCCGTATCCGGGCACCCTCTCCGGCGCACCCATTATGCGACCCCGATCGTAAGCAGCAGGTTCGCGAACACCCGCTGCTCACCGGTGCTGATCGCCAGCCGCACCGGCGGCTCGCCGCACGCGTCGTAAAACTCCCACCGGCCGAGTCCCTGGAGCTTAAGCCCCGGCAGACGGTCTTCAAATTCCGCAAAAATCGGGGGAGTGCTGCCGTCCTCTGGCAGCAT
>DXWE01000030.1:11239-13672 GCA_019417045.1 Oscillospiraceae bacterium
AAGTTCACGACCGTGAGCAGCGCGTCGAGCACCTGCGTCACGGTGGGGGTCCCCGCCGTCAGCCCGAGGTACACCTTTTCCGCGTTCCCACTTTTGCCCGCGAGCGGGTAGTTCCCGTCCGCGATCAGAATTTTGTCCCCGTGTCCGCACCGAGACAGCGCCGCGATGAGGTCGGGATGGATCAATCCGGTTGTAAGCATATAAATTTCCTCCTTTTTTCCATATATCATTTTGGCAGGCGGGACTCCCCACCTGCCAAAACCTATCCGCTTGTTATTTTTCGTTGTCCCGCAGGTGTCCGAGCGCCCCGCCCGGATGCCGTTTCACATATTCCTGCGGGGTGATACCGGTCCTCTCCTGCAGCACGACCGACAGCCCCTGCAGCACGATGCACTCCGCGAGGATCGAGGTGCGCGGCGCGCGGTTGAGCGGGCCACCCTCGTTGGTCACCCCCGCGAACAGGTGCGCGTCCGCAAAGGTCGCGAGCCACGACTGCGGGTTGCCGGTGACGCCGATCACCTTGCACCCGTTGTTGCGGATCGCCATCGCGGTGGCTTTCATCTCGGCGGTCTCGCCGCTGTTCGAGATACAGATGACCACGTCCCCCTCTTTGAGCTGCCCGCACGAGCCGTGCACCGCCTCGGTGCCGTGGAGGAAATAGGTCGGCGTGCCGGTGCTCGAAAAGAGGGACGCCATGTAGGTCGCCACGTGCGAGGGCTTGCCGATCCCGGTGATGTGCAGCCGGCCGCCCTTCGCCTCCGACTCCCAGATCAGCCGTGCCGCCTCGTCAAACGTGTGCTCATCGATGGTACGCAGGATCGCGTCCACCTCGACTCGGGTCGTGTCCAAAAACGTCTGTAAAACACTCATGCGAAAAACTCCTTTCTCCTTCCCCGCTCATTCCCAGTCGCTCGTGTCCTGCCCGCGCTCTTTCAGAAGAGCGAGCACCTCCGCCAGCGTCGGCAGACTCGGCAGCGCGCCCATGCGCGACACGGTCAGGGCCGCGGTGTGGTTGGCGAACAACAGCGCCTTTTCGGGGGACAATCCCCGGCACACCGCCGTACAGAACGCCGCGACAAAGCTGTCGCCCGCCGCCGTCGGGTCCTGCACCGCAATCCCGTCCACGCAGGGGCTGAGCAGCGTCTGTTCCCCGTCTCCGAACATCGCGCCGCGGCTGCCGAGCGTGATGAGCGCGCGCCCGACACCCTTTTGGCGCAGCGCGTCCACCGCGGCCCGCGCATCTTCTGTCGTCTCGATCCTCACACCCGTGATGTCCGCCGCCTCGTGCTCATTCGGGGAGATATAGGTCAGATGGGAGAGCAGCGCAGGCGACAGCGGGGCGGACGGCGCCGGGTTGAGCATCACCGGCACGCCCTTGTCAAACGCGTATTGCGCCACCAGTTCGTTGATCTCCATCGGGATCTCGAGCTGCATAATCACCAGATCATACTGCGCGATCTCCTCTTTCAAAAAAGCCACTTCCTCCGGTGTGATCCGCAGGTTCGCGCCCGGCACCACACAGATCCGGTTCTGGGTGGTGCCGTTCTTCACTTCGAGCTGCACATTGCCGATCCCGGACGGCGCGTCTCTGTCAACCAGCACGTGTGTCAGATCCACGCCGGCCGCCCTCGCGGTGTCGGTCATCTGCCGGCCGAAGGCGTCGTCCCCCACCTTGCCGACCATCGACACCTGCGCGCCGAGCCGCGCGGCCTGCACCGCCTGGTTCACGCCCTTGCCGCCGGGCGCGGTCTGGAACCCGGTGCCGATGACCGTCTCGCCCGCCGCAGGAAACCGCGGCGTGCTGACGATCAGATCCATCATAAAGCTGCCCACTACGAGCAGCCGGGGCTGTTTGCTCATTTTTCCCGTACCTCCTTTTACATCGTTGTTTTTCCTCCTTCATTATATGGCCAGTCCACCCCGAATATCTCGCTATCTCTTTCACAGAACTGGACATTTTTTGTCTTTTATGATAGACTGAACACACAGACTTCCAGTGGGAAAGGCGGCGGCGGACATGCAGGCGTTTTACGAAGTGCGGCAGTATGAGGACGGCTTTCAGGCGTGGTACGGCTCGTACACCAATATGAGCTTTCTGGCGCACTGGCACCGGGAAATCGAGCTGATCCTTATCCGCCGCGGGCAGGCGCTCATCCGGGTGGACGACCATCTCGTCACCGCGCACGCCGGGGATCTCGTGGTGTGCGACAGCGGCAGCATCCATTTCAGCGATTCCTATAAAATGGATAATTGTTTGGATTTTATTGTTTTTGATCCCGCGCTCGCACACGCGGTCGGGCAGCCGCTGCGGCTGTCCTCCCCGCTGCTGACCCGAGAGAGGCTGGCGGACGCCGGACTGAGCCACGCCATAGAGGAGCTGTTTGCCGTGCTGCAAGAGGAGCTTCGCACCCGCCGCCCCCACTACCAGGAGGT
>DXWE01000031.1:0-11106 GCA_019417045.1 Oscillospiraceae bacterium
CCCCACCGCGCGGTACAGCGCGCCCGTATCGACATAGACATATTGCAGTTCCCCCGCGAGCGCCCTGGCTATCGTGCTCTTGCCCGCGCCCGAGGGCCCGTCGATCGCTATCGCCACTGGTTTCATCCGGATGTCTCCCCTCTGGTATCCCTCTGTACAATCCCGCGGCCCGCCGCCGCGCCGGTCGAAAACGCGATCTGCAGGTTGAACCCGCCGGTGTATGCGTCCACATCCAGCACCTCGCCCGCAAAATAGAGGCCCCACACCTTTTTGGAGGCCATCGTCTTCGCCTCGATCTCCCGGACGTCCACCCCGCCGGCCGTGACCACCGCCTCTTCGATCGGGCGGAACCCCTCCACCGGCACGGCAAACGCCTTGCACACCGCGCCCAACCGCTGCCGCTCCTCCCGGGTGACCGCGTTGCACGGTTTTTCGCCGGACACCCGCGCCCGCCGCAGCACCGTCCCGATGAGCGAGCGCGGCAGCAGATGTGGCAGCGCGTTGGACAGATGCAGATTTTTATAGGCTTCCAGGTCCCGGACCAGCCGCGCATCCAGCTTTTCGGGCGGGAGACCGGGTTTCAGATCGATCCACAGCGTATACCGCCCGGGCGCCATATCCCGCAGGTGCGCGCTCGCGCTGAGCACGAGCGGCCCGGACACCCCGAAATGGGTGAACAGCAGCTCCCCCAGTTCCTCATACACCGTCTTTCCGGTGACATTGTCCACCGCCCGCAGGGTGCAGTTGCGCAGACTCAGCCCCTGCAGCTCCCCGCAGCACGGGTCGCCGCTGACCAGCGGCACCAGCGACGGACGGGGCGGCACCACCGTGTGGCCCGCCTGCCGCGCCAGCGCGTAGCCGTCCCCCGTGCTGCCGGTGGCCGGATAGGACAGCCCGCCGGTGCACACGATCACGGCGTCAGCCGCCATCTCCCCGCCGCCTTCAAGCCGCACCCCGGCACACACCCCGTCCCGCAGGATCAGGCCCGTCACCCGGCCCCGGCAGATCCGCGCGCCGCCGGTTTCGGCAAAGCGCACCAGCGCGTCCACAATATCCCGCGCCCGGTCGGACACCGGGAACACCCGGCTGCCCCGCTCCACCTTGAGCGGCACCCCGAGCGACTCGAACAGCGCCTGCGTGTCCTGCGGTGTAAACGCACTGAACGCGCTGTACAAAAACCGGCCATTGCGCGGCACCTGCTCCACACACGCCTGGACCGAACAGTCGTTGGTGACGTTGCACCGGCCCTTGCCGGTGATCCCGACCTTGCGGGCCGGACGCTCATTTTTCTCCACCACCGTCACAGCGCAGCCGCGCCGGGCGGCCGTTCCCGCCGCCAGCAGGCCGGCCGCACCGCCGCCGACCACTACCGCCTGTAAAGGTCTATCCCGTGTCACGGCAGATCCTCCGGGAAGGACTGGTACACTTCATACTTCTCCCACAGGGTCTCCAGCTCCGCCAGCGTGCCGGCGTTCTGCTCGATCTTTTTCAGCGAAATGGCCACGATCAGCGCGTTCAGAATGCTCAGCGGCGCCACCAGCGAATCCACGATGGTCGCGAGATCGCTGTGCGCGAGCAGCAGGTGGGTGGCGTATTCGGCGATGGGAGACAGCTGGCTGTCTGTAATGGCAATGACCTTTGCATGCCGCGAATGGGCAAAATGCATCGTCTTGACCGCCTTGGAGGAATACCGCGGGAAGCTCATGCCGATGATCGCGTCATCCTCGCTGATGTGGATCATCTCCTCGAGGATCTCCGCGGTGCTGGACGTATAGATCAGATGGACGTTTCCCATCAGCAGCTTCAGATAGTAGGCGAGGAAATTGGCCAGCGCGCGGCAGCTGCCCGCGCCGAAAATGTACACCTGCCGGGCGTTCACGATCGCGTCGACCGCGCCGTTGAACACGTCGTGCGGCAGCTCCTCCAGCGTCTGGCGGACATTGGCGATGTCCGAGCCCATCACGTTGTCGAGCACCTCCGCGTCCGTCATGCGCGCGCGCGTGACCTCGATCCGGCGGATACTCGTCAGACGGCTGCGCACCAGCTCCTGTACCGCCTTTTGCAGTTCGGGGTACCCGTCGTACCCCAGCTCGGCCGCAAAGCGCACCACGGTGGATTCGCTCACCCCCACCGTCTCCCCGAGCCGGAACGCGGTCATATACGCCGCCTCGTCATAGTGCTCGGCGATAAACTGCGCGATGCGTTTCTGGCCCTTGGAAAAGGACGGCTGGTGTTCCGCCATACGGGCCAGCAGTGAGGTTGTCAATGTCGACACTTCCTTTGATTATTTCTTCCCGTTATTTCCGGAAAATCCGGAGCAGCACCGGGTGCAGCCGCACCCGGTACATCGCCGCCAGCTGGCGCAGCGCGATATCGTAGATCACAAACACCACGTTTCCCGCCGCCAGGAACACGAGCGGCAGGTTGACGCCGAACAGCACGAACGCGTCCGACTCCAGCCCGACGACGTACAGCAATACCAGGTACGACCCGACCATGGCGGCGTTGAAAACCAGCAGCTTCACCGCCCAGGCGGCCGCCCGGCTGCGCAGGCGCAGCAGCACCAGCCCGAGGATCGGATAGTACCCGAAAAACACGATAAAAAGCAGTTTTTCCTCCATGCGCGGGGCGAGCAGGAAGGACAGCAGTCCCACCGCCACATAGCTCGCCACCCCCCAGCGGACGCCCGCCTCGAGCGCCACCGGCAGCAGCAGCGCACCCGCCAGCGCCGGCAGGGCGTAGGTTGCGTAGGGAAACACGGTCAGCAGCATCGCGACCAGGGACAACGCGCACATCACGCCGCAAAAGGCGATTTTTCCCGTCCGTTTCATCTCAGCAGCAGCGGATCAGGTCGCCGCCCATACACTCACAGCAGCAGTCCGCACAGATCAGGCTGCTGCACACGTCGCACCCGGAACACCCGCCGCCGCTCTGCCGGCGGTACATCCCGCCCCGGCGCTGCGCCTCCATCTGGTTGAGGTGGTCGCGGTATTCCCGGTTGTTCGGGTCCATCTGGCATGCACGGGAAAAATGGGAATAGGCGTCCTCCAGCCAGCCCTTGCGGTAGAGCACGCTCCCTTTTAGAAAATACCACTCCGCGTCCCGTGAACCCGCGGGAATCCCGTCGAGCAGCATCTCCGCGTCCAGCACGCGGCCGCCGCGCAGCATCTCCCGGATATCCGGGTAGCGCGATGGGCCGGCGCTCTGTCCGGCGGGGCCGGCGGAACTGCCGCTGCCGCGCTTCTGCTTGCGCTCCCGCACGATCGTGTCATACGCCTCGTTGATCTCCTGCATCTTCTCCTGCGCGAGATCGGACAGCGGGTTATCGGTATAGTTGTCCGGATGATATTTCCTCGCCTGCTCCCGGTAAGCGGCTTTGACCTCGTCGTCGGTCGCATTCGGGGAGATTCCCAGCACGTCATAGGGGTTATTCATCATCCGTCACCTGTCCTTTGTCAGTCTTGGGGACGAGTGCCTGCCGCTGCGCGGCGGGCATCCCCCACTCCAGAATATTTGTCAGAATACCGGCAAACCGGCGGATCGAGAGCAGCCGGTAGTCGGCGATGCACTCGGACAAACACGCGTTCAGCGTGCCGGCCGCATACTCCCGCGCCTGCCGCAATCCCTCGGCATCCCCGGCGCGCAGCCCCCGCACCAGTACATAGGGGTTGTAGCCGGTATGTTCCAGATCGTCCTCCAGATCGTCGCACGCATCCATCAGGTACACCCACCGGCCAAGGCAGTAGCCGAACCGCTCGAGCACCCTCTGTTCCACCGGATCCTCCGACAGCCCCCGCGCGAGCCGGGACAGCATGTCCGCGGACGGCTCGGCCGCCGCGTCGATCGACGCGGTTCCCGCTTCCTCCAGCGCCGCCTGCCGCTCCATGCAGCGGGCGATGTGCTGATCCAGCTGCGGCCGGGCAGCCGCGGCTTTTTTGTGCGACCGGCGGGACATCCACAGCAGCCACCGGGCGCCGATCCGCCTCCAAAACCCCTCGTCCCGCGCGTTGTCCTGCAGCTTGTAATAGAGCAGCAGCGCGGCCGCGTCGGTCGCGTATTCCAGCGCCGCAGGGTCCCCCGAACAGCACAGCCGCTTTTTAAAGGGATTGTAGGGACAGCGCCCCTTTTCAAATCCGCCGCACGAGGGGGAGAGCGCCATGCCGAGCAGCGCCAGAAAGGTGAAATCGTAGCTCAGGCTCATGCGCGCCACCAGCCCGTATTTCTTCCCCAGCCGCCGGCACAGCGAACAGTACACGCCCTGATACTGGTCAAATTCCCGGATTTTCAGTTCCGGTTTGAAGATCCGGACGTATCCGAACACCCACAGCACCTGCCTTTTGGCTCACAACTTACCAATATAGTATCATACAATAGAAAGCGAAAAAGTATATGAAAGAATTGTAAATATTTTTCTCTCACACGACCCGATAGAGCAGCGCGGCGTCGGCTTTCGCCACCGTCTCCTGCACCGAGAGCACCTCCACTGTCAGCTCCCGCGCACCGAGCGTCAGGGTCAGCCGATCGCCCTCCTTGACGTCGTAAGACGCCCGCGCGGCCCTGCCGTTGACAAGCACCCGTCCCGCGTCACACGCTTCGTTTGCCACCGTGCGGCGCTTGATCAGCCGCGAGACCTTCAGGTATTTGTCGAGACGCATGTTGACAGCACCTCCTTATCTCACAAAGAAAAGAACTGTCCCAGGTCGCTGGGACAGCTCTTTTGGAGTGCGAACTTATTTCGCAACCGCTTCCTTGAACGCCTTGCCAGCCTTGAAAGCGGGCAGCGTCGTCGCCGGGATCTCGATGGTCTCCTTGGTGCGGGGATTGCGGCCTACGCGGGCTTCGCGGGTGCGCGCCTCAAAGGTGCCAAAGCCCACCAGGGCCACCTTGTCGCCGGCGGCGACAGCGCCCACCACGGCGTCCAGCAGCGCGGCGACAGCCTTCTCCGCATCCTTCTTGGACAGGCCGGACTTCTCGGCGACAGCGGCGATCAATTCAATCTTGTTCATACCAAACAACCTCCAAATAATATATCTCCCAGCGGCACATCCGCATGGTTCCTGTGTAGTGCGTCAGCGCTTCCTAATCCGCTCTGTCAGCGATGCTCCCCTGTGCGGGCGGGTCTCCGGCCAGCTCGCGCTTGGCCTCGTCCCACAGCGCGTCCAGCTGATCGAGCGACAGCGCCGCCAGATCCATCCCGCGCTCGCTTGCCAGCCGCTCTACCACGGCAAACCGACGGATAAACTTGTCGGTCGCTTGGGTCAGCGCCTCCTCCGGATCCACCTTCATAAACCGCGCCACATTCACGGCCGAGAACAGCACGTCCCCGAGCTCCTCCGTGACCGCGTCGTCCGCCTTCGCGTCGATCGCACGCTGAAGCTCCTCCGTCTCTCCCCGCAGCGCCTGCATCGCACCGGACACCTCCGGCCAGTCAAACCCGACCCGGCGGGCACGGCCCTGCACCTTTTCCGCGCGCATCAGCGCGGGCAACGCGCGCGGCACGCTACGCAGCAGATCCGTCTGGGTCTTGTTGCCCTTGGTCCTGCGCTTGATCGCATCCCAGTTTTGCAACACCTGTGCGCTGTCCGATGCGGTCACATCCCCGAACACATGCGGATGGCGCACCACGAGCTTCTGGCACACACCGTCCACCACGTCGTCGAACGTGAAAGAGCCCGCCTCTTTCTCCATCTGCGCGTGGAACACGACCTGCATGAGCACGTCCCCGAGCTCCTCTTTCAGGTCGTCCATGTTCTGGTTATCGATGGCCTCAATCGCCTCGTATGTCTCCTCGAGCAGGTTCGAGCGGATGCTGTGGTGCGTCTGCTCCCGGTCCCAGGGACACCCACCGGGAGCGCGGAGCAGCTCCATGATCCGCAGCAGGTCCTCCATCGTATACCGGCTCTTGCACTCAAACGGGACAGCCATCCACACACCCTCTATACGCACTCTATACGCACAAGTTATCGGACAAGCGTATTTTACCGCATCCCACCGGCTTTTGCAAGCCTTTTGCCGATTTTTTTGCCAATTTGACGGCTTTTTTCTCTCCCACACACCGGTTTTGCAACTTCTGCTACCAATTTTTGGCAAGATCTGGGAAAAAAGCGGGTCAGCGCCCCTGCGGCTTCCACAGCTCCCCGCTGTGGAACGCCTCGGCAAACGGGACATGGGACAGCCGGAATTCCCGGCCGTCGAGATACGAGAGCATTCCCGCCGGGGAGCGGAATTCAAACCGCACCTTATAGGAGCACAGCGCCTGTTTGGAAAACCCGGTCCCCCGGTTGAGGGCATTGGTGCCGTATTTCCCGTCGCCGAGCAGCGGATGGCCGATCGCGGCCAGGTGCGCGCGGATCTGATGGGTGCGCCCGGTGAGCAGATGGATTTCAAGCAGTGACAGCCCGTTTTTCTCCTCCAGCACCCGGTACCGGGTGCGGATGGACAGCGCGCCGGGAGCCGGCTGCTTCAAAACCGTCACCCGGTTGTGCTGCTCGTCCTTTAAAAGGTAGCCGGTGAGCGTCTCACTCTCGTGCGGCAGGGAGCCGTGCACGATACAGAGATAGTACTTCTGGATCTCCCGGTTCTTCAGCTTGTCGTTGAGGATCCGCAGCGCCTGCGCATTCTTCGCCGCGAGCACCAGACCGCTCGTGTTGCGGTCGATCCGGTTGACGAGCGCCGGGGCAAAGCTCTGCTCCGCCTCGGGATGGTACTCCCCCTTTTCATAGAGATACCGCTGGATCCGAAAGAGCAGCGTATCGGCGTATTTCCTCTCGTCCGGGTGCACGAGCAGCCCCGCTTTTTTGTCGAGGATCAACAGATTGTCGTCCTCATACACCACATCGAGCCGCCGGGAGGCGGACAGAAAATCATACGCCGGCGCGCGCTCCTCCAGAAACTCATCCGGCAGATACAGGGTGATCGTATCCCCCTCCTCCACCCGGGTGTCCGCCTGGCACCGCTTTCCCCCGAGCTTGACGTCCTTTTTCCGGATCGCCTTATATAAGACGGCGGGCGGCAGGCGGCGGTAGGTCTTCAGCAGCAGCTTGTCCAGCCGTTGGCCGGCGTCATTTTTCCCGATCATCAGCGTTTTCATCGTGCGTTCCTTTCCCTTTTGGTAGGATATTTCCGCCATTCCCTCTTTTTTCCCAGTATATCACATTTTCCGCCGTTTTGAAATTGAAATTCCTCAGAAAATGCGCTATACTTTTGACAGGCTCTCCAGACCAAATTTACGCGCAAGTGAGGAATGGTGCCAATGGCTAAAGGGATTCACGACGGACATCGCCAGCGAATGAAAGACCAGTTTATCCGCAACGGGTTGAGCAGTTTCAACTCACACCAGATCGTGGAGCTGCTGCTCTTCTACAGCATTCCCCGGGAGGATACCAACGAGACCGCCCACCGGCTGATCGACCGGTTCGGCAGCCTGAACAGCCTGTTTCTCGCCAACCGCCGCCAGCTGCTGGACGTGGACGGGATCGGGGAGAACTCCGCCACACTCCTCCAGCTGATCGGACAGCTCATCCGCCGGTGTGGCGAGGAGGAGCGGCCGCTCGGCAGTATTCTCAAGACCCCGAGCGACTATGGGAAATTCCTGCTCCCACGTTTTCTCGGCGAACAGAATGAAGTGGTGTGGTTTATCTCCATGACCAATACCGGAGAGGTCCTCAACTGCGCCATGCTCAACAAGGGATCGGTCAACGCGACCGAGATCAACATTCGGCTGGCGCTGCAACAGGCTCTGGAGGACAACGCCACCACGGCGGTCATTGCGCACAACCACCCATCCGGATTCGCGATCCCCTCCAAACAGGATATCGCCACGACACGCGACCTGTTTTTGATGCTGTACACGGCGGGCGTCACCCTGCTCGACCACATCATCGTCGCGGACAACGATTTTGTCTCCATGCGGGAGTCCCCGACGCTGAAATACGTGTTCACCAGGCCCGAGCGCTCCTGAAGCCTTCGGGCGGCATACCGCGCCGCCCGGCGGGACGGTACAAACGCCCCTGTTCGGGAATACTCGCGCGCACTGCCGGACCGCCTATGCAGGCGGCCCGGTTTTTATGCGCTGCAAAGGGCCGGTCTCCTGCGATGGCCGCGGACGATCCGCACCGTTTCTGCGCACACCGTGAAGGCACGCAGGGCGGGAGCAGCTGCAGGCAGGGAATACTCCGCGCTACAGAATGCTCCGTACTTTTTCTGTATGAGGGATCAGTATGAGGGATCTCTTGCCATTTCAAAACAATTGTTCGAAACCTCTTGAAAAAGGCGTCGGAATATGATAAGATAGACTGACATGCTTTGAAAAAGGGCCGGTTTGGCCGGCCGACCGGGACTATTGGGCCATCTGGTTTCCTTCGGAGGTGCAAAGACGTTGGATACCTTTAAACTGCACGCTTCCTATCAGCCGACCGGCGACCAGCCGCAGGCTATCGAGCAGCTCGCGCAGGGGGTGCTCCGCGGTGACCGCGAGCAGACGCTGCTCGGCGTCACCGGATCGGGCAAGACCTTTACAATGGCGAACGTGATCGCGAAGGTCAACCGTCCCACGCTGGTGCTCGCGCACAACAAGACGCTTGCCGCCCAGCTGTGCTCCGAGTTTCGGGAGTTCTTCCCCGAAAATGCGGTGGAATATTTTGTCTCCTATTACGACTACTATCAGCCGGAGGCGTATGTCGCCTCCACCGACACCTATATTGAAAAGGACTCCGCCATCAACGACGAGATCGACAAGCTGCGCCACTCCGCCACCCTCGCGCTGTCCGAGCGGCGGGACGTCATCATCGTGGCGAGCGTGTCGTGTATCTACAGCCTCGGCAACCCGATCGACTACCGCAGCATGGTGATCTCGCTGCGCCCGGGGATGCGCAAATCGCGGGAGGAGCTGCTCCAAAAGCTCGTCGAGCTCCAGTATGAGCGCAACGACATCAATTTTGTGCGGGGCAAGTTCCGCGTGCGCGGCGACGTGGTGGAGATCTTCGAGGCGGGCGCGAGCGAGACGGTCGTCCGGGTGGAATTCTTCGGGGACGAGATCGACCGGATCAGCCAGATCCACCCGCTCACCGGCGCGGTGCAGGCGGTGCTCAGCCACGCGGCGATCTACCCCGCCTCCCACTATATCGTGCCGCCCGAGAAGATGAAGGACTCGATCGATAAAATCCGGCAGGAGCTGGAGGAGCGGGTGGAGTTTTTCAAGAGCGAGGGCAAGCTGCTTGAGGCACAGCGGATTTTGCAGCGCACCCGGTACGACATCGAGATGTTGCAGGAGATCGGCATCTGCAAGGGCATCGAGAACTATTCGGCGGTGCTCTCCGGTCGGGCGCCCGGCTCCGCTCCCTATACCCTGCTCGACTATTTCCCGAAGGACTACCTGCTGTTTGTGGACGAATCCCATGTCACCCTGCCGCAGGTGCGCGGCATGTACGGCGGCGACTACGCGCGCAAGAAAAGCCTCGTGGATTACGGGTTCCGGCTGCCGAGCGCGTTTGACAACCGGCCGCTCAACTTCGACGAGTTCTACGAGCGGGTCAACCAGGTGGTGTTCGTCAGCGCGACACCCGGCGACTTTGAAAAGAGCAAAAGCACCCAGATCGTCGAGCAAGTCATCCGCCCGACCGGGCTGGTGGATCCGGAGATCATCGTCAAGCCGGTGGAGGGGCAGATCGACGACCTGATGGCGGAGATCCGCACGCGCGCCGACCGGGGCGAGCGGGTGCTGGTGACCACGCTGACCAAAAAAATGGCGGAGGATCTCACCGCATTCCTCGACAACAACGGGATCCGGGTGCGCTATATGCACCACGACATCGACACGATGGAGCGCATGGAGATCATCCGCGACCTGCGGCTCGGAGAATTCGACGTGCTGGTCGGTATCAACCTGCTGCGGGAGGGGCTCGACATCCCCGAGGTGTCGCTTGTCGCGATTTTAGACGCGGACAAGGAGGGATTCCTGCGCTCCGAGACCTCCCTCATCCAGACGATCGGGCGCGCCGCCCGCAACGCGCAGGGGCAGGTCATCATGTATGCGGATGCGGCCACCCCCTCGATGGAGAACGCCATCCGGGAGACCAACCGCCGCCGCGCCATCCAGACCGCCTACAATGAGGAGCACGGGATCGTCCCGCAGACGATTGTCAAGGACGTGCGGGACGTGATCGAGATCTCGGTGAAGGACAAGGGCCGGGAGCGCGGCAAAAAGCGGCTGAGCCGCGCCGAGCGGCTGCAGCTCATCGAGGAACTGACCAAGGAGATGAAAAACGCCGCCCGGCTGCTCGAATTCGAGCACGCGGCCTATCTGCGCGACCGGATTGCGGAGTTGCAGAGGGAAAAATAAGCGGGGCGGCAGGCCGCGGCCGGCTGCCGGAATCACGGTTCCACCGACACGGCGCCGAGTCCCCGCCATCTGCGGCCGGCGGCCGGAAATTTTGCAAAAAGGAACGGAAAAGCATATGTCAAACAGCAAGCTGATTGTCAGGGGCGCCCGGGAGCACAACCTGAAGGACGTCGATCTTGAAATCCCGCGGGACAAGCTGGTGGTGTTCACCGGGCTGTCCGGGTCGGGCAAGTCCTCCCTCGCGTTCGACACGATTTACGCGGAGGGACAGCGGCGGTATGTGGAGAGCCTCTCCTCCTACGCCCGCATGTTCCTCGGTCAGATGGAAAAGCCGGATGTGGACTCGATCGACGGTCTCTCCCCTGCCATCTCCATCGACCAGAAGACCACCTCCAAAAACCCCCGGTCCACGGTTGGCACCGTGACCGAGATCTACGACTATCTGCGCCTGTTGTACGCCCGCATCGGCATCCCGCACTGCCCGGTCTGCGGCCGGGAGATCAAGCAGCAGACGGTCGATCAGATCGTCGACCAGGTGCTTTCCCTGCCGGAGGGCACCCGGATCCAGGTGCTCGCCCCCGTGGTGCGCGGGCGCAAGGGGGAATATCAGAAGGAGTTTGAGCAGGCGCGCAAGTCCGGCTATGTCCGGGTGCGGGTGGACGGGAATATCTACGATCTGTCCGAGGAGATCAAGCTCGAGAAGAACAAGAAGCACACGATCGAAATCGTGGTCGACCGGCTGGTGGTGGGGCCGGAGGTGCACGGCC
>DXWE01000031.1:11116-13667 GCA_019417045.1 Oscillospiraceae bacterium
TCGCGGACTCGATCGAGACCGCGACCGGGCTGTCCGGCGGGCTGCTCGGGGTGGACGTGATCGGCGGCGAGGAGATGCAGTTCTCCCAGAACTACGCCTGCCCGGAACACGGCGTCAGCATCGAGGAGCTCTCCCCGCGCATGTTCTCCTTCAACAACCCGTTCGGCGCCTGCCCGAAATGCACCGGGCTCGGGATGTATCTGTCCATCGACCCGGATCTCGTGCTCCCCAACCCCAAGCTGAGTATCCGGGAGGGTGCCATCCGCGTCAGCGGCTGGGGCGCGGACGGCGGCACCATCGCCCAGATGTATTACGAAGGGCTGGCAGACCACTATCACTTCTCGCTCGACACCCCCGTGCGCGACCTGCCGAAGGAGGTTGTCGACGTGCTGCTCTATGGCTCCAAGGGGGAGCGCATCAAAATGGTGCGCCGCAAGGAATACGGCAGCGGCGAATATTTCACCCCGTTTGAAGGGATCATTCCGAACCTCGAGCGGCGGTACAAAGAGACCACCAGCGAGTGGATGCGGGAGGAGCTCGAAGCGTATATGCGGCAGGTCCCCTGCCCCGCATGCCACGGCGACCGGCTCAAGCCCGAGAGTCTGGCGGTCACGGTGGGCGGCAAAAATATCGCGCAGCTGACCAGCCTGTCGGTGGTGGATGCGCTGAAGTTCATCGAGGGCTTGCAGCTGACACCGCGGGAGCAGATGATCGGCGACCGGATTCTAAAGGAGATCCGGGAACGGCTCGGCTTTTTGAAGAGGGTCGGGCTCGAATATCTCACCCTGTCGCGCGCGGCCGGCACCCTCTCGGGCGGCGAGAGCCAGCGGATCCGACTCGCGACCCAGATCGGCTCGTACCTCATGGGGGTGCTCTATATCCTCGACGAGCCGAGTATCGGGCTGCATCAGCGGGACAACGACAAGCTGCTCGCCACCCTCAAGCGCCTGCGCGATCTCGGCAACACGCTGATCGTCGTCGAGCACGACGAGGACACCATGCGTGCGGCGGACTGGATTGTGGACATCGGGCCGGGCGCCGGCATCCACGGCGGCCATGTGGTGTTCTCCGGCACGCCGGAGGACATCTGCCAATGCGAGGATTCGATCACCGGGCAGTATCTCAGCGGCAGGCGGCGGATCCCAGTCCCGAAAAAGCGGCGACCGGGCAGCGGGAAAGTCCTCACGGTCAAGGGCGCCGCGGAGAACAACCTCAAGCATATTGATGTGACCTTCAAACTCGGGGCGTTCAACTGCGTGACCGGCGTGTCCGGGTCGGGCAAGTCGTCGCTGGTCAACGAGATCCTCTATAAAAAGCTGGCGGCCGAGCTGAACAACGCGCGCACCCACGCCGGCGCGCACGACGGGATCCTGGGGCTCGAGCACCTCGACAAGGTGATCGACATCAACCAGGCGCCGATCGGCCGCACCCCGCGCAGCAACCCCGCGACCTATACCGGTGTGTTCAACGATATCCGCGAGCTGTACGCGTCCACCAGCGACGCCAAAATGCGCGGGTTCAACGCCGGGCGGTTCTCGTTCAACGTGAAGGGCGGCCGGTGCGAGGCGTGCCAGGGGGACGGGATCCTCAAGATCGAAATGCACTTCCTGCCGGACATCTATGTGCCCTGCGAGGTGTGCAAGGGCCGCCGGTACAACCGCGAGACGCTCGAGGTGCTCTATAAGGGAAAGAGCATTTACGACGTGCTCGAGATGACGGTGGAGGAGGGGCTCTCGTTTTTCAGCAGTATCCCGAAGATTGCCCGCAAGTTGCAGACCCTCTTTGACGTGGGGCTGGGATATATCAAGATCGGCCAGCCTGCGACCACCCTGTCGGGCGGCGAGGCGCAGCGGGTCAAGCTCGCGACCGAGCTCGCCAAGCGCGCCACCGGGCGGACGGTCTATATCCTCGACGAGCCGACCACCGGCCTGCACACCGCGGACGTGGCCCAGCTGATCGACGTGCTGCAAAAGCTCGTGGACGGCGGCAACACGGTGATCGTCATCGAGCACAACCTCGACGTCATCAAAACCGCGGATTACGTGATTGATCTCGGTCCGGAAGGCGGCGACAAAGGCGGCAAAGTGGTCGCCTGCGGCACCCCGGAGCAGGTGGCAAAAGTCCCGGGTTCCTATACCGGACAGTATCTGAAACGTGTCTTGTGAGAAAAGAGCCCGGAGAGGCAGTCTGTCGGTGGGCCACACGGCGGCCGCGCCGGCCAAACAGGAGGGATCCACATGCTCGGGACCTTGGTCAACACCGGGGCGGTGATTATCGGCAGCCTGCTCGGGCTGCTGCTCAAAAAGGGGCTGTCCGAACGGGTCAGCGACACGCTGATGAAGGGGCTCGGGCTGTGCACGCTCTATATCGGGATCACCGGCGCGCTGGAGGGGGACAACACGCTGGTGCTGATCGTCTCGCTGGTGGCCGGCGCGCTGATCGGCGAGGGACTGGACCTCGAGGGCCGGCTCGGGAAGCTCGGGCTGTGGGTGGAGCGCCGGTTTCAAAAGCCGGCCGGCGCCCCGGACGGTGAGCCGGGCGGCTTTTGAAA
>DXWE01000032.1:0-2263 GCA_019417045.1 Oscillospiraceae bacterium
CTATCCAGGCCAGCGGGTCCAGGTGGATGTGAAAGTCGTACCCCGCAGGTGTATTGCAGACTCGGAGCTGCGCTTGTTCCAGTACACCGCCATTGATGAGTTCACACGCCTGCGCTTCCTGGCCGCCTATCCCGAGCAGTCCACCTTTTCCTCCGCTGATTTCCTCAGAAAGCTAGTCCGCTGGTACGCCCGCCGGGGCATCCGGGTGGAATGTGTCCAGACCGACAATGGCCCAGAGTTCACCAACCGCTTCCTCACAGGCAGGCAAGATAGCCCTTCCCTATTTGAGAAAACTGCCGCCGAGCTTGGCATCCGCCACAAGCTCATCCGTCCCTATACACCCCGCCACAACGGCAAGGTGGAGCGCAGCCACCGGGAAGACCAGAAGCGCTTCTATTCCTGCCACAGCTTTTGCTCTCTGGACGACTTCGCAAAACAGCTCGCCGTTCACAACCGCCGCTCTAACAACTTCCCCATGAGGCCCCTCAACTGGTGTTCCCCCTTAGAATTCGCCGTCCAATATGTTTGACAAACCTACAAAATTTTTAATCCGGTAAACGGCATATCCTCCTGGCACAGAGCAAAAGCGCTCGCCGGTCTGTCTGAAAGGCTCCGGGCAGCCAAGAATGCAGGTTTTCCGTATCCCCTTGCGGTTTTCCCCGCGATCCGCTATACTGATACCCATCGATATGCGGAAAGGAGCCATCCCCATGACACAGAAAGAGCGCATGCTGCGCGGATTGCCCTATAAAGCCTGGCTGGACGGGCTGCCGGAGGAACACCTTGCCGCGCAGAAGCTGACCCACGCCTATAACCTCACGCCACCGGACGCCACTGAGGAACGCGACCGCCTGCTGCGCGCACTGCTCGGCGGCGCCGGCGCCGGGCTGCACATCGAGCCCCCCTTTTTCTGCGACTATGGGCGCAATATCACGGTGGGGGACGCGTTTTATGCGAACTTTCACTGCACCATCCTCGACGTGGGGCCGGTCGTGATCGGAGACCACGTGAAATTCGGCCCGAACGTCTCGCTCTATACCGCCGGACACCCGCTTCACCCCGACTCCCGCAACTCCGGCTATGAATACGGGATCGGCATCACCATCGGAGACAACGTCTGGCTGTGCGGCAATGTGGTGGTCAACCCCGGCGTGCACATCGGGGACAACGTGGTGGTCGGGTCGGGCAGCGTCGTCACCCGGGACCTCCCTCCGAACGTCCTGGCCTGCGGCAACCCCTGCCGGGTGGTGCGCGCCATCACCGAAGCGGACCGGCAGTATTATTATAAAGATCGGGTTTTCGACGTGGAAGATTACCGCTGACCGGATTTTTCGCCTGTTCCGGGCAGCCCCCGGGCAGACGGCGCTATACCATTTCCCGGAGACAATACTCCGTTTTTCCGGGATCTACAAACCAAAACGCCCCTGCCATCTGGCAGGGGCGCCTTTTATATGAAAATTGTTCAGTTGGATGTGACTAGTCTAGCACATCGGAACCACCTTTTTCATACAGTTTGTTTTCCTGCAACTAAATTCCCTTACACAGAGCACCGCTTGATCCACTAAATGGGATTTTAAATCCCCGGGTACCTCATCTATAAATGATCACAGTACGTTTTCCAAAAACAAATTTCAAGCGGTATCATTCGGTAGAGGAATCCAGGTGCCAATGAGCATAGTACATGGGACTCACCCCGTCTTCTTATTCTTTATACCCTTTCCGAATATATGCCGTCATAGGCATCCATCCTTTCATCGGTATAATTCCTGTCGGGGAAGCTTCCCTTCTAGCCCACGGGACTCAGTCCTTTCTGTAATGATCTCGACTTTCCTCTGTCTTTCCCTTTCTGCAACTTTAGTATACCCCATTGATTGTAAATTGTCAATAGTTTTTTGAAAAAATTTTTTTGTTTTTTAGTTATTAAATCTTTGTAAACAATCGGCATTTTGGAGGAAATTCTCTTGACGAATACGGGAAACTGGGATATAATAAATATGTTCGGCTGTCAACTGGTTGGCAGCCCTCTTCTATCTGCTCTATATTATTAAGGAAAGGAAGAGGCACAATGGCTGACGAATACGGGCCGGATCTCGTCACGGTGCTGGACGAGGAAGGACACGAGCACCAGTTTGAGATGCTCGACGCGATCGAGACGGACGACGGCCGCTATGTCGCGTTGCTGCCGGTATACGACAACCCGGCGGACGAGCTCAACGACGACGGCGAGCTGATCATCCTTTCGGTGGACGATTCCACCGGAGAG
>DXWE01000032.1:2273-10030 GCA_019417045.1 Oscillospiraceae bacterium
GGTGATTCTGGAAGTGGTGGAGGAGAATGGGGAGGAGATCCTCTCCCCGATCGAGGATGACGATACCTTTGACGAGATCGCCGAGATCTTCGAGGAACGCCTGTCGGAGATCTACGATGTGGAGGCACTCGACGGCGAGGAGCCGTAACTTCTCCATGGGATGGAAATGTGCGGGGTTTCTGTTTCCTGCCCGGTTCGCGGACCGCGGTCTTTTAACCCTACTACACGTTGAATTCGGGAGCCAGTCTCCGGCGGCGGATTGCAGACCTCCCCGCATGGTCGGGAAGAAGGGAGCGTGAACCCGCCGGGCGGCACCCACCTGCTTTTGCTAGTAGCAGGTTATTTCGGCCGCATTACGGCCGGGTGGGACTTTACAGAAATCCTGTAAACAGCTGTAGCCGCCTCCCGCGGAAACCGCGGGAGGCGATTCTTTTCCGGGCCTCTCCCGCATATACATATCATATCTTATGATATGCGGGATGTGATGATGGTGTTTATCTGTTCGATGAAAACGTCGTTCAAACAGCTGGCGGCCATTGCGGTGTGTCTGGTGCTGCTCATCGCCGTCATCGCCACGGTCTCCCTGATGCCGGACAGTTCGGTGGAGCCCACGCTGGCCGTGGCGGCGGAGACCTCCGAACAGCAGCTGACCTTTTTGCGCTCTCTCGGCTATGAGGCGGCCGAGGCCCCGCTGGAGGTCAAGGAGGTGCTGATTCCGGATGAGCCGGACGAGACGTTCAACACCTATAACGAGCTGCAAAAGCAGGCCGGATACGATCTGTCCGGCTATCACGGCAAGCGTGTCAAATGCTGGACCTATCAAATCACGGATCTGGCGGAGGGCGGCGACGTGCAGGCGCATCTCTATGTGTATGACGGCCGGCTGATCGGCGGGGATATCTCCTCCGTCGGCGAGGGAGGATTCACCCGTCCGCTGACAAAGGTGCAGCTCGAGTCATGACAAAACAGCGGCTTTCCGCGGGCAGGCGCCTGCGGAAAGGGGAAGCGGAAGGCGCAGGAATATGCGGCCGGCAGAGTGCCGACACGGTGCCGGTTAAAGATCCCGCGGCGGGCGCCGGCCGAAAAAGGGAGGAAGGCGTATGTCGTCAAAAACCCGATTGGATAAACTGGTCGCTTCGCACACGGCGCTCAGCCGCAGCGAGGCGGGCCGCGCGATCCGCCAGGGGCGGGTGACGGTAGAGGGATCGGTGGCTCTCTCCCCCTCCCTTTCCTGCCTGCCGGACACACAGCAGGTGTGTCTGGACGGCCGGCCCCTGGTCTATCGGGAACACGTCTACCTGATGCTGAATAAACCGGCCGGAATCCTCTGCGTCTCCCGCGACCCGCACGCCCGGACCGTGGTGGATCTGGTGCCCCCGCCGCTGCGCCGGCGGGGGCTGTTTCCGGCCGGCCGGCTGGACAAGGAGACCTGCGGGTTTGTGCTGCTCACGGACGACGGGGATTTCGGCCACCGTCTGATCTCCCCGAAGCACGAGATCCACAAGCTCTACCACGCCCGCCTGGCCTCTCCGGTCGGGCAGGCGGAGATCGACGCGTTCGCCCGCGGGACAAGCCTGAAGGACGGCACGATCTGCCGCCCGGCGGGGCTGACAATCCTGGAGGACGGCGACCGGCCGCTCGTGTGCGTGGACATCTGCGAGGGAAAATACCACCAGGTGCGGCGAATGGCGGCGGCGGTGGGGAACCGCGTCGAATGGCTCAAGCGCGTGCAGATCGGCGGAGTGAGGCTGGACGACACGCTGCCGGAGGGTGCCTGCCGGGAATTGACCGCCGCCGAGCGCACGGCCGTTTTCGACCGGTAGTTCCCGTCTGTGAAAAATTATTAGGAATATTAGATAAAGCGCTTTCCGAAAATTTGGTGAATAAGGGTATGGTATCTCCGGCAAAAATCTGGTATAGTATGAATACACTTGATGTTGTGTATGCTTATGCAGGGAAATTCCCGCCCCGGCGGGTTGTGTATTGATTTAGGGAGGTCACACTATGGCTAGCTTGTCGCTCAAAGGCATTTGCAAGAAGTATCCTGGCGGTGTCGTCGCAGTGTCGGATTTCAACCTGGAGATCAAGGACAAGGAATTCATCATCCTCGTCGGCCCCTCCGGCTGCGGAAAATCCACCACCCTGCGCATGATCGCCGGCCTGGAGGAAATCACCGATGGCGAGCTGTACATCGGCGATCGTCTGGTAAACGATGTGGCGCCGAAGGACCGCGATATCGCCATGGTGTTCCAGAACTATGCGCTGTATCCGCACATGACCGTGTTTGAGAACATGGCTTTCGGCCTGAAACTGCGGAAAACCCCCAAGGACGAGATCAAACGCCGCGTCGAAGAGGCGGCCCGCATCCTGGATATCGCCCACCTGCTCGACCGGAAGCCGAAGGCGCTGTCCGGCGGTCAGCGGCAGCGTGTCGCGCTCGGGCGCGCCATCGTCCGCGAGCCGAAGGTGTTCCTGCTTGACGAGCCGCTGTCCAACCTGGACGCCAAGCTGCGCGCCCAGATGCGCACCGAGCTGGCGACGCTGCACCTGCGGCTGGGCACCACCTTCATCTACGTTACCCACGACCAGACCGAAGCCATGACGATGGCCGACCGGATCGTCGTCATGAAGGACGGCTTTATCCAGCAGGTGGACACCCCGCAGCGGCTGTATGACCTGCCGTGCAACATGTTCGTCGCCGGGTTCATCGGCAGCCCGCAGATGAACTTTGTGGATTCGGTGCTGGTGAAGAAGGACGGCAAGTTCTATGTGGAATTCGGCACGGAGGACACCAAGTCCACCCGTGGCGTGAAATACGACATCCCGCTGCCCGAATCCAAGAACAAGGACGGCAACCTGGATGCGTATGTCGGCAAGGAGATCGTGATGGGCATCCGTCCGGAGGATGTGCACGACGAGCCCCGCTTCATGGAGCAGCTGGCGGACTGCAAGGTGCAGGCAAACGTCGAAGTGACCGAGCTGATGGGTGCAGAGACCTTCCTGTACCTGAATGTGCAGGGCTTCAGCCTCACCGCCCGCGTGGAGCCCAGCTCCACGGCGCGTCCCGGCGACACGGTGGACATCGTGCTGGACAACAAGAAGATCCACCTGTTCGACAAGGAGACCGAAACCACGATCTGCAACTGAGTTTTGTGTTTCAGGCCGCCCGCCGGCTGTTGCCGGCGGGCGGTTTTTCTGCCTGTTTCCCGAAAAACGCCGTCTGCTCGAATAAAAGTTAAAAATTTGTCATAAAATTTACGGATTCGGCCGATTTACCGCTTGAAAAATCATTTCAAATTGTGTAAAATAGAGGTAACGTGTGTTAGTGTCCGTATTTTTTGAAGATGCGTGAATTTTGACCAAGTAAGGAGCGGTAACTTATGTCGAATCGACTGTTTCAGGGCGTTGTCCATCAGATGCGCGACGCGATTGACCGGACGATCGGGGTGGTCGACGAGACCTTGACCATTATCGCGTGCAGCGACCTCGGCCGTGTGGGCGAGATCGCCGGTGAGATCCAGACCGACTCGTTCGGCCTAAACGAGCCGTTTGTGCGTGAAAACAATACGTATAAAGCCTTTGGCGTGAGTCCCCGGAACGAGTATATCCTGTTCGTGGAGGGGACGGACGAGCTGGCGTCGAAATATGCGTCGCTGCTCGCGGTGTCGCTGTCGAGCATCAAGCAGTATTATGATGAGAAATACGACCGCGGCAATTTCATCAAAAACATCATCATGGACAACATCCTGCCGGGGGATATCTATCTGAAGTCCCGCGAGCTGCGGTTCAACAACGACGTCAGCCGGGTGGTGCTGCTCATCCGCATCACCAACGTGACCGACGTGTCGGCCTACGACGTGGTGCAGAACCTGTTCCCGGACAAGAACAAGGACTTCATCATCAACATCAACGAGACGGACATCGCGATTGTCAAGGAGATCAAGCCGGGGATCGAGAGCAAGGATCTCGAGAAGCTGGCCCGCTCGGTGGTGGACACCCTGAGCAGCGAATTCTACACCCACGCGACGGTCGGGATCGGCACGGTGGTGGACGGGATCAAGGAACTGGCCCGCTCGTTCAAGGAGGCACAGGTGGCGCTCGAGGTCGGCAAGGTATTCGACACGACCAAGACGATCGTCAGCTACGACAACCTCGGGATCGCGCGGCTGATCTACCAACTGCCGACGACGCTGTGCGAGATGTTCCTGCGCGAGGTGTTCAAGAAGGGGTCGATCGATTCTCTCGACCAGGAGACCCTGTTCACGATCCAGCGGTTCTTTGAGAACAATCTGAATGTCTCCGAGACCTCCCGCAAGCTGTTTGTACACCGCAACACGCTGGTGTACCGGCTCGAGAAGATCAAGCGGCTGACGGGTCTGGATCTGCGCGAGTTCGACGACGCGATTGTGTTCAAGGTGGCCCTGATGGTGAAGAAATACCTGAATGCCAATCCGGTGAAATATTGATTTCCATGCGCCGGTGGAGTCTCTGCCGGCGCATCCTCTATCCGTATATGCGCGGATTTTCGGGGTTTCTGGCAGATATTGTGGCTTGTCAGTTTGGCAAAAATACGGTACAATAGGTTTTCAAAAGAGACAGGTTTCGCGCTCCCCCGACACCGGCGGTGTCGGGGGCGGCAGGTTTGCCCGGAGGGACCGGGAGGTGTTGGCTTGATCGAATTCAAAGGCGTACATAAGGTGTACCCCAGCGGGGTCAAGGCCCTGCGGGACGTGAATCTCCGGATCGACAAAGGAGAATTTGTCTTTATTGTCGGGGCGTCCGGAGCGGGAAAAAGCACCTTTTTGAAGCTCATCATGCGGGAGGAGGTTCCCTCCGCAGGAGAGGTCATCATCGGCAAATACCGGCTCAGCGGGATGAAGCGGCGGCAGGTGCCCTATCTGCGCCGTACCATGGGCATTGTGTTCCAGGACTTCCGGCTGATCCAGAACATGAATGTCTTCGACAACGTTGCGTTCGCAATGCGCGTGATCGGCGCATCCAACCGGCAGATCCACAAGCGGGTGCCGTATATCCTGGCGCTGGTCGGGCTGCAGAACAAGATGCGCGCGTTCCCGGCGGAGCTTTCGGGCGGCGAGCAGCAGCGGGTGAGCCTTGCGCGGGCGCTGGTGAACAACCCGTCCATGATCGTGGCGGACGAGCCCACCGGCAACATCGATCCCGAGATGTCCTATGAGATCATGGAGCTGCTCGACGAGATCAACCGCCGCGGCACAACGGTGCTGGTGGTGACGCACGAACACGACCTGGTGCGCCAGTTCCACCACCGCACGATCGTGATCCAAAACGGGACGGTGGTGTCCGACAGCCGGGACGGAGGTGTGCTGCATGCGGTTCAGTAGTATCCGTTACCTGCTGCGGGAGGGGTTCCGCAACATCTGGCAGAACCGCTGGATGTCGGTGGCCTCCGTGTGCGTGCTGGTCTCCTGCCTGCTCATCACCGGTGCCGCCTACCTGGTATTCGTCAATGTGGAGCACATGTTCGAATGGGTATATGACCAGAACATCGTGGTCGTGTATGCGGATCTCGACGCAACGGAGGACGAGCTCTCGTCCCTGCAGGCACGGCTGGAGGGGACGGACAATGTCCAGTCGGTGGAATTCCTCTCGAAGGATGAGATCCTGCAGCGCTATGCGGACTCCTTCTCCCCCGCCCTGTTTGAACAATTGCAGGGGGAAAACAACCCGATGCAGGACGCGTTTATCGTGACCTTCTCCGACCTGGCCCTGCTCGACAGTTCCATGCAGACGATCGGGACCTACGACGGGGTGGAGAGCATGGAATATAACGGCGACCTCGCCGCGATGCTCACCCGGATCCGCAACATCCTGTTCATGGCGGGCGGCTGGGTCATCGCGCTGCTGCTGATCGTGTCGCTGTTCATCATCTCGAACACCATCAAGCTGACGGTGTACAGCCGGCGGCTGGAGATTGGGATCATGAAATCGGTGGGCGCCACCAACACGTTCATCCGGATCCCGTTTATCATTGAGGGGATGGTGCTCGGCCTGGTCGCCGGGCTGCTGACCTTCGGCATCACCTATCTCATCTATCACTATCTCGAGAAATCCATCCAGCTCAGCGCCTTTTTGGGCCTGGTCCGGTTTTCGGAATTGCAATGGATCCTGCTCGCCGGCTTCCTGGCAGCCGGGGTGCTGACCGGCATCCTCGGCAGTGCGATTTCGATGGGCCGGGATCTGAAAGAGAAAGGACGTGTCTCGCTTGAGTAAACGGAAACGCGTTGTCACACAGGTGGTATCGCTGCTGTTGGCGTTCGGGCTGCTGATCGCCTCCCAGCCGGCGGACTTTGCGCTGCCGGTAAAAGCGGACGAGATCTCCGATCTGGAACAGCAGAAGGACCAGCTCGAGCAGCAGCAGCAGGAGCTGGAGCAGAAAAAGGACGCTCTGGCGGATGACCTCGACTCTCAAAAGCAGCGCAAGGCGTATCTGGACGAGCAGATCGCCCTCAAGACGCAGGAGATCGAGCTGAACGCCCGCCTGATCGCGGATCTGGATGAGCAGCTCTACCAAAAGGAGCAGGAGATCGCTCAGAAGGAGCAGGAGATCGCCGAGAAAGACGCGGCGATCGCCGTCAAGTTTGCAGAATTGCAGGAGCGGCTGCGCACGGTGGCCAAGACCGGCAACCTGTCCACGCTGCAGATGCTGCTGAGCACGGACAGCTTTGTCGACTACCTGCTGAAATCCAAGCTGATGGAGACGATCGCCGCGAACGACCAGCGGCTGATCGACGGGATTGAAGCCGAGATTGAGGAGATCAGCGCGCAGAAAACCTCGCTTGAGGCGGACAAGGCCGCTCTCGAAACCGAGCGGGCGGAGCTGGAAGAGCTCCAGCGGCAGGCGGACGCGGACAAGGAGGAGCTGGACAGCCTCGGCGCGGAGGCGCAGGCGGTCATCCAGTCGCTCCAGAGCGATATGGCGTATTATGCCGACCTGATCGCGGAGGCACAGGCCAAGGAAGAGGCGCTGCAGGACCGGATCGACGAGCTGATGGAAGAGCTCAACAACTCGGATACCCCGCCGGAGGACTACCAGGGCGGGACGATGTACTGGCCCTCAAAATCCATGTTCATCGTCACCTCCACATTCGGCTACCGGCCGGAGTTCGGGTCCTGGCACCGCGGCATTGACATCGCCTGCCCGGGCAGTGCCTATGGCAAGGATATCATCGCGGCGGCGGACGGCACGGTCGTGTACGTCAACGACACCAACTCCTGGGGATCCGGCTGGGGGTACCACGTCATCCTCGACCACGGGGTCGACGCCCAGGGACGGCGGATCATGACGCTGTACGCGCACTGCTCCTCCATCCTGGTGTCCGAGGGCGACCGGGTGGTCGGCGGGGAGACCCAGCTGGCGCGGGCCGGCAACACGGGCAACAGCTACGGCGCGCACCTGCATTTTGAAGTGTACGAGGACGGCGTGCGCGTGGATCCCATCAAGAACGGATACGTGGTCGTTCCGTAAACGCGCGGATGTGTCATTTCCGGAAAGGTGCTGTGAACGGACAGCACCTTTCTTGCCCTTTGCCCTCTCCCCGGATGGGGCATACTACGAAAGACGTTTTGTCCGCGCCGGCTGCGGACAAAAACCGGCCCGGAAAGGCAGGGAATGTGATGAATAAAAAGATCTCGCTCGGCACCACCCTGGCGTTGCTGCTCGTCGCCGTGACGCTGACCGTGTCGGTCACCATGGTTATCGCCATGAAGCGGTTCAGCAG
>DXWE01000032.1:10040-13490 GCA_019417045.1 Oscillospiraceae bacterium
GTTCAGCAGCACGGTGACCGAAGTGAACAAACGGCAGGCGATGTACGATTACCTGACGGAGATCGACAAGTCGGTGCGCCAGAACTACACCGGTACCATCGACGAGGAGAAGCTGCGGGAGGCGCTTGCCGCGAGCTATATGAGCAATATCGGCG
This sequence comes from Oscillospiraceae bacterium, assembly GCA_019417045.1. Classification (GTDB taxonomy): domain Bacteria; phylum Bacillota; class Clostridia; order Oscillospirales; family Acutalibacteraceae; genus DXWE01. The sequence goes on from DXWE01000032.1 coordinate 10,196, forward strand.
ACCAGTACGCCGCGTACTATACCGCCTCCAGCTACGCCGCCATCGTGGAAGAGCTGTCCGGCAAGGACAGCGGGTTCGGCGTGGAGCTGAAGACCCAGTCGATCACCTCTCCCGGAGAGGACAGCCAGACCACAGACATGATCTTCCTCTCCCGCATCGCGCCGGGATCCCCCGCGGAGAAGGCGGGACTGCGGGTCGGAGACGCCCTGATCGGCGTGGACGGCGAGGATGTCACACCGCTCCAGCTGAGCGCCATCCGCCGCAAACTCGAGAAGGGCGGCAAGATCCTGCTCACCGTGACCCGGGAGGGCACCAACCAGTCATTCAGCCTCACGTCCAGCACCTATACGCTGGTCAGCGTGGACAGCACGATGTTGGAGAACCAGATCGGATATATCCGGATCCGCAGCTTCAACGACGCGACCGCCTCCCAGTTCACGCAGGCGTATGACCAGTTGCGTGCGGCCGGCGCCACGGCTTTTGTGTTCGACCTGCGCGGCAACTCCGGCGGCTCCTACCAGGCGGCGGCACAGGTGATCGGCAACCTCACCCCGCGCGGGCAGTTCGCCACCCTGACCAAGGGCAGCGGCGAGACGGTCGCGCTGTCGACCGAGAGCTCCTATTCCCTGACCGTGCCGTCGGTCACGCTGGTCAACGCGGCCACCGCCGGAGAGGCGGAGCTGTTTGCGGGCGTGCTACAGGAGCAGAACCTCACCACCGTGGTGGGCGTGGCCACCGCCGGGCGGGCACTCGTACAGGAGTATTTCACCATCACCAGCGACAACGCGGCGATCAAGCTCTCGACCGGGGAGCTCTCGCTGCTTCACAGCGGCTCGTGGGAGGGCGTCGGGATCGTTCCGAACCGGGAGGTCGTGCAGCCCTCCTCCCAGGCCGGGAACCTCGACATTGTCGACCCCGCGCAGGACGACCAGCTGCAGGCGGCGGTGACGCTGCTGAGCGGCAATACCGGCGGCGAGACCACGACCACCCCGCCGTCCGAGACCACCACGACGCCGTCGACCGACGCGACCGGCGAAACCGACCCGACAGACGCAGAGGCCCCCGGCGAGGAGACGTCCACGCCGGAGGCCTGACCCGGGATCCGCTCAGCGGGCAGCCTGCTCGGACAGGAACTGCTCGGTGAGATGCAGGATCTGCTTGTCCCGTTCAAAATGTACCGCCTGCACCGCCGCTTCAAACGGCAGCAGGCGGTATTCTGTTATTTCGTGGGTCGGGTGGATCGGCTGCCGGCTGTCAAACCGCGCCAAAAACAGCACAACCTCCTTGTGGGTCACCGACCGCACCACATAGCGGTTGGTCTGCCGGAACCCGTCGACCAGCTTGACCGAGCGCAGCCCGGTCTCCTCCCGGATCTCGCGCCGGGCGGTCTCGATCTCGTTCTCCCGGCCCTCCACATGCCCCTTGGGGAACCCATAGTTGCCGCCGCGGTTGCGGATGAGCAGATACAGCCGTACCCCGCCCTTTTCCGTGAACAGCACCGCGCCGCAGCTCTTCTCATAGCGGCAGCGCATCCGGCTGCGGTATGGGCGCTCGGCGAACGCCACCGCCCGGCGCAGCTCCGGCTCGTACGCCACCGTCCCGGCCGGCGCCACGATGTAGGCTTTTGTCCTGTCCTTCTGCCGGGTGAGCACCGCCAGCACCTCGCCGGTGAAGGACGAGACCGACCGGTTCACGCCAAATACATATGCGCTCTGCCGCGTACCGTCCGGCCCTTCGATATAGCCACAGTTCAGCGGGCAGACGGCCCCTCTCGGCCCGGTCCCCGGGCTGCCGAGCGGCCGGTCCACCGTGACCGTCGCGGTTTTTCCCAGCATGCGCGTTCATCTTCCTTCTGTCACGACATCTTATTTTCGTATTTTACCATTTTTTCCGTCGGTTGAAAAGGGATTTCCGTCAAAAAAACTTGCCTTTTTTCCTTGACAAATGGATGAGGATGCGGTATACTATTTGTAAAGTATTTTTACTTTACAGTTTGAGGGAACAACAGGGAAAGAGAGGGGTCCGGTTTGGCGAAAAACATGGAAATGACCTTTCTGTTTGACTTTTACGGCGACATGCTCACGGCCAAACAGCGGGACATGATGGAACTGTACTACGAAAACGACCTCTCTCTGTCCGAGATTGCGGAAAACGAGGGGATCACCCGCCAGGGCGTGCGGGACTCCATCAAGCGGGCGGAATCGCAGCTGCTCGAGATGGAGGAGCGGCTGGGATTGGTCAAGCGGTTCCGCACCGTGCGCGCCCAGCTCTCCGAGATCGCGCAGGCCGCCCAGGAGATCCGGGAACTCAACCGGTCGGCGGCCTTTTCCCACGAGATCGACGAGCGGGCCGGGCAGATCGCGGCCCTGTCGCAGGCGCTTGCCGCCGAATGATCCGAAAGTGACTCCCCGCGGATATCCCGCGGGATATAAATCGATAAAAAGGGGGATCCGCCGTGGCCTTTGAAGGCTTGTCCGATAAGCTCTCCGCCGCGTTCAAACGGCTGCGCTCCCGCGGGAAGCTCTCCGCGGCAGACGTGAAGGAGGCGATGCGCGAGGTGCGTCTCGCGCTGCTCGAGGCGGACGTCAACTACAAAGTCGCCAAGGACTTTACCAATGCGGTGACCGAGCGGGCGATCGGGTCGCAGGTGATGGAGAGCCTGACCCCCGCGCAGATGGTCATCAAGATCGTCAACGAGGAGCTCGTGAAGCTGATGGGCGGCGAGGCCGCCCGGCTGAACACGCCGAACCGGCCGCCCTGCATCATCCTGATGTGCGGGCTGCAGGGGTCGGGCAAGACGACCCATTCGGCAAAGCTCGCGAAGCTGCTCAAATCCCAGGGGCACCGGCCGCTGCTGGTCGCGTGTGACGTGTACCGGCCCGCCGCGATCCGGCAGTTGCAGGTGGTCGGCGAGCGCGCAGGGGTGCCGGTGTTTGAAATGGGAACCGCCGACCCGGTGGACATCGCGAAAAAAGCGGTGGCCCACGCCCGGGACCACGGCAACGACTATGTGATCCTCGACACCGCCGGCCGGCTGCACATCGACGAGCAGCTGATGGCGGAGCTGCAGAACATCAAACAGGCGGTGGAGCCGCACGAGATCCTGCTCGTGGTCGACTCCATGACCGGCCAGGACGCGGTCAACGTGGCGCAGAGCTTCAACGACGCGCTCGGGATCGACGGCGTGGTGCTCACCAAGCTGGACGGCGACACCCGCGGCGGCGCAGCGCTGTCGGTGCGGGCGGTGACCGGCAAGCCGATCAAGTTTGCCGGCACGGGTGAGAAGCTCGAGGAT
>DXWE01000033.1:0-1745 GCA_019417045.1 Oscillospiraceae bacterium
CGCTGCGGGCGGGGCCTGCGGCACGGCAGACGCGCCGCAGCAGATGTTTTGTCTCTTCCCGCCCTCCCGGGCGGTGAGATAGAGAGGTTTTCCCGACCGCGCCGCGCGGGGCCCTGTGGTCCGCGTGCGGCAACACACCCTGTTTGTCACTGCCCGGCAGAATGGCAGTGAGAATAAAAAAGGAGGAAATCTGTATGGTCAAACGAGCACTCGCAGTCCTTCTGGCTGTGCTGATGATGGGCTCGATCCTCGCCGGCTGCAACGGCGACGGGGACACGTCCACCACCAGCACCCCCGGCGGGGACACGTCGATCTCCGGCGACATCACCTATGCGGTCTATGAGGGCAGCGAGGTGGACGCCCAGGCGGTCATCGACGAATTCAACAAGGTCTATCCGAACATCAAGGTCACGATCCGCACCTTCCCGAGCGACCCGGGCCTGACCGATTACCTGAGCACCCAGGCCTCCACCGGCAACCTGCCGGACATCGCCTACGGCTGGGACGAGATGGCCTACTTCGCCCAGGAGGGCTGGCTGTATCCGCTGGACGAGTTCCTGGACGCGGATGACGAGACCCAGTACATCCACGGCCCGTCGCTCGAGAAGTACACGATCGCGGACCGCACCTATGCGGTGCCCGTGTGGCTGCAGTTCACCGCGATGGTGCTCAACCTCGACATGATCGACGAGCTGAACGAGGATGTCCCGGCCTATAACTGGACGTACGACGAGTTCGAACGGCTGGTGCGCGAGGCCACCTCCTCCACCACCTCCGGCATCAACCACGTGCACGCCCTCGAGGAGTACCTGCTCAGTGTGTTCGAGGATCGCTCGATGCACCAGTACGGCTACAACCCCGAGACCCATCAGTTCAACCTGGCCACCGGCGCCTGGCAGAAGGCAATCGAGGCGCAGGAAGAGCTGAAGAGCATCTCCGGCCTCGTGTCCGACGATCTGAAGAACGATCTGCTGCCGGAAGGCGAGATGGACGACTACGACAAGAAGTTCGGTAAGGACGCCGACGCGCTGCGCGAGGGCAAAGTCCTCGTCGGCCTGCACGGCACCCCCGATATCGCGTGGATCAAGACCCTGCCCTACAGCTGGGACTACTACCCGATCCCCTGCGAGTCGGAGGATCAGTACCGCAACCTCGTGCACAGCGACTACGCGTTCATGACCTCCACCTGCAAGAACCCGGAGGCCGCGTACGTGTTCCTGAAGTGGATCTCGTTCGGTAAGGACGGCCTGCTGTCCCGTCTGGACGTGTACGGCGCGAAGGTGGACGACAACGGCGAGCCGAATCCGGAGTTCCCGATCCCGGCGTCCAGCCATCCGGATGTCGTCGCGAAGTTCAACTCGCTCGACTATGTGCCGGGCGGCATCAAGTACATGTATGAGAACATGGGCGACAACGACGCCGTGCAGGACTACTACAAAGTGCTGCCCGACTTCTGGAACACCCTCACCCCGGTCATCGAGGAGGCCCGGTTCCGCATCGAAAACGGCGAGTCCCCGAGTGCGCTGGCCCAGGAGGTCACCGACCTGATCAACAGCCAGTACACCACGATCTACAACGAGTTCATCAGCAAGATGCAGACGGTGGCGTCCGAGTTCGACGCCAAGAAGTCCGCTTCGTAAACGGCTATTTCCCGGCGGGGGGCCTGTCAGGACACGCAGTCCCGGCAGCCCCCTGCTCCGGGCCGCAGGCCCCCCACACGGCGAGGAGGGCCTGCGGCCCGGAGC
>DXWE01000033.1:1755-9459 GCA_019417045.1 Oscillospiraceae bacterium
TTTCGGGCGGGTGCTGCCTTCGCGCGTTCCCCACTCTCTCCCGGGGGACGCGTAAAGGGAACGCTCCGGCGATGTCCCAAGTCTAACTACGAAATGAGGAACTGAGTATGAGCACCACAAAAAGATGCTTGCGGTCCGGCGTGATTCTGGTGCTGGTGTTGGCGATGCTGGTCACGGTCATGCCCGGCCGCTTCACCGCGCTCGCGGACAGCAGCGAGCTGCCGCCGTACGTTGTCAACGCCTCCTATTCCGAGGAGGATTGGCAGCAGATCCCCGACACGGCGGTGCCCTATACCTTTTCCACCGAGACCGGCGACCCGCTCACTCTGGGCGCCGGGGAATCCACTTCGTTTGTGGTGAACCTCCCCGCCGCCGGGCCGTATGAGATACTGGTCGTGTGCCGGCCGGTGCAGGATCTCATCATCAAGGGCGCGCTCGACGTGGACGTGAACGGCGTCGTGCAGACCGGCGCCCTCTATTCCCTGTGGCAGGACGCCTCCGCCGAGCGGGACACCGACCGCTACGGCCACGAGATCATGCCCGAACAGCAGACCACCGAGGGCATGGTGCGCAACCTGCTCAAATCCAACACCTCTCTCGATCAGACCCCCCTGCGCTGGGAGATGCAGGCGGGCGACAACGCCGTCACCATCACCTCCGCCAACGCGGAACTGGTGATCGAGAGCGTGTACTGCATCCCGTATGAGGAGCTGCCCTCCTTCGAATCGTACAAGGCGGGCAAGCCGGACACCCTCGGGACGGACGATATCCACCTCGAGGCGGAGCGGTCGCAGTACAAATCCGATTCCTACATACAAGGCGGCAACAAGCAGGATCCCGGCATGAGCCCCTACCACTACCAGAAGCGCTACATCAACGTGCTCAGCGAGGGCTCGTTCAACAAGGCCGGCCAGAAAGTGATGTGGGCTTTCCGGGTGGAGAGCGCCGGGTGGTACACCCTCAGCTTCTCCTACACCCAGACCACCAAGGAGGACATGACCGTCTACCGCAACATCGAGATCGACGGCGCCATCCCCTTCCAGGAATTCCAGAGCGTGGAATTCGCCTATACGGGCATGGGCTATGAGATGTACACCTGCGAGTACCCGGTCTGGCTGGAGGCGGGCGACCACACGCTGGCGCTCGAGGCCGAGGGCCGGCTGCTCGACCCCTATGTCGGGCAGGTGCAGGACATCATGGAGCAGATCTCCCAAATCGGCGTCGAGATGCGCAAGATCGCGAACGCCTCGTCCGACACCAACCGGACGTGGGATATCGAATCGTATATGCCCGGCGTGACCGAGCAGCTGCACGGGCTGGCCGACCAGCTCTCCGCGATCTATGCCGCGGTACAGGAGCTGCAGGGCGAGGAGGCGTCCGCCGCCGTCAACCTGAAAAAGGCGGGCGACGTGCTGCTGAACATCCTGAAAAAGCCGGAGAAGATGCCCGCCCGGCTCGACGACCTCACCGAGGGGTCCGGCTCGGTGCTGCAGCTGCTCGCGGACCTCATCACCCTGCTGCAAAACCAGCCGCTCGGGTTCGACCGGATCTACATCAGCAACAGCGACGACCTGCCCCCCGCCGAGGCGAACTTCTTCCGCTCCGCGTGGGACAGCATCCGCCGGTTCTTCTATACCTTATTTAATGCCGAGGACAAGGTGGAGATCAGCAGCGACATCACCACCCTGAACGTGTGGGTCAACCGCCCGATCCAGTATGTCGAGACCATGCAGAACCTCGCCGACTCGATGTTCACCCCCGAGTACGGCATCCAGGTCAACTTCTCGGTCATGCCGGACGAGAACAAGCTGGTGCTCTCCAACGCGTCCGGGACCAGCCCGGACGTCGCGATGAGCCTCGCCTCCCACACGCCGTACAACCTCGCGAGCCGTACCGCGCTGAAAAACCTGCTCGAGTTCCCCGACTTCGAGGAATACGTGTCGCAGGACTTCAACCTCGAGACCCTCACCCCGTACGTCTATGACGACGGGATCTACGGCATGACCGAGACCCAGGACTTCTATGTCACCTTCTACCGCACGGACATCTTCGACAACCTCGGGCTGGAACCGCCCAAGACCTGGGACGACGTCAAGCAGATCATGACGATCCTCAGCCGCAACTCGATGAACTTCAACCTGCCGCTGTCCGGCTGGACCGGCACCAAGCCGCTGTACACGACCATGCCGTTCCTCTACCAGGCGGGCGGCAACATGTACACCCCGGACGGCCTGTCCGCCGCCATCCAGTCGGAGGAGGCGATCGCGGGCTTCACCACCCTGGTGGACCTGTACACCAAGTACTCGGTCCAGCAGCAGGTGTCCAACTTCTACAACTCCTTCCGCTACGGCACCATCCCGGCGGGCGTCGGCAGCTTCAACACCTATGTCCAGCTGCTGTACGCCGCGCCCGAACTCGCCGGCAAGTGGGCGATCGCCCCCTCCCCCGGCATGGTGCAGGAGGACGGGTCCATCAACAACGTGCAGCCCGCGGCCGACCGCGCGTGCGTGATCTTTGAGAGCTCGCCCTACCAGGAGGAGGCGTGGACCTTCCTCAAGTGGTGGCTGAGCGCCGACGTGCAGACCAAGTTCGGCTACACCCTGCAGACCCGGTACGGTGTCGAGTACATGTGGAACACCGCCAACATGACGGCGTTTGCGAACCTCCAGCTGCCCGAGGCGGACAAGGAAGTCATCCTCGAGCAGTGGGACAACATGAAAGAGATCAACCGCCACCCGGCGGCGTACATGATGGAGCGTGAGCTCTCGAACGCGTGGAACTCGGTCGTGACGCAGGGCGTGTCCCCCCGGGTCGCGCTGGACGAGGCCGCCAACATCATCAACCGGGAGATCACCCGGAAAATGGAGGAGTTCGGGTACCTCAAGGACGGGGTCAGTGTCAAGGAATACCACGTCTATACGGTACAGGAACTGCTGAAAGGAGGGATGGATCAGTGAAATCCGCTGCTGCTGTCGCCGCGCCGCCGGCTGTCAAACCGTTTAAGAAGCACGTGGTGAAGGAGTTCTTCAACAAGTACTCGCACGTGGTCATGCTGGCCCCCTTCGTCATCTGCTTCACGCTGTTCATCGTCATCCCGGTGGTCGCGGCCATCGTGCTGTCCTTCACCCAGTACAACGCGGTAGAGACCCCGAAATTCATCGGGCTGGACAACTATCTCGCGATCTTCACGCAGGACACCACCTTCATGCAGGCGGTCCTGCCGAACACTTTGAAATACGCGCTGATCGTCGGCCCGGGCGGGTACGCGCTCTCGTTCGTCCTCGCGTGGATGCTCGCGCAGATCACCCGCCGCGCCCGCACCCCCCTCGCGGTGATCCTCTACTCCCCCTCGATGACCGCCGGCGTCACGATCGCGGTCGTGTGGGGCGTGCTCTTCTCGGGCGACCGCGCGGGCTACCTCAACAGCCTGCTCCTGCAGATGGGCCTCATCACCGAACCCCAGCTGTGGCTGACCAGCGCCGACTACCTGATGACCATCGTCATCATCGTGGCGCTCTGGTCGAGCATGGGCGTCGGGTTCCTGGCGATGCTGTCCGGGATCATGAACGTCGACCCCGAGATGTACGAGGCGGGCCAGATCGACGGCATCCGCAACCGGCTGCAGGAGATCTACTATATCACCATCCCGATGACGAAACCCCAGATGCTGTTCGGCGCGGTCATGGCGATCGTGAACACCTTCAGCTCCGCCGGCCTCGGCGTGTCGCTGTCCGGGTCCAACCCCACCCCCCAAAACGCCGCCCAGCTGCTCGTCAACCATATCGACGACTACGGCTTTTTGCGGTATGAGATGGGCTACGCGGCCGCGCTGTCGGTCATCCTGCTCATCATCATCTACGCCTTCTCCCAGCTCGCCTATCGCCTGTTCGGCGAGCGCGACTGAGCGGAAAGGGGGCAAGGAGTATGGCAAAAAAGAAAACAGCGTCTTTGAAATCCACGCTGATCAATCCCGATCATTTCCACAAAAGCCAGATCAAGTTCTACTGCGTGCTGCTGCCGATCGCGGCAGTCATGCTGCTGCCGATCGTGTACATGTTCTTCCACGCGTTCAAGCCGATGGATGAGCTGTTCGCCTACCCGCCGCGGTTCATCACCCTGCGGCCGACGCTTGCGAACTTCCAGCGGCTGCTGATGACCACCGGCACCACCCGCACCCCCGCGAGTATCTACCTGTTCAACAGTATCGCGGTCAGCGCGATCGTGCTGGTGCTCACGCTGCTCATCGGCGTCGCGGCGGCGTACACGCTGAGCAAGCGGCAGTTCCACGGCAAGAACGCCATCTTCAAGATCAACCAGCTCTCCCTGATGTTTGTCGCGACCGCGGTGTCCATCCCGCGGTACCTCGTTGTCGCGAACCTCGGGCTGCTCAACACCTTCTGGGCGCAGATCCTGCCGCTGCTCGCGATGCCGGTCGGGCTGTTCCTGCTCAAGCAGAACATCGACCAGCTCCCCGACGCGGTGATCGAGGCCGCCCGGATCGACGGCGCCACCGAATACGGGATCCTGTTCCGTATCATCGTCCCGATGGTCAAGCCCGCGCTCGCGACGGTCGCGATGCTCGTGTTCCAGAACGTGTGGACCAACACGGAGGCCTCCACCAACTACATCACCCGCGAGTCGCTCAAGACCTTCGCGTTTTACATGAACTCGCTGACCTCCATCACCGGCAACAGCGTCGCCGGACAGGGAATGGCGGCCGCCTCCTCCCTGATCATGTTCGTCCCGGTCCTGGTTTTGTTTATCTTCATGCAGTCCCGCGTGATGAACACCATGTCCCATTCGGGTATTAAGTAAAGGAGGCGGCGCAGTGATGAATCGAATTGTACGAAAGGCCGCGCGGTTTGCCTCCCTTCTGATCGCGGTGTGCCTGCTCGCCTCCTTTGCGGCGATGACCGCCTCCGCCGCCAACGCGACCGCGTACACCTACGCGCTCGCCTCGGACGGCAGCTGGGTGCAGACGCAGGACGCCTACCTCGTCGGCAGCATCCTGCTGCGCGATCTGGGACTCAGCAAACCGCAGGACCTCGCGGTGGACGGCGACACGCTGTACATCGCGGACACGGGCAACAGCCGCGTGGTGGTCTATAACCGCGACACCCAGGAATCCCGGTTTTTGCAGCTCGAGCAGTTCAACGAGATCACCGGGCTGTACGTGAAGGACGACACCCTCTATGTCGCGGACTACGGCGCCCGGCAGATCTACATGATGAACAAGTATACCGGCGAGCTGCTGCGCACCTACACCCGGCCCGAGACCGCGATCTACGGCGCCAACACCACCTTCCTGCCGCGCAAGCTCACGGTGGCAAGCGACGGCGCGATGTACGTGGTGTCCGAGGGGTCGTACGACGGGATCGTGCAGCTCTCCCCGGAGGGCGAGTTCCTCGGCTATTTCGGCCACAACAACGTCAGCTACACCTTCACCGAACAGCTGCAGGACCTCTTCTTCACCGAGGCGCAAAAGCAAAAGCTGTTCAACCGGGTGCCGAAATCCTTCTATAACCTCACGTCCGACAGCGAGGGGCTGATCTATTCGGTCACCAAGGGCGTGGACGGCGACCCGATCAAAAAGCACAACATCGCCGGGTACAACATGCTCGACAGCGTGATCGGCGAGCAGAACTTCGAGGACGTGGCGGTCGGCGCGGAGGGCCAGATCCTCTGTATCACCTCCACCGGCCTGATCTACGAGTACTCGACCGACGGCGAGCTGCTCTTCTCGCTCGGCGGGCGGGTCATCTCGGCCGAGCGCGGCGGCCTGTTCACGGTCGTCACCGCGCTCGATGTGGACGACTACGGCGCGTTCTACGTGCTCGACGCCGAGCAGGCGGTGGTCCACTTCTTCTACCCCACCGAGTTCGCGCTGCAAACCCACCAGGCGATGGCGCTCTACAACAAGGGCCAGTACGAGCAGAGCCTGGCCCTGTGGCAGGACCTGCTGCGGCAGAGCGGCAACTCGCGGCTCGCGCACAACGGCATTGCCAAATGCTACGTGCAGATGCAGGATTTCGAGCAGGCGGCCTCCCACTACAAGATCGCGGAAAACCGCGACGGCTACTCCGAGAGCTACTGGGAGATCCGCAACGTGCAGTTGCAGACCATCCTGCCGTTCATCGGCATCGCGATCCTGCTCCTGCTGTTCCTGCCGCCGATCCTCCACCGGCTGCGGCGCAAAAAGGTCCCCGCGGCGGACGCCCCGGTCAAGCCGAAGCGCCACTACCCGAAGGTGGTCGACGACCTGCTGTTCAGCTTCAAGTTCATCAAGCACCCGTTTGACAGCTACTACTCGGTGCGGCACGAGGGGCGCGGCAACTACATCAGCTCCACGCTGCTCTACGCGCTCGCGTTCGGGATGTTCATGCTCAGCACCTTCGGCAGCGGCTTCATCTTCAACTACTACAATGTGCGCAACACCTCGGTGCTCCTGATGGCGCTGCTGTTCCTCATCCCGCTGTTCCTCGCGATCATCTGCAACTTCATGGTCATCGAGATCAACGACGGCGAGGCCAGATTCAAGGACATCTACCACACCGCGGCCTACGGGCTGGTGCCCTACATCATCATCTCCCCGTTCGTGACGCTGCTGTCCCACGTCGTCACCTACAACGAATCCTTCCTGCTCTCGTTTGTCATGGGGTTCGTGTACTGCTGGTGCGCGGTGCTGATCGTCATCGGGCTGCGGGAGGCCAACGACTACGAATACGGACAGGTGATCGTCAACCTGATCATCACGGTGTTCCTCATGTGCATGGTGATCCTGGTCGTCTCGATGATCTACATGTTCTGGTCCCAGCTGTCCGACTTTGTCTACAACGTGATCCGGGAGGTGACCAACCATGTTGGCTGATGGAAAATGGAAGCGCGGCCTGCTCGCAGGCGTGGCGGGGCTGGCGTGTGTCGGCCTGATGGTCACCGCCGCCGGCAGCCTGAACACCACCTCCCCCGAGACCGGGGAGAACCTCTACGGCTACATCGCGGAGAACGAGGTGGGCTCCAACCGCTACGCCCACCCCACGCCGGTGACCCCGGTCGAGAACTCGCTGACCACCGACGGGTTCGAGAAGATCCTCGCCAGCGACCGGCTGGAGGTCTATTACCGGGACGAGAACTGCTCCTTCCGGTTCAAAGACCTCGAGACCGGGTATGTCTGGGGCTCGCTCATCTCCGACAAGCCCAACAACATGAACTCCAACTGGTCCTCGTTCGCCAACGGCATTGTCGCGATCGAGTACTATGACAAGACCGGCGGCAGCACCAAGCGGATCGGCGCCGGCCACGCGGACTCCGAGTGGACGACCACCGTGTCGGGCAACTCGGTCAAAATCGCCGTGAGCTTCACCAAGCTCGGGATCTCGCTCGAGGCGACCCTCACCTTAAACGGGGACGAGGTCTCCGTCTCGGTGGACGACAGCACCATCCAGGAGACGGATGAGAAGAACGAATACATGATCGGCTCGCTCTACCTGATGCCCTTCCTCGGCACGGCCAACGGCGACCCCGCCGCGGCGCTGGACGAGGAGGAGACGGGCGACACCGGCGAATCCGATGAGTCGGGCGAATCCGATGAGTCGGGTGAATCCGGTGAGTCGGGCGAATCCGGTGAGTCGGGCGAGACCGGCGATACCGGGAGCGCCGGGGACGACGCCGGGACCGGTGAGGCCGACGCGGACAGCGCCGGCGGGG
>DXWE01000033.1:9469-12998 GCA_019417045.1 Oscillospiraceae bacterium
CGTCTGACCCGGTCGATTCGGCGGACGCCGCGTCCGCCGAATCGACCGGGTCAGACGAAGCCACCGACCCGACCGGGTCGGCTGGAACCGGCGAGTCGGGCGAAACCGGCGAGACCGGTGAGACCGGCGAGACCGGTGACGCCTCCGGCACCGGGACGGACGGCACGCAGCCGCCTGCCTCCACCGACGGGGACGACGCGGACAGCGCCGGCGTGATCGACGGCTACATCTTCATCCCGGACGGCAGCGGCGCGCTGATCCGCTTCTCCACCCCGCAGACCTACCGCGAGGGGTTTGAAAAGCGGGTGTACGGCATGGACTACGGGATCGACGACCTGTTCGAGGTCAGCGACCTGCAGGCCAACCGCCCGAACGACTTCGCCACCCCCGAGGAGAACATCTACATCCCGCTGTTCGGCATCGTGCACGGGGTGAACCAGAACGCGTTCTACGGCGCGATCGACAGCGGCGCGGAATACGCCTCGATCGTCGCCACCCCCTCCGGCGTGTCCACCGACTACAGCTGGGCGACCGCCAAGTTCGTGTACCGCCAGGTCTATTTACAGCCGACCAGCAAGAGCGGCGCGGGCGTGCGGGTGGTGCAGAAGACCCGCAACACGGTCAACCCCGCGATCACCTACCGGTTTTTGACCGGGGAGAAGGCCAACTACGCGGGCATGGCGGTGGATTACCGCGAGACGCTGCTCGAAAAAGGGCTGCTCTCCCCGCTGAAAAACGAGGTGGCGGGCGACATCCCGGTGCGGCTCGACATGATCCTGTCGGACATCGAGCAGGGCTTTTTGTGGGATTCCGCCAAGGAGATCACCACCGTCGAGCAGGTCGAACAGCTGAGCACCTACCTCTATGACAACGGGCTGCACAACCTGCAGGTGACGCTGCTCGGCTACCAGAAGGGCGGGCTCAACGGCTACTCGAAGTTCCACACCAAGCTCGCCGGCAAGTCCGAACTCGAGCAGCTCAACGCGTCGCTGTCCGCGCGCGGGTTCCAGCTGTTCGCGGAGCTGAACAACTTCACCGGCACCGAAAAGCAGTTTGACATCAACGAGGAGGTCGGGATCACCCTCTCCCAGGACATCATGGAATGGGCGAGCAACAACCCCGACAAGTGGCTGGACGACGTGTATTACGGCGAGTTCCAGCAGTCCCTCCAGGCGATCGACCGGCAGCAGCAGCTGCTCGAGGAGATCGGGATCGTGAACCTCTCCCTCCCGGAGCTCGGCAGCCTGCTGTACGGCAACTACCTGCGGGACGAGGAGTTCACCCGCACCGACGCGGTCAACGCCGTGATCCAGAAGTGCGAGGAGCTCGCGGGCGAGCTGCAGAACTTCTCGATCGGCGCCTCCAACCAGTACACCTGGAAGTATCTCGAGCAGATGACCAACCTGCCGATGACCAACAGCCAGTACCTGTATGAGAGCGATTCGGTGCCGTTCATGCAGATCCTGCTCAGCGGCACGATCGAGCTGTTCGCCCCGCACGCGAACGTCAGCTTCTACACGACCTACGACGTGCTCAAGCACATCGAGTACGGCACCTATCCGAGCTTCCTGCTCACGGGGCTCGAGAACTATGATCTCAGCAACACCCCGTCCGGCGTCTACAATTCGACCTATATCCCCGACTGGCAGGACCGGATCCTCGAGATCTACAGCACGATCAACAGCGTGCTGAGCAACGTCCGCGGCCAGAGCATCATGGGCCACACCGCGCTTCAAAACGGCGTCATGAAGGTGGATTACACCTCCGGCAGCATCTACGTCAACTACCTGACGACCGCATACGAGGCGGACGGCGTGCAGGTGCCGGCGCAGTCGGCAATCTATGTGGAAGGACGGTGAGCGGCGCGTGAAAGACAAGACCAAGGCGCCCGCCAAACAGGCGGCGCAGACGGAAAAGCGGCCGCACAAGCCCATGAAACGCCGTACGGCCAACGCGCTCGCGGGGTATGGCTTCCTCGCCCCCTGGCTGATCGGGTTCTGCATGTTCTCCGCGTTCCCGCTGCTCTATTCCCTCTATATCAGCTTAAGCCAGGTCAGCATCACCACCGGCGGTATCTCCGCCAAGCTGATCGGGTTCAAGTGGTACCAGTCGATCTTCGCGGAGAGCACCACCTTTTTGACCAACCTGCTGGATTCGCTGAAGTTCGTCGCGTTCTCCACCCCGATCATCGTGGTGTGCGCGCTGATCATCGCCATGCTGCTCAACTCCAAGTTCCGCGGCCGTGCGTTCTTCCGGGCGATCTTCTTCTTCCCGGTCATCATCACGAGCGGCCCGGTCATCTCGGAGCTGATCAACAACAACGCGGCGGCGGTCATCAACCCGACCAACTTCACCATCTACAGCTTCGTGGAGAGCCTGCCGGAGATCCTCTCGGTGCCGGTGCTCTACATCTTCGACAACATCGTCATCATCCTGTGGTTCTCGGGCGTGCAGATCCTGATCTACCTGTCCGGGCTGCAGAAGATCGGCCGGCCGATCTATGAGGCCGCATCGATCGACGGCGCGTCGAGCTGGCAGGTGTTCTGGAAGATCGTGCTGCCGTTCATCCGGCCGACCATCCTGCTCAATGTGGTGTACACCATCATGGAGCTGTCCTCCTTCTCGAACAACGCCATCAACGGCGAGATCACCGGCAATATGACCCTCTCCTCCGCGCCCTACAGCTACAGCGCGGCCATGTCCTGGGTCTATTTCCTCTGTATCGCGGTGCTGCTGCTCATCGGGTGGCTGCTGCTGCGGGAACGGAAAAGGGGGCGTGCGTAAATGGCAAAGTCAAACGGCGCGGCCGTGCAGGCAACGCCCATGCAGGAAAAACTGCGGCGGCTGTATGTCCGGTTCAAAAAGGCCGGGATCCTCTGGAAGATCATCCTGTACGTGCTGCTGATCGCGCTGGGGTTCGTGTTCCTCTACCCCATCCTCTACATGCTGACCAACTCCCTCATGGGGGTGGACGACCTCGTCAACCCCACGGTGCAGTGGCTGCCGACCTCGCTCTATTTCGGCAACTACGAGCGCGCGTTCGAGGTGTTGCAGTTCGGCAGCACGCTGTTCGTCAGCGTGTTCCTCGTGCTGATCTCGAGCGTGCTGCAAACCGCGTCCTGCGCCCTCGCGGGCTATGCGTTCGCGCGGTATGAGTTCCGCGGCAAGACGCTGTTTCTGGCGCTGCTGCTGCTCGTGTTCCTGGTCCCGACGCAGGTCATGCTCGTGCCGAAATACCTGCTGTTCCACGAATACGGGCTGCTCGAATCGCCGCTCGCGCTGTTCGTGCCCGCCGCGCTCGGCCAGGGCATCAAGGCGCCGGTGTTCGTGCTCATCTTCCAGCAGTATTTCAAGTCCTACCCGAAATCCTTCGACGAGGCCGCCCAGCTCGACGGCGCCGGCCGGCTGCGCGTGTTCCTGCGCATCGCCGTGCCGGTGTGTATCCCGGCGTTCGTGGTCGCGTTCCTGTTCTCCTTCGTGTGGTACTGGAACGAGACCACCCAGGCGGGTACCCTGCTCGGCCAGGGCG
>DXWE01000034.1:0-10388 GCA_019417045.1 Oscillospiraceae bacterium
GCTTCTTCTGTATCACAGCGGGACATCGCAAACACCGCAGGACAGCTGCATGGCAAAATGCAATGCAGACAGGCGGGCCGCTTTCCTGTATAGTCAGGAGAAGCTGGAGGGAGAAAGGCGGTGTCACGATGAAGGAAAACTGGATTCCCGCCATCCCACCCAGCACAACCAAAAGCATCCGGTTTCCAAACGGTCTGATCGAAGATGTGGAACGGGTGATTCAGGAGAACGGCGGGACGTTCACCGCCTTTGTGGTGAATGCCGTCAGGGAGGCGCTTATGGACAATTCGCAAATCATCTATTGCACCAACCGGCTGTGCATGTTCTGGCGGGAGGGCTCCTGCTCGCTGCAATACATTTCCGTCGACAAGTACGGCCGCTGCGAGGCGTACAGCCAGGTCGTGCTGGAGGAAGAGCTGCTGCGCCAGAAGCGGGAGGAACGGCTGGAGGAATTCCGTCGGGGGCTCTAGGAATATCGCTCAGGCGAGGGGAGGCAGCCGCTTCCCCTCGCCTTTTTACCTGTGCACTCTAAAAATCTCATTTTTTGACGCGCAGCGGTTGACTTTTTTGAAAAATATATTCTATATTCGAGAAAAACAGGCCCGCTGCGGCCGAAAAAAGGAGGAATTTGTCGTGCGCCTCAGTCCGGAGTTGATCACAGCCGCTTCCTTCAATCCCACCAAGAAAAGCCATCAGATGTCCATCGTGGATATGTGCCAGGGTATCGAGAGCCAGCAGATCACCCTGCCGCTCTACCAGCGCGACCTGAGCTGGACGATCGAAAAATGTATCAGTCTGTTAAACTACCAGCTGCTCGGCAAGGCCCCGGTGGCGCCCATCTCTTTTAACGTCATCACCGACACCGCCTCCTGTGTGCCGCAGGTCGCGTTCCTCGACCGCGACAAAATCGCCGCCGTGCAGCGCGGGCAGTATTCCGTGGTGGACGGGCAGCAGCGGCTCTCCACCAACTATAAGGCGTATATCAACCACGAGGATTTCACCCCGATCGTCCTGGATCTCAGCTGCGGCAGATTTTTCCTGCTTGAAAAGCCGCCGAGAACCAACCAGATCCCGGTGGGGATCCTGCTGAACAAAGAGGACTCCGTGCTGTTCCGGTATGTGGCGGAAAAGCCCTCCCTGAGCAAGCCGGAGGTCACCAATCTGCTGATCCAGATCCGCAGCAAATTCAAAAATTACAACTATACGATCAACTCCGCCGACAATCTCTCCGAAGAGGAACAGGTGGAGTGGTTCGAGGTGCTCAACAACGCCGGCAGCCTGGTCAGTATCATCCAGATGCGGTTTGCAAAGCTCAAGGTGCATGGCATCGATATCTATACCCAGTACACCAACCGGTTTGTGCGGAAGTTGCTGCAAAAGGGATATAACCTGTTTGTCAAGCAGAAGACCTCCGTTTCGTATCCCGTCGCCGCGCTCAATCCGGCCTATGAAAAACTCGTCGGCAAGGCCCATTCCCCCAATTATACGCCGATCCCGTCCGACACCAAGGAAAACCAGCTGTGCGCGCTTCCGCCCGACGCGCTCGTGGCGTGCTTTGACCTGACGCTCGAGGCGCTCGACCATGTGCTGCAATTTCTCCAGCTCCATTCCCTGAAGCCGCCCGCCCGCATTGAGTATATCAATTACCTCATCGGCTATTTTGTGTTCAACGGCAAGGAGATCTCCCCCGCGGCCGAAGACGCGCTCGTGCGGTGGTATTCCCAGGTGGATTTCAACAACATGACCAACACCAACCGCCGGGACGTGTATACCGAGCTGATCTCCCTGCGCTGACAGGCGGCGGGCAGGCTGCCCGCCGCGGTCTGAAGATGTAAAAATGAATAATCATTCGTATTTTCATTTAATTATTCATTTTTTATGCAAAGGCCATCCAGATTTACGAATACAATTACAGCGTGATTTGGGCAGGATGACAAAATTGCAAAATCAGAATAATTATTCATCATTTCTCTTGCAAAATCTGAAACGGCTGGTATAATGGGGAGTACACAAAAACGATGCCGTGGTTTTAGGAGGTTTGCCCTATGAAAGAGATCAAAAAGGTGGTGCTCGCCTACTCCGGCGGGCTGGATACATCCATCATCATCCCGTGGCTGAAGGAGAACTACAACAACTGCGAGGTGATCGCGGTGGCGGCGGACGTCGGGCAGGGCGCGGAGCTCAGCGGGCTCGAGGAAAAGGCGCTCAAGACCGGCGCGTCCAAGCTCTACATCGAGGATCTGCGCAAGGAATTTGTGGAGGAGTTCATCCTGCCGACGGTGAAGGCGGGCGCGGTGTATGAAAACGCCTATCTGCTCGGCACCTCGTTCGCGCGGCCGATCATCGCCAAGCGGATCGTGGAGATCGCGAAGGCGGAGGGCGCCGACGCGATCTGCCACGGCTGCACCGGTAAGGGCAACGACCAGGTGCGGTTTGAGCTGACCATCCAGGCGTTCGCGCCGGGTATGACCATCATCGCGCCGTGGCGCGAGTGGAGCCTCAAGTCCCGCGAGGAGGAGATCGACTACGCCGAGGCGCACCACGTGCCGCTGCGCATCACCCGCGAGACCAACTATTCCAAAGACAAAAACCTGTGGCACCTCTCGCACGAGGGGCTTGACCTCGAGGATCCGGCGAACGAGCCGGATTACGACGCAATCCTCGAGATGGGGGTCTCGCCCGAGAAGGCGCCCGACAAGCCCACCTACGTGACCCTGTCGTTTGAAAAGGGCGTGCCGGTCGCGCTGGACGGGGTGAAGATGGAGCCGCTGCCGCTGATCGAAAAGCTCAACGAGCTGGGAGGCGCGAACGGGATCGGAATTGTCGACATGGTGGAGAACCGCCTGGTCGGCATGAAGAGCCGCGGCGTGTACGAGACCCCCGGCGGCACCATCCTCTACAAGGCGCACGATCTGCTCGAGACGCTCTGCCTCGACCGCGACACCCAGCACTACAAGCAGCAGATGGTGGCGGGCAAGTTCAGCGAGCTCGTCTACTACGGCCAGTGGTACACCCCGCTGCGCGAGGCGCTGTCCGCGTTTGTGGACAGCACGCAGGAGCGGGTGACCGGGGACGTGAAGCTCAAGCTCTACAAGGGCAACCTGATCCCGGCGGGCATGACCTCGCCCTACTCCCTCTATGACGAGGAGATCGCGACGTTTGACGAGGACCATGTCTACGATCAGAAGGACAGCGCCGGGTTTATCCACCTGTTCGGGCTGCCGATCAAGGTGCGGGCGATGAAGGACGCCAAGCAGAAATCATTTTAAAACACTGGGCGGATGCGGCCGTCCCGGCAGCTGCCGGGACGGCGCAGCCGTTTGACAGGCGAAAGGACGGCCTCTCATGAAGCTCTGGACCGGCCGGTTCCACAAGGAACTGGATCAAAAGACCAACGATTTTAATTCCTCCATTCCGTTTGACCAGCGGATGGCCGCGCAGGATATCGAGGGCAGCCTTGCCCATGCGGCCATGCTGCAGCGGCAGGGGATCCTCTCCGCCGAGGACGGGCAGGCGATCGAGACGGGGCTGCGCGGGATCCTCGCCGACCTGAAGAGCGGCGCGCTCGCGATCGACCCGCAGGCGGAGGACATCCACACCTTTGTGGAGGGGGAGCTGACCCGCCGGGTGGGGGACGCCGGCAAACGGCTGCACACCGGGCGCAGCCGCAACGACCAGGTGGCGCTGGATCTGCGGCTGTATCTGCGGGACGAGGTGCCCGCGCTGCGGGAACAGCTGCGGGATCTGATCCGCGTGCTGTGTGACAAGGCGGAGGCGTATGCCGACGTCATCATGCCGGGCTACACCCATCTGCAGCGGGCGCAGCCCATCACCTTCGGCCACCACCTGATGGCGTATGCGGAGATGCTGCTGCGGGACATCGGCCGGCTGGACGACGCGCAAAAGCGCCTGACCGTCTCCCCGCTCGGCAGCGGCGCGCTCGCCGCTACCACCTACCCGCTCGACCGGGAGGCGGTGGCGCACACGCTCGGGCTGTCCGGCGTGACCCACAACTCGCTCGACGGGGTGTCCGACCGGGACTTCTGCGTGGAGCTGTGCGCCGCGCTGTCGCTCGTGATGGTCCACCTGTCGCGGTTTGCGGAGGAGATCATCCTGTGGTGCTCGTGGGAGTTCCGGTTTATCGAGCTGGACGACGCGTTTTCCACCGGCTCCTCCATCATGCCGCAGAAGAAAAACCCGGATATTGCGGAGCTGGTGCGCGGCAAGTCGGGGCGGGTGTTCGGCGACCTGATGGCGTTGCTCACCATGCTCAAGGGGCTGCCGCTCGCGTACAACAAAGACATGCAGGAGGACAAGGAGGCGGTCTTTGACGCGCTCGACACGGTGCGCCTGTGCCTGACCGCCTTTGTCCCGATGATCGAGACCATGACGGTGAAGCCGGACAACATGCGTAAGGCCGCGGCGGGCGGGTTTATCAACGCGACCGACTGCGCGGACTATCTCGTTGGCAAGGGGCTGCCGTTCCGCGACGCGTACAAGGCGGTCGGGGAGCTGGTGGCGCTGTGCATCGACCGGGGGCTGACCCTCGAGACGCTGCCGCTGGCGGAGTATCAGGCGGTGTGCCCGCTGTTCGGGGAGGATGTGTACGAGGCGATTTCGCTCGACCGGTGCGTCGCGGCACGGCGGGTGTACGGCGGGCCGGCTCCCGACAACGTGCGCGAACAGGTACGGCGGGTGCGGGCGCTGATGGAGAAGGAACAGGAGGCGAAGCGCGGATGACGATTCGGGCTGGTATTTTGGGGGCGACCGGGTACGCCGGGCTGGAGCTGGTCCGGCTGCTGCTGCGCCACCCGCAGGCACAGGTCGCCGCGATCGGGTCGGTCTCCTTTGAGGGGCAGGAGCTCTCGGAGGTCTACCCGGCGCTGCGGGAGCTCATCGCGCTGCGGTGCGAGGACGCACAGGCGGTGATCGACTTGTCCGACGTGGTGTTTGCCGCACTGCCGCACGGGCTCTCGCAGGAGACGGCGGCACAGTGTATCGAGGCGGGAAAGAAGTTCATCGATCTCGGGGCGGATTTCCGGCTGGACGACCCGGAGGACTACGTCCGCTGGTACGGCTGCGAGGTGCTCTATCCGCAGCTGCACGAGGAGGCGGTGTACGGCCTGCCCGAGCTGTTTAGGGGGGAGATTGTTGGAAAGCGGATCGTCGGCAACCCCGGCTGCTATCCGACTGCCTCGGCGCTGGGGCTGGCCCCGGCACTGCGGGCGGGACTGATCGAGAGCACGGGGATCGTGATCGACGCAAAATCCGGGACCACCGGCGCAGGCCGCAAGCCCGCGCAGAACACCCATTTCCCCGACTGCAACGAGGCGTTTTCCGCCTATAAGGTGGCGTCCCACCGGCACACGCCCGAGATCGAGCAGACGCTCACCAAACTGGCGGGGCAGAAAGCGACCATCACCTTTGTGCCGCACCTGCTGCCGGTCAACCGCGGGATCCTCGCGACGATTTACGCGCGGCTGAAGCCGGGTGTGACCGAGAACGCCGTGCGGGAGGCATACGAGGCGGCCTATGCGGGCGAGCGGTTCGTGCGGGTGCTGCCCAAAGGGGCAACGGCCAACATCAGCCATGTGCGCGCCTCGAATTACTGTGACATCCAGCTGTACACGGACACGCACACCGGTCTGCTCATCGTCACCTCGGTCATCGACAACATGGTCAAGGGCGCAGCCGGGCAGGCGATCCAGAACATGAATCTGCTGTATGATCTGCCGGAGGACACGGGGCTCGACCTGGTCCCGCTGGCATTTTAAGAGAGGGAACACCATATGTTTACCTATGTTGAGGGCGGCGTGACCGCCGCTAAGGGGTTCTCCGCGGCGGGCATCCACTGCGGGATCCGGAAAAACAAGCAAAAACGCGACCTGATGCTGCTGCTGTCCGACCGGGAGGCGCAGGCCGCGGCGGTGCACACGCAAAATCTCGTGAAGGGCGCGCCCAACACCGTCACCGCGGCGCATCTTGCGGATGGACGCGCGCGCGGCGTAATCTGCAACAGCGGGATCGCCAATACCTGCGCAGCGGACGGCGTGGAGAAGGCCGAGCGGATGTGCGCACTCGCGGCAGAGAACCTGGGTCTGCAACCCACCGACATGGCGGTGGCGTCCACCGGGGGGATCGGCCCCTCCATCCCGATCGAGCCGATCGAGGCGGCGATGCCGGCGCTGTGCGCCGCGCTGTCCCCGGCGGGCGGATCGGACGCGGCGGAGGCGATCATGACCACCGACACCCACAAAAAAGAGCTGGCGGTGCGATTCACACTGGACGGCGTGCCCTGTACGCTCGGCGGGATGGCGAAGGGCAGCGGCATGATCGCGCCGAACATGGCGACCATGCTCTGCTTCCTCACCACCGATGCGGCGATCGACAGCGCACTGCTCTCGCGGGCGCTGCACGAGGTCGTCGGGGACACCTTCAACATGCTCTCGGTCGACGGGGACACCTCGACAAACGACATGGTGCTGCTGCTCGCGAACGGGGCGGCGGGCAACCCGCAAGTGAAGGCGCCGGGCGGGACGTATGACACCTTTGTCGCGGCGCTGCGGGACCTGTGCGAGCGGATGTGCCGCCTGCTCGCCGCCGACGGCGAGGGGGCCACCAAGCTGCTCGAGTGCGTGGTCACCGGCGCCCGGTCGAAGCAGGACGCGCGCACGGCGGCCAAGGCGGTCGTCCAGTCCTCGCTGCTCAAGGCGGCGATGTTCGGGGCGGACGCCAACTGGGGACGGGTGCTGTGCGCGCTCGGGTATTCGGGCGCTTCCATCGACATCCACGGGGTGGACGTGGCATTTCAGTCGGACGCCGGCAGGATCGAGGTGTGCCGAAGCGGCGCCGGGATCCCGGTGGACGAGGACTACGCCAAACAGGTGCTGTCCGAACCGGCGATCCTCATCGACGTGACACTACACGACGGGGACGCGGCAGCCAGGGCATTCGGCTGCGACCTGACGTATGACTATGTGAAAATCAACGGCGACTACCGCAGCTGAGTTTTAAGGGCTAGTTTTTTGGAATTCAGGGGCAGGTTTTCGCAAGGAGGCATATTCCCATGCAAATCTCACCGGCGGACAGGGCACAGGTGCTCACCCAGGCCCTGCCGTATATCAAGCAGCTGTCCGGCAAGACGATCGTCATCAAATACGGCGGCAACGCGATGATCAGCGACGAGCTGAAATCCGCCGTGATGGAGGACATCGTGCTGCTGTCCACGGTCGGCATCAAGGTGGTGCTGGTGCACGGCGGCGGGCCGGAGATCAACGCGATGCTCCAGAAGGTCGGCAAGGAGCCAAAATTCGTCGGCGGGCTGCGGTACACCGACCGCGAGACGATGGACATCGTCGAGATGGTGCTCGCCGGCAAGGTGAACAAGGGGCTGGTGCAAAAGCTGCAGGCGATGGGCGGCCGGGCGATCGGGCTGTGCGGGCTGGACGGCGACATGCTGCAGGCGGTCAGGCACCACGGCGAGGATCTCGGGCTGGTCGGCGACATTGTCAAGGTGGATGTCAGCCTGCTGCGCAACAGCCTGGACACGGGTACCATCCCGGTGGTGGCGTCGGTCGCGACCGGCCAGAACGAGGGGGAGACCTATAATGTCAACGCGGACATTGCGGCCTCCCACATCGCGGCGGCGCTCGCGGCGGAGAAGCTCGTGCTGATGACCGACGTGCGCGGGCTGCTGCGCGACCGGGAGGACGAGGACTCGCTGATTTCGGTGGTGCAGGTCAGCGAGGTGCAGAGCCTCAAACGGCAGGGGATCATCTCGGGGGGGATGATCCCGAAAATCGACTGCTGTGTGGAGGCGGTGCGGCGCGGGGTCAAGCGGACGCACATCATTGACGGCCGGATCCCCCACTCCATTCTGATCGAGATGCTCTCGGACGAGGGGATTGGCACCATGTTTATCTGACAAAGAAGGTGGCACGATGACATACGAAGAGATCCAGGCGCTGCATGATCAGTCGCTGATGCCGACCTACGGCCGGTTCCCGGTCGCGCTGTGCGGCGGGCACGGGGCACGGGCGGTGGACGAGAGCGGGCGCGAATATATCGATTTCGGAGCCGGCATCGGGGTCAATGCGCTCGGATACTGCGATCCCGGATGGGTGGAAGCGGTCCAAAAGCAGGCCGCGACCGCCCAGCATTTTTCCAATCTCTATTATAACGACGTACAGGTCGCATTTGCAGGCGAGCTGTGCGCCGCCGCGCACATGAGTCGGGCGTTTCTGTGCAACTCCGGCGCGGAGGCGAACGAGTGCGCGATCAAACTCGCGCGCAAATACAGCTATGACACCTACGGCGAGGGGCGGCATACGATTGTCACGCTGGTCAACTCCTTCCACGGCCGCACGGTGACCACCCTGTCCGCCACCGGGCAGGAGAGCTTCCACACGCTGTTTTATCCCTTTACCGAGGGGTTTGCCTATGCGCGCGCAGGGGATCTCGACGATCTTTCGGGCAGGCTCAACGGCACGGTGTGCGCGGTGCTGCTCGAATGCGTCCAGGGGGAGGGCGGCGTGGTGCCGCTCGATCCCGGCTATCTCAGGGGCGTAGAGGCGCTCTGCCGCGAGCGGGACGTGCTGCTGATGGTGGACGAGGTGCAGACCGGGGCGTCCCGGACCGGCCGATTCCTCGCCTGCGAGCACGCGGGGATCCTCCCCGACGTGGTGACGATGGCCAAGGGGCTTGGCGGCGGGCTGCCGATCGGCGCCTGCCTGTGCGGGGAGAAGCTGAAGGACGTGATGGGCCCCGGCACGCACGGGTCCACCTTTGGCGGCAACCCGGTCGCGTGCGCCGCGGGGCGATACATGCTCTCCCGGCTGACCGACCCGGCGCTGCTGCAGGAGGTCACGCGCAAGGGCGAGCGCATCGCCAAGCGGGTCTCCCGGATGCCGGATGTACAGGAGGTGCGCGGGCTCGGCATGATGCAGGGGATCGTGCTGCGCACACTCGACGCCAAAGCCGTCGCGGCCGCCTGTGTGCAAAACGGGCTGCTGATCCTGACCGCAAAGACGCTGCTGCGGCTGCTGCCGCCGCTGAACATCCCGGACGAGGATCTGGAGGCCGGACTGGATATTCTGGAATCCACCCTGAAAGGACTGGTGAATGTATGAAACATCTTTTGAAACTGCTCGACTTATCCTCCGAAGAAATTCTGGACATACTAAATACCGCAGACCAGCTGAAATATGAGCAAAAGCATGGGATCCCGCACCGCCGGCTGGAGGGCAAGACGCTCGGCATGATCTTCCAAAAGGCGTCCACCCGCACGCGTGTCTCGTTTGAGACGGGCATCTACCAGCTCGGGGGATATGGGCTGTTCCTGTCCGCAAACGATCTGCAGATCGGCCGCGGCGAGCCGGTGGAGGACACTGCGCGGGTGCTGTCCCGCTACCTCGACGGTATCATGATCCGCACCTTCGCGCAGGAGGAGGTCGAGACGCTCGCCAGGGTCGGGGGGATCCCGGTCATCAACGGGTTGACCGACTTCTGCCATCCCTGCCAGGTGCTCGCCGACCTGATGACCATCCGGGAGCACAAGGGAACCCTCGAGGGGCTCAACATGTGCTATATCGGGGACGGGAACAACATGGCCAATTCGCTCATCGTCGGCGGTCTCAAGGTGGGGATGCGGGTATCCGTGGCAACCCCGGCGGGCTATCGGCCGGACGGGCAGGTGCTCGCCTTTGCCGCGGGATTTGGGGACAAATTCCGTTTGACGGAGGACTGCACCGCCGCCGCCACCGACGCGGACGTGATCTTCACGGACGTGTGGGCGTCGATGGGGCAGGAGGGAGAGGCGGAGAAGCGCCGCGTCGCGTTTGCCGGCTACCAGGTGAATCGCGCGCTGCTCGCGGCCGCCCACCCCGACTGCATGGTCCAGCACTGCCTGCCTGCTCACCGCGGGGAGGAGATCACCGCCGACGTGTTTGAGGCACACGCACAGGAGATTTTCGACGAGGCCGAAAACCGCCTGCACGCACAAAAAGCGGTGATGGTTACGGTGATGTAATACCGTTACAATTCTGTTGCTGGCTTTCCGCCGCCCCCGTTGGTATACTGGAGCTGGAATGGTTTTTTGTATCTATCGGAGGAGGCAGTCTATGTCCCGTTCAGCTGCGCATAAGAAGAACAGAAGAAAATGGAGCAGCACCGCTGTCTTTTCCCTGGCCTTTGTGGTGTGCATCGTGGTGTTCGGGGTGGTCGGCGTATGGTTTGTGTCCCGGATGCACACCGCCGACGGCAACCGCACCGCCGGCCTGTCCGCCGGGAGCCCGGAGAGCGGGGTGGCGGATCCCCGCCTGTTTTCAGACGCGGACGCGCAGTCCCTGCTGCTGATCACCACCCTGGAAAACGAGGCGCAGAACTTCCTC
>DXWE01000034.1:10398-12935 GCA_019417045.1 Oscillospiraceae bacterium
CTCGTGCTGCGTCTCGATCCCGCCGACACGGAGATCCAGGTGGCCTCGCTGCCGCGGGAGACGGCTGCCACGGTGGGCACGCAAACGGCCCGGCTGTTTGAGCTCTACGGCAAGGGTACCCGCACGGAAATCGCGCAGGTGCAGCAGGCGGTGGGCGCGGTGCTGCACACCGAGATCAACCACTATGCGGTGGCGACTTACGACGAGGTGGAGGAGATCGTCGCATATTGCGGCGATCAGCTGGTGTTCACCATCCCGGAGGAGATGCACTATACCGATGCGGACAGCGCCTATCTGCGTCTGAGTCCCGGCGAGCAGATTCTGTCCGGGATCCAGGTTGCCAACGTCCTGCGGTACCCCGTTACCTACTGGTCGGGCGGGCACGCCCAGCACACCCGTATTCCGGCGGAGCTGTTCAGCGCGCTGATTGACCAAAACCTGACCCCGGACGGGGAAAAGAGCGGGGATGCCGTGTTTAAGGATCTGGTCAATCTCCTTTCTTCCAACGATCTGCTGATCTCTCACTATTACCAGGCGCAGGATGCCCTTGCCTATCTGGCGGAGAAAAATGAAGGGGAGATCTGCCGGGTGGTTTCGATCGAGGGAGAGTATGTGGGGACCGGAGACGCTCTGGCTTTCTATCCCGCGGAAATCCTCTCCTATTTTTCCTGACGGTGGGGTATGGCCCCCAAGGAGGAACCCTGTTGAGACGAGTGTTGGCGGCCCTGATCCTGGCAGCTGTTCTGTTGTTGAGCGGCTGCCACTTTCTGTCGTCCGATTCTTCTGCGCCGGAAAGTACCCCTGCCTCCTCCGCCGGCGAACAGGTGAATGCCGTTTGGGAGAAAAACTGGTGCTATCAGCGGCTGAGCCCGCCGTTACAGGAGAACTATGCAGCGATCTACACCGCCGTGAAAGACGGGTTCCGGCAGGATGAGATGGTAACCGTGTCAGGGGAGGAGCGCCTGGGAATCCGGATATCCCTGCCGCAGGAGGTCACCTCAGAGGCGGATATGACCCTGCTGTACACGGCTTTTATCACGGATACGCCCGGCTTTTTCCATCTGGGAAACGCCTACAGCTACGAGGGGTACCATGTAGGGGAGGACAACCGCTATACCGCGATCAGCCTCGTCTATGTGATGGATGCAGCCGCTCGGGCCGAGGCCAAAGCAAAGCTGGATGCCGCGGTGGACGAAATCGTCCGCGGGATCCCGGCGGGAGCGGATGCGTTTGAGACCGAGCTCTATCTGCACGATACCCTGCTGGCCCGGTGTGTGTACGACGAGGAGGCCGCGGCCAGCAGCCGGCCGGCTGCGGAATATCCTCACGTTTTCAGCGCCTACGGTGCGCTGGTCAACGGGCGGGCGGTGTGCGAGGGATACTCCCGTGCGTTCCAGCTCCTGCTGCGGGCAGCCGGGATCGAGGCCACGCTGGTGACGGGCCAGAGCCGGGAGGGGGAGCCGCATATGTGGAACCTTGTCACGGTGGACGGGTATACGTACCACGTGGATCCCACCTGGGACTGGACGGAATCGGGCACACGGCACACCTATTTCAACCTGACTACCGCGGACATCCTGCTGTCCCACACGCTGGACGAGAGCAACATCGGTATCGATACCTGTACGGCGACAGCAGCCAATTATTTTGTGCGCACCGGCCGGTTTGTCTCCTCCCTGGCGACCAAAGAGCAGCTCGCCGGCCTGGTGGCGGACGCGCTGGCCGACAATCCCGAGACAATAGAGCTGCGGTTTGCCGAAAACCAGTATACCGGCAGTATGTTGCTGCTGTCCACCAATCCCCGCTGGTTTACGGCGGTGGTCAACGAGGCCATGCGGGATACCGGGCGGGTACTCGAGTCCTACCGGGCGGAGACGGACGACCTGTATCACATCGTCGCGCTCACGGATCTGCGGCAAAAAAATCCCGAATTCTCTTGACACGGCAGGAAAACATATGCTATTATAAACACTCGGACGCCGGTATGCGGGTGTAGTTCAATGGTAGAACCCCAGCCTTCCAAGCTGGTCGCGTGGGTTCGATTCCCATCACCCGCTCCACATCCGCGGTATCTGGTTTTCTCCCGCGGACTCCCTGCGCGGCTTGCATTTGCTCCCGCACATGCGCTTGTAGCTCAGCTGGATAGAGCATCTGCCTTCTAAGCAGAGGGTCGGGGGTTCGAGTCCCTTCAAGCGCGCCAATTTACATGGTGGGTATAGCTCAGTTGGTTAGAGTGCCAGGTTGTGGCCCTGGAGGTCGTCGGTTCGAATCCGATTACCCACCCCATGTGTCTCTTCAAAGGCGGGTTCCCCGCCTTTTCTAATAGTGGGATGTAGTCTAGTGGTAGGACAGCAGACTTTGACTCTGCCCGTGCAAGTTCGATTCTTGCCATCCCAGCCAGACCTGCGGTCGGCAATTCGTATTTGAGTTGCCGGCTGCTTTTTGTCTTGTCGCTCGACCATTAGCAGGGCTCGTTTTGTCCCGCCTTACAGACCTGCGGTCGGCAATTCGTAATGAGTTGCCGGCTGCTTTTTGTC
>DXWE01000035.1:0-7108 GCA_019417045.1 Oscillospiraceae bacterium
CGTCGCTTCCTGTACACTCTATCCTATTCAGCTTTTCGGCAAACAGCTCCTCGTGCGCCTCCGGGGACGTGTCGTGCGCGGTCAGCGCGGTCTCCCATTCCACTGCCGCTGCCTGCGCCGCCTGCGTGGCCTGTGCCGCCGACTCCGCCGCCTCCTCTGCTGATCCCGCGGCTGCTTCGGCCTGCGTCTCCGCCGCCTCGCTGTGTGCCTGCGCCTGCGTGGCGTACCCCGCCACTTCTTCCACCAGCTGTTCATAGAGATCCGGCGTGGGAGCCGGTGGCGTGACGCCCTCCAGACAGCCGGATGGCTCCACCTCCACAAAGGCCATCTGTGTGGTCAGACGGTCTCCTCCAAAAACCGATACGGTAAAGCCTGGCGCCTGAATCACTTCCGCCGGTACGGCACAGCCGTCGTTTTGCAGCAGCATGTGGTAGACCGTCCCGTCGCCGCCCTCAAAAGCAGCCGTTTTGGTCAGGCCGTCCCACTCCTTGCTGAAACAGAACCGTACATCCAGATAGTTCTTGCTGTCTGCCGCCAGCAGGGGGTGCGGCTTCAGCTGTAAGGCCTGTCCCTTCACGTTCCACTGAAGTGTCATAGTCCTCGCTCCTTTGTGATAAAATAGGGGGGATGGGGGGATCTCAGGGAGAAAAAAAGAAACCCCTGTGCCACAGCACAGAGATTTCATCTTTTGAGGGGACTCCCTATATTTAGGATACATCCAGAACAAACGTTTGTCAAGCCTTTCCTCCGGAAAAAATTTTGAAAAGGGGTATTGACAAAGTGTTTCCCGTATGGTAAGATCTAACCGTACTAATCGTCATAGTACAGTTGACAAAAAGGAGCTGTGAAGATTGGAGAAGAAACCGTTTTGGAAACGCGTCAATCGTGGATTCCTCGTCTCCCTGGTGCTGCTGGCAGCGGTCGTGGTGTATGTGCTGGCCACCCAGCTGATGCTGCTGCCCGCACGGCAGGAACTTCGGCAGTTGGCAGACGATTTTAACCAGACGCTGCAGGCCTATTCCGTACCGAGCGACGACGCCTGGAACCAGTTAAAGACCGACGCCGGCGTGAAAGAGGCACAGGCCGCGGCGGCGCAGGCACTCAAGCCGCTCTTCGTCTCGGATGCCGATTATCTGAACGCGGCCGCCGAGCAGGTCGTGGGCGGGCTGGTGGACGAGGAATACACCCCGCGGATCACCGCTCAAACCCTGACAGACAGCAAACTGGAGGGGTGCACGATCAGCGACGACATCGCCACCGTCAACATGCAATATACCTATCAGACGGACGGACGGTTTTACGACTACAATACCGGGTCGCTGGCCGATCAGACCGGCCGCACACAAAACCTGTATATCACACTGATCTGCCAGAAAATCGGCGATGACTGGAAGATCTACCGGGTGAGCAGTGTCAGCCGGTCGTATTATACGTCCAACTACAGCGTGTATATCAGCGCCAAGGAGGTAGGATGATGAGCGACGTTTTGGTATTGCAGCACGTCTGCAAGGCGTTTGGTTCCCGCCGGGTGGTGGACGACGTGTCCCTGTCGGTCAAAGAGGGGGAGATCTTCGGCTTTCTCGGGCCGAACGGCGCCGGAAAGACCACCACGATCAAGATGATCCTCGGATTGCTGTCGATTGACAGCGGCACCATTTTGGTCAACGGCCACAACATCGAAACCGAATTTGAAAAGGCGATGACCTATATCAGCGGGATCGTGGAAAATCCGGATATGTACGGCTATCTTTCCGGCTACGACAACCTGCTCATCCAGGCGCGCGCCTGCAACGCGCCCCGCGCCCGGATCGAGGAAGTGGTTGAGATGGTGGGGATGCAAAACCGCATTCAGGAGAAGGTCAAGAGCTATTCCCTCGGCATGCGGCAGCGGCTCGGGGTGGCGCAGGCGCTGCTGCACAACCCGAAGATCATGATTCTGGACGAACCCACCAACGGCCTCGATCCGGCGGGAATCAAGGAGTTCCGCGACCTGCTGCGGGGACTGGCCCGCTCCCGGGGTCTGTCGGTGCTCGTATCCAGCCACATTTTGCAGGAGATGCAGATGCTGTGCGACACGGTGGGGATCATCAACCACGGCCAACTGCTCCAGGTCAGCTCGATGCAGGAGATGATCCACGCCCACAGTGCCAACGCCTATCGGTATACCCTGCGTCCGTTTGAGCAGGCGGTGGAGCTGCTGCGGCAGAATATCGCAGACCGTGTGTTGCAGACAGGTGAAACGACGGTCGACCTGCGGCTGGACGAGGACAATCTCGACACGGTCAACCGCCAGCTGATGCAAAACGGGATCGTCATCCTCGGCCTGCAGCCGGTCGGCACATCCCTGGAGCAGAGCTACATGGAAATCACGGGGGGAGGAAGCGTCATTGGGTAACCTGATTCGCAACGAGCGACTGAAACAATATAAAAAGGTATCCACCTGGATCATTCTCGGCGTGGTCGTCCTGATCATGGCGCTGGTGCTGGTCATCAGCAAGCTTGCCAACAGTGCCAGCAGCTATTACCAGCCTTCCTGGCAGGAGGTATATACCTCCGAGATCGCCCAGTATGAGGCCCAGGCGAAGGACGCCGAAGACACGCAGACGAGTTCCCAGGCCATACAGTGGCAGTATCGGGCAGACGCCTACCGCTACCTGCTGGAAAACCAGATTGAGCCGCAGGACTGGCGGGCGGATGTGGTTCTCAGCCGATACGACAACCTGGCGCAGGTGGAGAGCTGCAAGGCCCAGCTGCAAACGGAGGGGTTGTCCGAAGAGGATCGTGCCGTGATCGCCGCGGAGCTGGAGCGGTACCAGCGGCTGGCGGACGAGGATGCCATCCGGCTGAGCAACAGCGATTGGAAGGACTACGTCCGCTCGGAGATTGCCACCGCGCAAACGGGAGATTTTGAGAGCGAGGCCGAGAAAAACGTCCAGGTGGAGATCTGGCAGATGTATCTCGATTATACCATCGAGCCGTTCTCCTCGGAGTATCTTGACAATTCCTGGAAATATGCTAAAGTGGAGACGGAGAACAGCTGGAAGCTGGATGAGCTCCGTTCCATCCGGGAGATGAAGCTGGCATTGCTGCGCGGAGAAAATGAATACGGCCAGCCGTTCACCTCCACCACCCGGGCGAACTATGAACAGGAGATCGAGATCGCCACCACGCGGCTTTCCACCAATACCGCGCCGGTGGAGCCGGATTCCTTCCTCAGCTATATGGACCTGTCCACCTCCGCCATCAGCCTGCTCTCGATCGTGATGATCGTACTGGCGGGCGGGCTGATCGCCGGCGAGTTTGGCGGCGGTACCATCAAGCTGCTGCTCATCACGCCGCACAAACGGCGGGCCGTGTTCTGGGCCAAGGCGGCGTTGGTGCTGGAGCTCTCCCTGATCGGGCTGGCCGCAATGTTTGTCGTCGCGTTTGTGCTCAGCGCCATCCTCGGCGGGCTGCAGGGGATCGCCGGTATGCAGGTGGTCGCGGTGTTCGGCCATGTGGTCCGGCTGCCGTATCTGTTGTTCATCGTCTGTAAATACCTGCTGTTCCTGCTGCCGGTGCTCTGCTATGCGGCGTTGGCGCTCATGCTCTCCGCCGTCACCCGCAAATCGGCCGTGTCCATTGCGGTGCCGCTGCTGCTGATGTACGGCTGCCGGATGGTGCTCGCCGTGATCGCGGCGCTCGGCAAGGTGATCCCCGGGCTCAAATTCCTGCTGTTCGCCAATACGGGCCTCGAGAACTACTTCTCCGGTGTGAGTATCATGACCATGGGCATGAGCGGCACGGTGGATCCGTCAATGACCCTGCTGTTCTCGGTGTGCGTGCTGTTGGTATACCTCGGCTGCTTCCTGTTTATCGCCCGCGACAGCTTCTGCCGCCGCGATATCAAATAGATTTCCCTCCTGCCGCGGGCGGGCCCGATTGTGGGCCCGCCACCGGCATCTTTCCGCAGAGCAGTCGTTTTTCGGGCGCCTCTTTTCCCCGGCGCATATTTCCGGCCTTTGGGCGCATACTGTAACGGTATGCAATTCAAAAATAGGAGGAATGAAGTATGTTCAAGGAGAAAATTCGCGTGGTCCAGTACGGATGCGGCAAGATGGCCAAGTATACGATCCGCTACCTGTACGAAAAAGGCGCGGAGATCGTCGGCGCGATCGACATCAACCCGGACATCGTCGGACAGGACGTGGGCGAATGGGCCGGGCTCGGCGTCAAGCTCGGCGTGCCGATCCGCAGTGACGCGGACGCCGTGTTGGACGAGTGCGATGCGGACATCGCCGTGGTGACCCTGTTCAGCTTCGTGAGCGACTGCTATTCCCATTTTGAAAAGATTCTGCGCCGGGGGATCAACGTCATCACCACCTGTGAGGAGGCGATCTATCCCTGGACGACGGCGGCAGGGCTCACCAACAAGCTCGACGCGCTCGCCAAGGAGACCGGCTGCACCATTGCGGGTTCCGGCATGCAGGATATCTTCTGGGTCAATATGATCGCGGGGATCGCCGGCGGGGTGCACCGGCTGGATAAGATCGAGGGCGCGGTCAGCTACAATGTCGAGGACTACGGGCTGGCGCTTGCCAAAGCGCACGGCGCCGGGCTGACGCCGGAGGAATTTGAGCAGCAGATCGCCCATCCCGAGACGCTCGAGCCCGCGTATGTGTGGAACTCGAATGAGGCGCTGTGCTCGAAGCTCGGGCTGACCATCAAGTCCCAGACGCAGAAATGCGTTCCCTATTTCTACGACAAGGACCTCTATTCCGAGACGCTCGGCCAGACCATCCCGAAGGGCAACTGCATCGGCATGAGTGCGGTGGTGACCACCGAGACCTTCCAGGGGCCGGTCATCGAAACGCAGTGCATCGGCAAGGTGTACGGCCCGGACGACGGCGATATGTGCGATTGGAAGATCCTTGGAGAACCGGACACCGAGTTCCATGTCGTCAAGCCTGCCACCGTGGAGCACACCTGCGCCACCATCGTCAACCGGATTCCGACCGTGCTGGCGGCACCCGCGGGCTACTACACGGTTGAAAAGATGGAGCCGCTGCAATATCTCACCTACCCGATGCAGCTGTATCTCGACGAATACTGCTGATTTCCCGTCCAGTAAAGAGGGCCTGCCGCATGGCAGGCCCTCTTTGTATATGTAGGGTCTAAACGGTCATTCCCTCGTAGAGCAGGGGGTACAAAATGGGAATCAGATTCTGCGAGATCGCCTGTCCCAGCGCATACATATCGGATTCGTCCATGGTGGTCTCCTCCGCCACGGACACCTCACTGAGATCCGCCCCCGGCGTGCAGGTCTGGGTGCCGTCCATCTCCATAGAGAACGGCTGGCCGTCCAGCTGCATCTCCACCCGAAGCCGCTGCCGCAGGGTGTTCTCCCCTTCCAGCGTGTCCTCCAGCGAGAGCCGCAATGACACCTCCTGATCGGGCACCGGGAGATCGAGAGCGGCCTCCACCGTGCCCGTATAGGTGGTCGACCCCGCCACCACGGCCTCTGTCAGATCGCATGACAGGCGAAGGACCTCCGTCCGGGTGCTGCCTTCCTCCCATACGACCCGGAGATTCCCCGCCAGCCGGCCGTCCTCTCCGGCACTCTCCCAGTGCACGGTCATCTGCACGGGATCGCCGCTCTCGGGCTGGACGGAAAGGGAGAACTCATAGATCTCCTTCCCGTCCTGCCGGTACTGGGCATACCCCAGTGTACCCGTCGCAGAGTCGTCCGCAAAGGTCAGCTCCCGCGCGACCAGCCGACCGCGCCCATCATAATACACCACGAACGTGGCGGGCGTCGACGACTCCGTGTCGGAACCGTCCCGCAGCCTGGCCGCCACCTCCCGCAACACCTGGCGGATCTCCTCCTCGCTCAGGCTGTCGGCCGAAAGGCCGTCCGCATACAGGCCCGCACCCGACTGACCCATCGCCAGATCATTCCACGCCAGCATCAGCTTTACCAGCCGTTCGTCCGTTTCCAGCTTTTCCGCCAGGGCGTCTGCCATCTGCCGGCACAGGGCCTGATCCAGCACAAAGGTGTGCGTGGTGCAGGAAATGCCGCCTCTGGTCGCCTTGCCTGTCTGCACTGTCCCGCCGTCCAGCGGTGTAAACAGGACATCCTCCAGGTATTCGATCAGCATGGCGCGTTGTTCTGCTTCCGTCAGACCGCCGAACGAGCCGTCGGTCAGCAACGCCTGGAGATCCACTGGAATCCGGCTGACGATCTGTCCGTCCGAGAGGCCGGGAAAGGAGATCCCCTGCCGGCCGTCCCGCTGATCCAGCCGGCAGGTCAGCAGGGAGTCGTCCCCCACCAGCAGCTCCATCTCTGTGGACGATACCAGCTGCGCCGGGTCCGCCCGGCCGCTCACCCGCACCCGCAGATTCTCAAACAGCTCCGCGAGCGCCTCATCGGTAGCCGGGTCTCCCGTATCCGGAAGTTCCATCTTCACCCGGTATTCTCCCTCCGTCGTGATCGGCGCTGTCGCCACGGCTTCCCCGGTCGACGGATCCTCCTCCAGCAGCCGAATTTCCTGCATCGCGTAATAGCGCGCCGGGCCGTAGACCGCCATGCGCACCGTCGGATAGAGCAGATACCCCGCGAGGGACAGCACTCCTGCGGCCACCACGCAGATGGCCGCAATCAGAGCCGCTTTGCGCCCCTTTTTCCGGCGGGGCGGCAGCTCTACAGCCGCATTCCCGTCATCCCACAACGGCGATTCCGCCGCCGGATTTCCGTCCTCCTGTTCCCGCTCCATCGCCCCGTCGGCCGATCCGGGCTCTCTGCCGGCTGTCACTGTCGGCTGCATGGCCCCGGCTTCGCCCGGTACCGGCTGCGGCGCCTGCGCAGGCGCCGCCACCTCTTCTTCGGGCACTTTCACCGCCGTCCCGCACTGGGGGCAAAAGGACAGCCCGGTTTCTACCTCATTGCCGCATTGGGGACACCGCATGACCCATTCCTCCCATTCTGCTGTAATGCTTTCATCGACAGTATACCATATAAAAAGAAAAAAGAGCAACAAAATTGTATAATTTTTTTCTCTTTTTTCTTTTTATATTTATTTTGCTTTGCCGCACGGTTGTTTTTTCTTTTTTTATATCATTTTATGCCATT
>DXWE01000035.1:7118-12868 GCA_019417045.1 Oscillospiraceae bacterium
CCCGACCACACCCCGGTCGCGAGCCCCGCCAGGAAAGCGGCGCCCCGCGCGGTGGATTCGCGCACCACCGGGCGGCGCAGGCAGATCCCGCTGATATCCGCCTGAAACTGCAGCAGGAAATTGTCCCGGGCGGCGCCGCCGTCCACCCGCATCTCCCGCACCGACAGCCCGGTGTCCCGGCGCACCGCCTCGATCAGTTCCCCGGTCTGGTAAGCGGTGGATTCCACCGCCGCCCGGATCAGGTGCTCCCGCCTGGTGCCGCGGGTGATCCCGAAGATCGCACCGCGCGCATACATATCCCAGTATGGCGCGCCGAGCCCCGTGAAAGCGGGCACAAAATAGACGCCGCCTGTGTCCGGCACCTTTTGGGAGAAATACTCCACATCGCACGACTCGTGGATCAGGTGCATCTCGTCTCGCAGCCACTGTACCACCGCGCCGCCGACAAACACGCTGCCCTCCACGGCATATTGCAGCCGGTCGCGCAGCCCGATCCCGACCGTCGTCAGCAGCCCGCTGTCGCCGTCACAGGCCGTCTCCCCGGTATTCATCAGCAAAAAGCAGCCGGTGCCATAGGTGGTCTTGCCCTGCCCCGGCTCGAAGCAGCACTGGCCGAACAGGGCCGCCTGCTGATCCCCGGCCGCACCCGCGATCGGGATTTCGGTCCCCTGTACATTATACGTACCGTATACCTCGCTGGAACTGCACACCCGGGGCAGCATCGAACGCGGAATGCCCAGCGCTTCCGGCAGCTGGTCGTCCCAGTCCCGGGTGTGGATGTTGAACAGCAGCGTGCGGGAGGCATTCGTGTAATCGGTGCAGTGCACCCTGCCGCCGGTCATTTTCCAGATCAGCCAGGTGTCCACCGTGCCGAACAGCAGGTCGCCGCGGTCGGCCTGTTCCCGCGCGCCCGGCACCGTGTCCAGAATCCAGCGGATCTTGGACGCGGAAAAATAGGCGTCGATCCGCAGCCCTGTCCGCTCTTTGACCAGCGGCTCCAGCCCCTGTGCCTTCCATCGCTCGCAGATCTCGGCGGTGCGCCGGCACTGCCACACGAGAGCCGGGCACACCGGCACGCCGGTGCGCCGGTTCCACACCACCGTGGTCTCCCGCTGGTTGGTGATCCCGATCCCCGCAATCTCCGAGGGCCTGCGACCGCTCTTCACCAGCGCCTCGTGCAGCGCCGCCATCTGGGAGGCGTAGATCTCCAGCGGGTCCTGTTCCACCCAGCCCGGCTGGGGGTACCGCGCGGCCAGCTCCTGCTGCCCGCTCGCCACCGCCTGCCCGGCCCGGTCAAACAGGATTGCCCGGGAACTCGTGGTCCCCTGATCGAGCGCCAGGATATAGGACATGCCGATTCCCCCTTTATATCATCCACACATCTTCCGAAGACTCCGGCGCCGCCACCCGCAGCCGGAAATCCCGATTTTCCGAAAATCCCTGTTGTGCGAGTGCGGTCTTGGCCGTGAGATAGGCCAGCTGCGGCGTGTTGTTCTCCCGGCTGAGATGGGCCAGCACAAACTGGGTCACGCCGCCGCGGGCCAGCGCGGGCAACGCCTCGCCGCACGCCTCGTTGGACAGGTGCCCCCTCTCTCCGAGAATCCGCTGCTTGAGCGCATAGGGGTAGGGGCCGCACTGCAGCATCCTCACATCGTGGTTGGATTCGATCTGCACCAGATCACACCGGCACAGCTCATGCATAATCTCGCCGGTCATCCGGCCGATATCCGTGGCCACGGCGATCCGGCGTCCGTCGCCCGTCTGCAGGATATACCCGCAGCTCTCCCGGCTGTCGTGCGGCGTTGAAAACGCTGTGACCAGCATCCCTGCCGCCGCGATCCCCTCCCGCGGCAGCACCGCACATCTCGCGTCCGGCTCCAGGGCGCCCATTTCCTCCATAGCGGCGAGCGTACCGGCCGTCGCATACACCGGGTAGCCATACCGTTTGCACAGCACGCGGAGTCCGTTGATGTGATCGCTGTGCTCATGCGTGACAAACACCGCCCGGATGGAGTGCGGGTCGATCTCCCTCTCCCGCAGTGCCCTCTCTATCCGCCTGGCGCTCACCCCGGCGTCGATCAGAATCCCGCCTTCGCCCGTCGCCACATATGTACAATTCCCGCTGCTGCCGCTGAACAGCGGACAAAACCTCGCCATGCTCTTCCCCCGATCTGCGCTGTCACAAAAAGCGGGCGGGGCAATCCCCACCCGCTCTCGTCTTCAGGCCCGTATGGCCACCACATTCTCCACTTCCACCCGCCGGATCCGGGCGCCGAGCGATTGCAGCTTTTCCACAAAATTCTCGTATCCCCGCTCGATGTGGTAGATATCCTCGATCTCCGACCGCCCTTCGGCCGCGAGTGCGGCCTCCACCATCGCGGCGCCTGCGCGCAGATCCAGCGCCCGCACCGGTGCGCCGGTCAGCCGCTCGACCCCCTGGAACACCGCAACCTTTCCGTCCACCTGCGCCTGCGCGCCCATACGGCGCAGCTCGTCGACATAGCGGAACCGGTTGTCCCAGATACCCTCGGTCACAATGCTTGTCCCCTCTGCCATCGAGAGCAGCACCGCGATCTGCGGCTGCATATCGGTCGGGAACCCGGGATGCGGCATGGTCTTGACGTTGCAGTGCCGCAGCCGCCCGTCCACCCGCACGCGGATGGTGTCGTCCTCCTCTATCACCTGGGCGCCCATCTCCGTCAGCTTGGCCGAGATGGATTCCAGGTGCTTCGGGATCACGCCGCGCAGCAGCACATCCCCCTTGGTCGCGGCCGCGCACGCCATATAGGTGCCCGCCTCGATCTGGTCGGGGATGATCGAGTATTCCGTGCCGTGCAGATGCGGCACCCCGCAGATCTTGATCACATCGGTGCCCGCACCGCGGATATCCGCCCCCATCGAGTTTAAAAAGTTGGCCAGATCCACGATGTGCGGTTCCTTGGCCGCGTTTTCGATGATGGTGATACCCCGTGCCTTCACCGCGGCGAGCATGATGTTCATCGTCGCCCCGACCGAGACGATATCGAGATAGATCGAACTGCCGATGAGCTGTTTGGCAGTGGCCTCGATCATGCCGTTCTCGATCACCGGCGGCACGGTCGCCCCCAACGCGGTGAATCCCTTCAGGTGCTGGTCGATCGGCCGCACGCCAAAATTACAGCCGCCCGGCATGGAGACGCGCGCCATACCGAACCGGCCGAGCAGGGACCCGAGAAAATAATAGGAGGCCCGCATGTGCCGCGCGAGCTCGTGCGGCACGACATGTGTATGGATGGAACGGGGATCGATCTCCACCGTATTTTTATTGATCCGCCGGATCCGGGCGCCCAGCGCCTCCAGAATATCCAGGGAGGTCAGAACATCGGATATGTTGGGAATATTTTCAATGCGGCACACATCGTCCGCCAAAACAACCGCGGGCAAAATCGCGACACAGGCATTCTTCGCCCCGCTGATACTCACTTCACCGGTCAGCCTGACGCCGCCATCCACTCTGTATTTGCTCAAGCCCCGCACTCCTTCCTCGATGGCGCACTGCTCGGAGTATAACACTGATTATTATACCACCGATTCCAAAAAAAGCAATTCTTTTTTACAATCCCTGCCGGATCCCACGCCCGTTGCGGACCGTTTCCAGAGGAACCCATACACAGTGTGGCCATAAAACGGCCGAGTATGCGCCGCGGTTTCAGGGAATTTCTCTTGACACCCGCCTGGAAATATTTTATTATAAAAGTTACCATATTTTGATGGGCCGCTGTGGTGGAATTGGCAGACACAAGGGACTTAAAATCCCTCGCCGGCAACGGCATACCGGTTCAAATCCGGTCAGCGGCACAAAAAATGAGAAGAGGCCGGGATTTTGCGCCCCGTTTTGGGCGTCGAATCCCGGCTTTTCGCTCATCAACGCACCGTATTCCCCGCGCCGTCTCTCCTCATAAACGGGAATCCTGCAATAACGGGAATGCGGATGGTCATCTTTGCTATAACCCTTTGTCTCCGGTGTGAATATCCTGGTATACGGAGGGATGAACAAATGAAACAAAATACTTCGTATAATCCAACAAACCGCTGCGCTTTTCCTGTGGAATTTCCGCCTCAGCATCAAGACAAGCAACCGGGGCTGGAATACAGGATGGTTCCCCTGCCCATGAGCGAGTGCTGTAAAGACCGCCGCAGGCTGGAAAAAAAGGTTGCGCTGATTACCGGCGGGGACAGCGGAATCGGCAGAGCGATTGCCTATGATTTTGTGAAAGAGGGCGCCAAAGTCGCTATTGTCTACTTCAATGAGGACCGGGACGCCAGCGAAACAGCCGAAAAGATCAGGCAGATCGGCGGTGAATGCCTGCTGATGAAGGGGGACCTGAAAAATCCGGAATTTGCAAGAAGCTGTGTGGAAAAGACCGTGCACTGCTTCGGGGCGCTGGATGTGCTTGTCAACAACCATGCGTTCCAGTTCATACGGCGGAGTATATTGGATATTTCCCACGAACAGCTGGATTTTATCTTCCGAAACAATGTGTTTTCCTTTTTCTATATGATCCAGTATGCGCTGCCGCACATGCAACGAGGCAGCTCCATTATCAATACCACCTCTGTCACCGCCTATGAAGGGAACAAGGATCTGATGGATTACAGTGCAACCAAGGGGGCCATTGTCGCGCTCACCAGATCCCTGTCTCTTTCGCTGGCAGACAAGGGAATCCGGGTCAACGCTGTAGCACCCGGTCCTATCTGGACGCCGTTGATTCCCGCCTCCTATTCGGCTGAAGAGGTGAGGACTTTCGGCACCAAAACGTCCCAGGTGCCCATGATGCGGGCGGGACAACCGTGCGAAGTCTCGCCCTGTTATGTCTTTCTCGCTTCGGAGGACGCAAGCTATATGACCGGTCAGGTACTTCATCCCAACGGCGGCACCATTGTCGGATCCTGAATCGGAGAAAGCCCTCAGGGCGTTCCCCTTTCCCGGAATTGTCATAAACGGGCGCCGTTTTGGCAAAACGCAAGTGCCCGATTCCCCCTGGATTTAAAACATCACAGCATTCCCCACGGGATCCTTTCCGACTGTACAGGGGTTTGCAGAAGTCCCATCCCGCTCAGCCGCACAGGCCCGCGTCCGGCAATGAAGGGGAGTCTTCGGCAGGCCAAATGCGCCCCGGTCGGTTCGACCGGTTTTGCCCGTTTTCCATCTTTTCCACAGGAAAGAAAATCAGCGCAGGACAGTATATATTTCCTCCAATGGCAAACACTATTTTTGCCAATTTCCAAATCTACAACGGAGGAGTAAGTCATATGAAAGCCACAGGCATTGTGAGAAGAATCGACGACCTCGGTCGTGTTGTCATACCGAAAGAAATCCGGCGTACCATGCGGATCCGCGAAGGGGATCCGCTGGAGATTTTTACGGATAACGACGGCGAAGTGGTCTTTAAAAAGTATTCGCCGGTCGGCGAAATGTCGGATTTTGCAGGGCAGTACGCGGACGTAATGGCGCGGGCATGCGGGATCCCCGTATTGATCTGTGACCGCGACCACGTCATTGCGGCGGCAGGGGTTTCCAAAAAGGAGTTTCACGACCGGCGAATCTCCGCACAGCTCGAGGAGACGATGGAGCAGCGGCATGTGTACATCGCCCGGGCGGGCGACAGCACCCGGCTGCAGCCGGTGGAGAGCGTGGAAAAATACGCGTCGGTGTGCGTGCCGATTGTCGCCGCGGGCGATATGACCGGCGCTGTCTGCCTGCTGCAGCC
>DXWE01000036.1 GCA_019417045.1 Oscillospiraceae bacterium
AGTATACCCCTCCCCCTTCGCCGCTGTCAAACAGGACCCCCGGGGCAAAGCGCCCGCGGGGGTCCTGTTTCCTCTGTTCCGGTTCAAATCAAATGGCCAGCGCCGCGAACAGCCGGGCGAATGCGCCCCAGAAGGTCAGACGGGGCACCCCGGCCGCGGTGAGCACCGGATAGCTCGCGAGCTCCTGCCCATCGAGCGTGACCACCACCCGGCCGATCGTCTCTCCCTCGTATACCGGCGCCTCGACATCGGCGGACATCTCCACGGTGCAGCCGACCTTCCCCTCCTGCCCCTTTCTGACGAGGATGGTGGAGAACTCCGGCGCCGCCGGGACCGCCTCCTGTTCGGTGCCATGCAGCACCGGCACCGGATGCAGCGCTCCCTCCGGGAGCTGCGGGGTATACACCGCGTAGTTGGCGAACCCGTAGTCGAGCATGGTGCGGCAGCCGCCGAACCGCTCGTCGGTGGTGGAGCAGCCGAGGATGACCGCGCACAGCCGCAGCCCGTCGCGCTCCGCAGTCGCGGACAGGTTGTGCCCCGCGGTGGAGGTCGTGCCGGTCTTCAGGCCCGTCGCCCCCTGGTAGAACCGCACCAGCTTATTTGTGTTCACCAGCTGGGACTCGCCGCCCCGCAGGGTGTCCATCCAGATGGTGGTGTATTTCGTGATGTCCTCGTGCTTCATCAGCTCCCGGGACATCAGCGCGACGTCATAGGCGGAGGAATAGGCATTGTCATCCAGCCCGCAGCAGTCGAGGAAGAGGGTGTCCTCCATCCCGAGTTCGGCGGCGCGCTCGTTCATCTGTGCGACAAAGGCGCCGATCGAGCCGCTCAGATGCTCCGCCATCATCGCGCAGGCGTCGTTGGCCGA
This sequence comes from Oscillospiraceae bacterium, assembly GCA_019417045.1. Taxonomy (GTDB): domain Bacteria; phylum Bacillota; class Clostridia; order Oscillospirales; family Acutalibacteraceae; genus DXWE01. Next base: position 869 of record DXWE01000036.1, read on the forward strand.
CACCACCGCAATGGCCTTGAGCAGGTCGTCGACACTCATCGTCTCGTTCGGCTCCAGCCAGATCTGGGAGCCTCCCATCGACGCCGCCGTCGGGGAGCAGGTGAGCATATCGGTGTATTGCAGCCGCCCCTCGTCGATCGCCTCCATGATGAGCAGCAGGGTCATCACCTTGGTCACCGACGCGATCGGCAGCCTCTCGTGGCTGTCGTGCTCGTACAGCACCGTTCCGCTATCCAGATCCATCAGTACCGCGCCCTTGCCGCCCACTTCGAGAGCGGCCGGGTCGGCGGGCACGTTGGTCGCGATCTCCCACGGCTGTGCATTTGCGGCCGCGACCAGTTCCTCCGCGTCCTCGCCCGCCTCGATCTCCATCAGCCACTCCTGTGCGAGCGCCGGTCCGCCGCCCATGGCCGCCAGCAGCGCGCACAGCAACAGCGCGAGGACCCGCCGCATCTGTCTCTTCATATCAACACCGCCTTTTGCCGTTATGCCACCACTATATGCGTCGACCACCCGCTCCATGCCCGTTTTTCGCGCCCTTTCCGCGGCCCGGCAGAAGTTTTTCTTGGATTTTGTCGGCAGATGTGGTATACTGGTACCGATTTTGCTGACTCTTGCCGACAGGAGGTGCCGTATGGCCAAGTTTCTATCCCGGTCGGGCCGCGCCGGCGTGGCGCTGCTCGCCGCGCTGTGTCTGCTGTGCGCGTCCGTGCTGCTCACGGCGGGCGCCGGGGCGTATGTCCCCGGCACCTATCAGATCTCCGACCCGGCGGGGCTGAATATCCGCAGCGGACCCTCCGCCGACACGGACAAGCTCGGCGCGATCCCCTATCGGGAGACCGTGACGGTCACGGCGGTGGAGGGCAACTTTGGCCGCACCGCCTATCGCGGTATCGAGGGGTGGATCTGCCTTGATTATGCAACCCTGATGGCACCGGCGGACCCCGATCCGGATCCCGGCCCGACCCCGGAGCTGCCCGGCGACGTGAACGGGGACGGCTCTGTCAACAGCAGCGACGCGCGGCTGGTGCTGCAGGCGTCGGTGGAGGCCGTTACCCTGACCGAGCAGGAGGCCCTTCGGGCGGACGTCACCGGGGACGGGGCGGTCAACAGTACGGACGCCCGCTGGATCCTGCAGGCCGCGGTGAGCGGCGGCGGGGCGGACGAACCCTATACGCCCATCCTCCAGGAGAGCCCGGTGGACGAAACGGTCTACACCTCCCGGATCCAGCTGCGCAACACCTCCACCGGTACGGTCTACTCCGGTGAGACCCGCGAAGGGCTGCAGCTGGCGGTGGCTTCGCTGGTGAAGCACGAGTCCGGGTCCTCGCGGCTGGCGGAGAAGTCCACCGCCGCCTGGCAGGCACAGGCGGTGCTGTGCTACACCCAGCTCGCCGAGATCTGTTACGACAGCGGGATGTATTCCATCGCGCTCGGCAGCGATCTGGATCTGGATGACGCCAACGACCGGCGGCTGTATGACGCGGTCGGGGAGGTGCTCGGCATCAAGCTGATGGATCTCTCGCAGGCGACCGACTACGACCGGCTCGCCCTGATCTTCTATTTTGCCACCGCCCCCGGCACCACTGCCAGCTGTCACAAGGTCTACACCGCGAACCTGCCCTACCTCCAGTCGGTGAGCAGCCCCGAGACCGAAGCGCTCGTCTCCTATTATTACGGCGGGAACGACAGCCTCATCCGCACGGTCACGATCGGCTATACCGAGCTGCTCGCAGAGCTGGAGGACTTTGTCGGCTACCCCCTGGAGGCGGAGACCGACCCCTCGCAGCCGTTCCCCCTCTACGCGGTGGAATACGACGGGAATTACGTCTACCGCACAAATCTCTATTATCTCAACCGGCGGGGGGAGAAAACCCCTGTCACCGGGTACGACGTGCGCCGCGCGCTCGGACTGCGGTCCCACGCGTTTGAGGTGGTCGCGCAGGACGGCGATACGCTCACCCTGCAGGTGTCCGGCAACGGGCACGGGGTCGGGTACAGCCAAATCGGCGCCGCCATCTACGCGAACGAATACGGCTGGACATATGACCAGATCCTCGCGCACTATTTCTCCATCACCCCAACCTCCCCGCAGCAGCTCTGCCTGCCGCGGTGGTGAGCCGGCACAGCAGACAGCGGACCGCCTTTAAAAGGCGGCCCGCTGCTTTTTGGAGCTGTTTATTCCACATTGACCCGTTCGATCTGTGTGCAGCGGCCGGTGCGGTCGTCCAGAGTGAGCAGCACCGCGTTCATGCGGCAGGGGCCCTCCGCCACCGAAAACCGCACGGGCAGCTTGCTCTTCATCTTCTCGATCGACTGCGCGGGGTTTACGCCCAGCACCGACTGGATCGGGCCGGTCATGCCGATATCCGTCAGAAAGCCGGTGCCCTGCGGCAGGATCTGCTCGTCCGCGGTCTGCACGTGGGTGTGGGTGCCGACCACCGCGGACACCCGCCCGTCCGCATAGTATCCGAGCGCCTTTTTCTCCGCGGTGGCCTCCGCGTGGAAATCGACGACGCAGAAGGCGGGATGGCCTGCCTCGGCGAGCACCCGGTCGAGTGTCTCGAACGGGCAGCCGAGCGGGTCCATAAACGCGACCCCCATCAGGTTGACCACCGTCACCCGGTACCGCCCCCGGTCGACCACGCACCAGCCGTGGCCCGGCGCCCCGGCCGGGTAATTGGCCGGGCGCAGCAGCGCCTCGGTGGCGTCGAGCAGCTCGAACAGCTCCCGGCGGCGGAAGATGTGGTTGCCGCCGGTGATCACGTCCGCGCCGCTGTCGAAGAGATGGGTCATCGCCGAGGGGGTGAGCCCGTTGCCGTCCGCCGCATTTTCTCCGTTGACCACGCACACGTCCACCCCGAACTGCCGTTTGACCGCGGGCAGCACCTGCCGCAGGTGATGGCAGCCGGCTGTGCCCACCACGTCGCCCACACATAGAATCCGCATGTCCCCGTCACTCCTTTGCTCTTCATCATACCAGATCCCGCCGCTCCCCGCAACCCACCAGAAAACTCTTTACAGATTTCTTCAAAATATGCTATACTGGACGCGATTCCTGCGGGAAATCTGTCCATGGAACGGGAGATGGGGCCATGTCCTCCTTTCAATCTGCCAAACGCCTGGTCGTCAAGGTGGGCACCTCCACGCTCACCTATGAAAACGGCCGGCTCAACCTGCGCCGGATCGAGCGGCTGGTGCGGGTGCTCTCGGATCTCAAAAATTCCGGGAGAGATATCGTGCTCATCACCTCGGGCGCCATCGGCGTCGGGGTGGGGCAGCTCGGGCTGCCCGAGCGCCCGCGGGACATCGGCGGCAAGCAGGCCGCGGCGGCGGTCGGCCAGTGCGAGCTGATGTATATCTACGACAAGCATTTCTCCGAATACGGCCACGTCACCGCGCAGCTGCTGCTCACCCGGGACGCGGTGGAGAGCCCGGAGAGGCGGCAGAATATCGTCAACACGCTCAGCCGGCTGCTCGAATACGGCGCGGTGCCGATCATCAACGAAAACGACACGGTCGCCACCGAGGAGATCGAGTTCGGCGACAACGACACGCTGTCCGCGATGGTCGCGGTGCTCGCCGAGGCGGACGGGCTGATTATTCTGACCGATATCGACGGGATGTACGATGCGAATCCCCGGGAGCATGCGGGCGCCCACCTCATTCCAAAGGTGCATGAGATCGACGACGCCCTGATCCGCATGGCGGGCGGGAGCGGCTCAAGCCGCGGGACCGGCGGCATGGTGACCAAGCTCCACGCCGCGCAGATCGCGCTCTCTGCCGGCATCCCGACCGTGATTATGAACGGGAGCAATCCGAAAAAGCTGTATGACCTGCTGGAGGGGGCCCCGGTCGGCACCCTGTTTGAAAAGGAGGCACAGGTATGACCGCATTGCAGGAGATGGGGGAACGCGCCCGTGCGGCATCGCGGATCCTGGCGGTGGCGGGCACGGCGCAGAAAAACCGGGCACTCGAGGCCATTGCCCGTTCGCTCGAAACCCACCGGGACGAGATCCTCGCCGAGAACGCCCGGGATGTGGAGACGGCGCGGCAAAACGGCACCCGGGACGCGCTCATCGACCGCCTGACCCTGACCGACAGCCGGATTGACGGCATGGCCGCCGGGGTGCGTCAGGTGCTCTCGCTGCCCGATCCGGTCGGGGACCTGCTCGAGGAGACCGTGCGCCCGAACGGGCTGCGCATCCAGAAAATACGGGTGCCGATCGGCGTCATCGGCATCATCTATGAGGCGCGGCCGAACGTCACCTCCGACGCGGCGGCGCTCTGCCTGAAATCCGGCAACGCCACCATCCTGCGCGGCGGCAAGGAGGCCATCCGCTCGAACCGGGCGATCGCCCTGGCGATCCGGGCGGGTCTGCGGGAGGCGGGGCTGCCGGAGGACTGCGTGCAGCTCGTCACCGACACCTCCCGCGACAGCGCGAACGAGCTGATGCATCTGAACGGGTACCTCGACCTGCTGATCCCCCGCGGCGGCGCGGGGCTGATCCAGGCGGTGGTGCAAAACGCCACCGTGCCGGTCATCGAGACCGGGGTGGGCAACTGCCATGTCTATGTGGATAAAGCGGCGGATATTGCAATGGCGACCGAGATCATTGTCAATGCAAAGGTGTCCCGCCCGTCGGTGTGCAACGCGGCGGAGACGCTGCTCGTGCACCGGGAGATCGCGGGGCAGGCGCTGCCCATGATGGCGACGGCGCTGCTCAGGCACCATGTGCAGCTGCGGGTGTGCCCGCTGGCGGCCACGCTGCTGCCGGGGGTGCCGGTCACGCCCGCCACCGAACAGGACTGGGCGACCGAATTCGGCGACTATATCCTCGCGGTCAGGGTGGTGGACTCGCTGGACGACGCGATTGCACACATCACGAAATACGGCACCGGCCACAGCGAGTGCATTGTCACCGGAGACGACGCTGCGGCGCGGGAATTCCTCTCGCGGGTGGATGCGGCGGCGGTGTATGTCAACGCCTCCACGCGGTTTACGGACGGCGGCGAGTTCGGGATGGGCGCCGAGATCGGGATCTCCACCCAGAAGCTGCACGCCCGCGGGCCCATGGGTCTGCGGGAGCTCACATCCGTCAAATATCTGGTATTTGGCACCGGACAGACCCGGTGATCCCCTTTCTCTGGGAATTTTAAGACAAGGCGCATGTTGCGCCGGAAAGGCCTGACACTGTCTATGGACGAATGGAAACGACAGGAGAGCGCCCCCGTGCCCAAAGAGGGCACCCCCTTTGAGCAGACAGAGGACAACACGATTGCCGGCCCGGCGGCCGGGGAACCCAGGGCGGTCCGGCTCCTGCACCGGCTGGGGAGGCGGCGTGCGTCCGTCCCTGTGGACTCCCCCGTGGACTCCTCCGCGGACTCCCCCGTGGACTCTCCCGTGGACTCCCTTGTGGACTCCCCCGCACCGGCGGACGTTCCTGCCGGAGAAGCCGGGGCGGCCGATGAGGATCTTCCCGTGCAGCCGGCAGAGCGCTCCTCCCGGACGGATCCGCACGGGTACCGGCGCGGGGCACACGCCTACGCCGCGCCGCTCGGCTGCATTCTGCTCGTGCTCGCGCTGGCGGGCGTGGTGTTTTTGAGTATCCTCGGGGTGCGCGTCTTTCAGTATTTCACCGACGACACCGCCCTGCGCGCGGAGCTGTTCGATTTTCTCGAGCCGGTCGTGCAGTACCAGCCCGCCGCGTTCACGGATGTCAACGACACCGACCAGAACGCGCTGCTGATGGCGGCGATCTATCGGATCACCGAGGCGGAGCGGATCCGGCAGTTACAGCAAAAGACATACGACAACAGCTATCCGCTCGACGAGCTCGGGCGCATCATCGTCCCGGTGGCCGAGGTGGAGGCGTCCTATGCCTACCTCTTCGGGCCGGACGCGGTGCCGCGGCACCGCACGATGGGCGGGGAGCCCGGCATGAGCATGACATTTGAATACGACGCGGCCGCCGGGTGCTATTATGTGCCGATGTACAGCTCCACCTCCATGTATGAAGGGGTGCTGGACACCTTAAAAAAGAAGGGCAACACCGCGCAGGTGCGCATCGGCTATGTGCCGACCGCCAGCATTGCCATCGACAACAAGGGCAATCCCGTGCCGGCCACTCCCGAGCAGGCGGAGTATTTCCAGACCTTCACCGTGCAGCAGACCGAGTCCGGCTGGATGATCGTCTCGGCCTCCGACCGGGAGGCGCCGTGATCCCGCATCTCCTCGCAGGCGTCCGATTGGCGGACGCCTGTTTTTTATCGCAAAAGAGGGCGTGTCCCCGGTACTGACCGGTGTAAAGGGCTCATATAGTGTAGAAAAGACACTCTAATTTCGCCGAAAGGACGGTCTTTTCGATGAAAGTGAAGCACTATATGATATGGACCAAAAAGCAGGTCGCCGCCGTTCTCGGGATCCTGCTGTCCGCCGCCGCGCTGCTCACCCTGCTCGCGGTCGCGCTGCCGAATGCCTTTGCGGTCGCCACCGCGACGACCGAGCGCAAAATCCCCATCTACTGCACCGACCGCGGGGAAAAGGTGGTCTCCCTCACCTTCGACGCCGCCTGGGGGGACGAGGATACGCCGCAGCTGATCGATATCTTTCAAAAGTACGGGATCCACGTCACCTTCTTTGTGGTCGGGGAGTGGGCCGACCGCTGTCCCGACTCGGTCAAAGCACTGAAAGAGGCCGGACACGAGGTGATGAACCACTCCAACACCCATCCCCACATGCCGCAGCTCAGCCGGGACGGGATGGTGCAGGAGATCCAGGCGGCCAATGAGAAGATCGCCGCATTGACCGGGGAGACGCCGGTCCTGTTCCGGGCGCCGTACGGCGACTACAACAACGCGCTGATCGAGACGCTCGATTCCCTCGGGATGTACTGTATCCAGTGGGATGTGGACAGCCTCGACTGGAAGGATCCGCCGGTGGAGGATATTGTCAGCCGGGTGACTAGCCGGGTGCAGTCGGGCAGCATCGTGCTGTTCCACAACGCCGCCAAAAACACGCCCGAGGCGCTGCCCGCCATCATTGAGAAGCTGCAGGCGGACGGGTATACCTTCCTGAAGGCCTCCGAGATGATCTACCGGGAGGACTATACCATCAATCACGAGGGCCGGCAGATCGCCAATACCCCCGCCACCACGGCGAGCACCGCGCCCTCCGCCGCGCCGGACACCACGGCCGCGCCCGCGCCCGATCCCGCGGCAGTGCCGGAGAACTGAATACAAGCCATCCTCTCAAGAGGCCCGGGAAGAACTTTCCCGGGCCTCTTGGGGTATTCTTCAACTGTCGGGCAATCGGGACCACCGCTCACATGTATCCCTGCCTGTCCGCCGGCGGCAGCTGCATCACGCCGACCAGGGAATTGAGGGTGTTCTGCACCAGCGCATAGGACACGATCCCCAGCCCAAACAGCCAGAGCACCAGACAGATCGTGCCGATATTCTGCACCGTAACCCCTCTCGCCGCCGCGCCCCGGGCGATCTTTTCACCGCGGGTGTACATCCAGTACAGCCCGTAAAACGGCACAAACGTCAGACAGAGGAACTCACCCACACAGGTTTCCGGCTCCCCATTCAGCCGCCGGATGCTCTTGCACAGCGAATACGCCCAGAACAGCTGGTAGATCCCGCAGGTGATGAGCGACAGCAGGATACACGCCGCGATGCTTTTGACCGGCCAGCCGCTGCTGCCGGTTTCCCGCTCTGTCACCGGCACCGCCTCCAGCGACAGGATCACCCGCACAAAGGCGAAATAGCAACACAGCCGGTAGAGCGCGTACAGGAGCGACTGCAACGTAAACAGGGAGACCTCCACCGGCGCGCAGAGCGGGAATATCACGTAAATGGCCACGCACCACAGGCCGCAGAAGGCCAGGATGATCCCACATGCCGCCCCCTTCTTCAGGACGCCACAGACAGCCAGGCAAAACACAATCTCCGGCAGGACGATCAGAAGCAGATTCACTATATTCTGCACTTTGTAAAACGGCCCCATCGATCTCCAGAGCCAGAGTCAGTCCTCTCCGATCTGCAATTCCAGCGCCGCACTGACCTCCCAGAGGATCAGAAGCACCGTGGGAATCAGCAGCAGCCACACGTTCTCCCGGGGCCTTTCCACACGAGGACGGCAAACGCCACGCACAGGAGCGCCGGAAGCAGATAATAGACCACATAGCCAAACGGCATATACTCCACATACTCCAGCAACCCGGCCTGACCGGCAATGTACCCGCCGGCTGCCACCACCATCAGGACAATGGCCGCGAACCGGCCCGTCATACTCAATTGCAATCTGTACCTCTCCATACGGCTCCCTCCCTGTATTTTTAAACACATATTACCACAATACATTAAATTTTACAACAAAAAATTAAATTTTTATAATATATGGGGTCTTTTGCCCGGGCTTCTCCTCTTGAAATCCGGTGATTTTTATACACATTGCCCATGACATTTTTCCTAAAAAAGTGCTATACTGAAGTTCTACTGTATAGAACGGCAGAGCTGGTTTTTCTGTCCATGAGGGAAGGGTTCGGTAGCATATGTTTCAAATCAACGACACAGTGATGTACGGCCACTCCGGCGTGTGCCGGATTGTGGATATCCGCCGGGAGAATTTCAGTGGGAAGGATGTGCTCTATTATGTCTTAAAGCCCGTTGGAAACGAGGCGTCCACCATCTATTGCCCGGTGGACAGCGACAAAATCCACATCCGCCGGCTGCTCTCGATTGAGGAGATCCACGCGTTGGTCCGGGCCCTTCCGGAGAGCGGGATCGACTGGATCGACAACGATCAGCAGCGCCGGGAGCAGTATACGCAGATCCTGCGGGACGGGGATTGCCTGCAGCTCATGCGGCTGATCCGCACGCTGTTCTTACACCGGCAGCAGCTTCTGAAAGCCGGCAGGAAGTTCCATCAGGCCGACGAAAAGCTCCTGAAAGAGGCGGAAAAAGTGCTCCACGGTGAATTTGCCCATGTGCTGCAAATCGCTCCGGAAGAGGTGGCCGCGTTCATCATGGGGGAATTGGGGGCGGAGGAACGGACCGCAGAATAGCAGACAATATTGCAATCGGGGGACTGGCTAGTATAGCCAGTCCCCCGGTCTCTCTGTATCAGAATCGCCAGAACCTCTCCCGCTACGCCGTCTCTTCCGCGCGTTTGGCGGTCAGCTCCACCCAGGCGGGACGAAACCCGCTGCGCAGGGCATTGCGCACCGAGGGGATGTTCGACCACGCGGCGCAGTAAAACGGGACCTTCCCGTGCTGAAGGATCGCCAGCGCCAGACGGCTGGTCAGGGCGCTCGCGATCCCCCGCTTCCGATAAGCGGGCAGCACGTCGATCCCGATCTGCCACATGCTCTCGCAGTCGGCGGACGCGCCCGCCAGTCCGACCAGCTCCCCGCCGTCAAACGCGCCCATCCCCATCACGTCGAGCTGCCGGCGCGCCTCGCACAGCGCATTGCTCCACTGCGGCGTATACAATGCCTCAAAGTCCGCAGGAGACAGCCGACGGATCTCATAGCCGCAGGAACGCGCTGTCAGCCGGCCCGATTCCGGCAGGAAGTATTCCGCCATGTGCCGCACTTGCAGGCCAAGCGGCCGCAGCAGCCCGTCCAGCGTGTGCAGTGCGGGCGTCTCAAAGCAGTGCGCCGCCGGGCGGCTGTGGAGATAGTCCCGTACCGCGTCGAGGAGCTCCGGGCGCACCGACGCGACGACATTGCTCCCATAGGACACGAGGTCGCAGTCGAACGGCAGTTGCAGGTATTTCCGCGCCCGCTCGTCCGCCCGCGAGACCACCGTCACGTTCTCCTCCCGCAGGAAATCCCGCCAGTCGCAGTGGGAATCGATCGCGGACTGCCGCAGTGCGGCCTGCAAGATCTCGCTTTCCGTCGTCCTCCTCACCCCTTCGCGTCATACCACGTGCGCCCGGTGTGTACGTCCACCTGCAAACACACCTTCAGCTGCGCCGCGCCCTCCATCTCCTCTTTCAGGATATCAGCGGCGCGCGCCGCCTCCTCCTGCGGCGCCTCCACGATCAGCTCGTCGTGCACCTGTAAAATCAGCCGCGCTTGCAATCCCTCTTCCCGCAGGCGGCGGTGTACCTTCACCATCGCGAGCTTGATGATGTCCGCCGCGGTGCCCTGGATCGGCATGTTGCGCGCCACCCGCTCGCCGAACGCCCGGGTCACCCCGTTGGAGGCGCGCAGCTCGGGCAGCGGCCGGCGGCGGGCAAACAGCGTCTCCCCGTACCCCTTCTCCTTGGCGGAGGCGATGAGCCTGTCCATAAAGCTCGCCACCGCGCCGAAATGCCGCAGGTATTCCTCGATGAACCGCTTGGCCTCGCCGTAGCTGACGTGAATATCCTCCGACAGCGAGTGGGCGCCGATCCCATAGACAATGCCGAAATTGACCGCCTTCGCCTGCGAGCGCATGAGCGGGGTCACCTCCCCCTCCGGCACGTGGAACACCTGGGAGGCGGTCAGGCGGTGGATGTCGTCCCCGTTGTTAAACGCCTCGATCATGGTGGGGTCCTCCGCCATCGCGGCGAGCACCCGCAGCTCGATCTGGGAATAATCCGCGTCCACCAGCGTCCAGCCCTCCCGGGCGCGGAAGAACCGGCGCAGCTCCCGGCCGAGCTCCTGGCGCACCGGGATGTTTTGCAGGTTCGGCTCGGTGGAGGAGATCCGTCCGGTGCGTGTCTCGGTCTGGTTGAAGGAGGAGTGGATCCGTCCGTCCGGCCCGATGACCTTCAGCAGCCCGTCGCAATAGGTGGACTTGAGCTTGGACAGCGTGCGGTATTGCAGCAGCAGGTCCACCGCCGGGTGCACCGGCCGCAGCTTTTCGAGCACCTCGGCGCTGGTGGAATAGCCGGTCTTGGTCTTTTTTCCGTGGGGCAGGCCGAGCTTGACAAACAGCGCCTCTCCGAGCTGCTTGGGGGAGTTGAGGTTGAATTCATAGCCCACCTCCTCATAGATCGCGGCCTGCAGGGTTTGGATCTGCCCCTCGAGCGCTTCGCCGAACGCCCGGATCCCCGGCCCGTCCACCTCAAAGCCCTCCTTCTCCATATCCGCGAGCACGAGCGCAAGCGGGATCTCCATCCCGTGGAGCAGCGCCTGCTGCCCGTTTTGCTCGATCTCACGCGAGAGCCGGCCGCACAGCTTTGGAAACGCCGCGACCAGCCCCGCGATCCCCGGCTCTGTCTGTGGTACCGCGATCCCGTACTCCTGGCACAGCCGCTCCAGATCATAGCCGTTTGCCAGCGGGTTCAGCAGGTACGCCGCGAGCAGCGTATCCATCCGCACAGGCGCCGGAACCGCACCCTGGGAGAACAGCGCCGCATACAGCAGCTTGCTGTCGTGGGTGCGCACGCTCACCTCCCCGTCGCACAGCGGCAGCAGGAGCGCGCTCCAGTCGGTCAGCCGCACCGCCTTGTCCGGCAGCCGTGCCCACAGCGCCGTCACCTCTCCCTGCGCTGTCTCGGGCAGCAGATCGAGCGCGCCGGTCTCCCGTACAAAGCGGAGTACCTCCGGCAGCGCCTCGTCCCCCGCGGCTGTGAGCGGCCGGATCGCCTCGAAAACGGCGGATTCCGCCGGTGCGGGCGTGTTCAGCCCCAGCTTCTCCATCCACTTGAACAGCTCGAGCGAGGCGAATGTCCGCGAAAGCGCCTCCCGGCGCATCGGCTTTTGCCCATAGGCCGAGAGATCCGCCTCCACCGGCACGGTGCGGCAGATGGTCCCGAGTTCCCGGCTGAGATAGGCGGAGTCCCTGCCCGCGATCAGCTTTTGCCGCAGGCTCTCCCGCAACTCGGCCGTATCCACCTGGGCGTACAGCTCGTCGAGACTTCCAAATCGGTGGAGCAGCTCGAGCGCGGTCTTCTCCCCCAC
>DXWE01000037.1:0-7476 GCA_019417045.1 Oscillospiraceae bacterium
CGTATAGCCCCGGCGCGCCGCCCATTCCCGGATGTGGGGGAGCTGCCGGGGCTATACGCTCGCCGCATCCCGTGCGCTGGTGGATCTCGGGCTGGCCCCCTATGCGTGGCAGGTGGGGCTGACCGGCCGCACGGTGGCGCCCAAAGTATACGTGGCCATCGGCATTTCCGGCGCCGTGCAGCACACCTGTGCGATAGAGCAGGCCAAAACCGTCATCGCGGTGAACCCCGACAGGAATGCCCGGATTTTCGATTACGCCGATTTTGGCGTGTACGACGTTTTCCGATGAGGCAGCGCGGGGATCAAGCGCCCGGACGGGTTGCTGCCGGGCCGTTCCCGTTCGCCTGCCCGGCGGCGATTTCAAGGTGGGTGGGGACGGCAGATCTGCTGGATAGGAACAGGCGGTTTCCAGAGGACAGGCTCTGGAAACCGCCTGTATTTTTATCACGGCGGGTCCCCGGCGTGCCCGCGGGCAACGGGCAACATACCGGGCGCTTTGGCGGCTGATCCCTCCGGGATTTGACAAACATTGCCGATTTTCCTATACTGGTCTAGACAGCGGCGGTTTTCCGGGAGGCCGGCAAACCAGAGGGCAGAAACCGGCGCAAACGGAACGGGCAGTATGGCGCCTCCGCCCGCGGTCGAGAGCGGGTTCGGCTGTATCGTCCCGGGGCGTTTGGGGTGGGCGTGGCGACCCGGAACCTCCACACCGTGCGGAATGGCTCCTCCCGGACAATCGGGTGCCGGGCCGACAGCCGGGCCCTGGAAAAAGCGCGGCTTTCTGCCGGGTACCGGCGTCGCGGCAATCCTCGCCCGCACGTCTGTCCTCTTCCGCGGCCGCGATGAAAGCGGCCCCTGCCAAGACGGGTAAGAATCCGCCCGGACGGACGGGCGGTGCCAATGAGGTCCCATAAAGAGAGGGAGGGGACGGAGGATTCCCTCCCACGGAGAAAGGAGGCGAGGAACATGCACGACATCTGGAATCCCTGGCACGGCTGTAAAAAGGTCAGCGAGGGCTGTGACCACTGTTACATGTATTTTCTGGACCGCCTGCGCGACAGGGACGGCGGCGAGATTTACAAGACCAAAACCGGCTTTGCCTATCCGCTGCAAAAGGACCGGCATGGCGCGTTTAAAATCCAAAGCGGCGAGCAGGTCCGCGTGTGCATGACCTCCGACTTCTTTCTGGAAGAGGCGGACGGGTGGCGCGGGGACGCCTGGGACATCATGCGCCGCCGCCCGGACGTGAAGTTCTTTCTGCTCACCAAACGCCCCGCGCGCGTGCGGGACTGCCTGCCGCCCGATTGGGGGGACGGATGGGAAAATATCTTCTTCAATGTCACCTGCGAAAACCAGCGCAGGGCAAACGAGCGGATCCCGATCCTGCTGGACCTGCCGTTCAAACACAAGGGAATCATGTGCGCGCCGTTTATAGGCGCTATTCACATACAGGAGTATCTGCGCACCGGGCAGATCGAACAGGTCGTGTGCGGCGGGGAGAACTATGACGGCGCGAGGCCGTGCGACTTCGACTGGGTCAGGGAGCTGCGCGCCGAGTGCGTGTGTGCAAACGTCACCTTCTGCTTTATAGAGACGGGCACGGTATTCCTCAAGGACGGCAGGCGGTACCATCTGCCGCAAAAGGCCGTACAGGCGGAGATGGCCCACAAATCGGGAATGTATTTTGCCGGAAAGCCGATCGAGTGGAAGCTGACAGACACGCAGGGGACCCCCATCACGCCGTCCTATACGCCGTATTTCGGGGAGAACTGCCGCCACTGCGGGTCCCGGCCGATCTGTAACGGGTGTTCCCGATGCGGGAAATGTGAGACGGCAGGGAGACAGCACGGCTGACCGGCTGCCCCGCGGGACAGAGGGGCGGCTGTGATGAAGGGCCGCGGACAGAGCCGCCTGCCGCCGCCGGATGACAGAGGCCCTTTGTGCCATACCCGTTCGGGACGCTCCGAAGGGGAAGAGTCACGTGGACAGGAGGAAAAACGCCATGTATGAACTGATCCAGATCACGGACAGGAGCTACTATATCGAGAGCCCGGCGAAGATCGGGCTCGTGCGGGTGGGCGACGCAAAGGTCTGCCTGATTGACAGCGGCAGCGACAAGGACGCCGGCAGAAAGGCACGCCAGATTCTGGACGCCCACGGGTGGAGGCTGACCGCGATTTACAACACGCATTCCCACGCCGACCATATCGGTGGGAACGCCTATCTGCAAAGGCAGACCGGGTGCAAAATCTACGCACCGGGGATGGAGTGCGATTTTACGAGGCACCCGGTACTGGAGCCCTCCCTTTTATACGGCGGGTACCCCTGCAACGAACTGCGGCACAAATTCCTGATGGCGCAGGAGAGCGATGCCCAGGACCTGACGCGGGAGGTGGTCCCCGAGGGCTTTGAAATCCTGCCGTTGCCGGGACATTCTCTCGATATGGTGGGGTTTCGCACCCCCGATCAGGTGGTCTATCTCGCCGACTGCCTCTCCAGCAGGGAGACATTGAAAAAGTACCGGATCGGCTTTATCTATGACGTCGGGGCCTATATCCGGACGCTGGAAAAGGTCAGCACGATGGAGGCCCGGCTGTTCGTCCCCGCCCACGCGCCCGCGACAGCGGAGATCGCGCCGCTGGCGCAGGACAACCTCGATCAGGTGCGGGAGATCGCGGAAAAGATCGTGACGATTTGCGCACAGCCGCTCTGCTTTGAGCGGATTTTGCAGCGCCTGTTTGCCGACTATGCCCTGACGATGAACTGGGAGCAGTATGTGCTGGTGGGCAGCACGGTTCGCTCCTATCTTGCCTGGCTGAAGGACACGGGCGGCCTGCGGGCCTGTTTTGACGAGAACCGGCTGCTGTGGGAGCGGGTGTGAGGGAAAAATACAGCTTTGCCCCACAGGACCTTTGCGTGGCCGGGATAACGGCCGGCGGATGGATGAAAAAAGCGACCCTTTGAAAAACACATGTTTTTCAAAGGGTCGCTCTTTGCGTGCGGGCACATGCCGCGCAGAAGGCCGCCGGGCCTACAGCGCGCGCACACTCGGGCGTTCGATCAGCTCCACATCGAGGGTCAGATGGGAACAGGGGATATGGGGGTCCCGGATCTGTTCGATCAGGAGATCCACGGCCTTGCGCGGCATCGCGATCTTGGAGGAGCTGATCGAGGTCAGCGGGAAGGGCAGGGGCAGATAGGAATGCAGGTTGTCAAAGCCGATCAGGGAGAGGTCCTCCGGCACGCGCAGCCGGTAAGCGGGCAGCCGGCAGAGCAGATCCCAGGCGATCAGGTCGTTGAACACGACCACCGCCGTATAGGGTGTACCACCCTGCCGGTCCGCCAGGGACGAGATATACCGCCCCTCCTCATCAAAGCAAATGACCGTGTGCTCGACCGGGTCCGGCCACTCCCGCAGGGCCTGTTCAAACCCCTCCCGGCGCTCGCGGGCGCTGGAGTTCTGGATGGGGGTGTCCACATACAGGATCCGCCGGTGGCCATGGGCCAGCAGATGCTGCGCGGCCAGCATCCCGCCCTTGCGGTCGTCGCACACGACATAATTGTGGGAGAGGTCGGGAAAGTGGCGGCCGATCAACACGCACGGGACGTGGGCGCCGAGAATGAAACGGATATTTTCCGAGGAATTGCGGTTTTGCGCAGGGCAGATGACAATACCGTCCACCCGCTTGCTCAGCGCCAGCACAATGGCCTTTCGCTCCACCTCCTCGTCCTCCTCCGTATCCATGAAAAAGGCGGAATAGTCCTTCTGGCGCAGATAGGTCTCGATCTCTTTGGCCATAAAGGAGAAGTGCGGGTTGGACAGGTCGCCCAGCAGCACGGCGATGGTGTGGCTGACGCCCGAGCGCAGAGAGCTCGCCGAGGCGTTGCCTATATACCCGAGCGCCTGGGCACGCTCCCGCACGTGCGCTTTGGTGGCCTCCGAGATGTCGGACATGTCCTTGAGCGCGTGCGAGATGGTGGTGATGGAATACCCGGTGTCGGCAGCGATATCTTTGAGCGTGACGGGCTTGCGCCCGACGGGCCGGAAAACGCCCATGGTTTACCAAGTCCCTCCTGATTTATTTGCCATTATATTACAATATACAGGGGAAAAATGTCAATAGTATTTAGACAATTTTATAAGCAACGTTAAAGTAAATACAGAAAAGCGGGGAGGAGGCTTTGAACCAGAGCACAGTACAGATATTGTTTATAAGTTACAAAATTAAAGATAATTTAATGTAATATAACACGTATTTGCCAAGAAATAGAAAAAATCTATTGCACTATTGATAGAGAGGAGGTATAATACAGGTACATTAACGATAAAGTTAAACAGAAAACCATCCGGAACATGGCAGAAATGGCCATCGACGACGCAGAAGGAGGAAAGAATTATGAAAAAGAGAGCGATTGCGTACATAGCCCTGGCAGCGCTGCTCATGGAGCTGCTGGGCGGGTGCGCGGACCCCGGGGAGGACAAGTCCGCGGTCTCTGCGGTGGGGGAGGACGGTCCGCTGACGCCGTATGCAGAGCCTCTGACGCTGAGCATGATGTTCGAGACCAATGCCGGCACCCAGTACCTCCATGGGGACACCATCGAGAACAATGTCATCACCCGGTTCTTTGAGGAGAAGCTGAACGTCCGCTTTGACCTGAGCTGGCAGGTGGACGCCGGCAATTACGCGGAGCAGCTGGATCTGGCGATCGCGTCCAACACCGGGCTGCCGGACATGTTCATCGCGACCAAGGGCCAGCTGTACACGCTGGCGGCCTCCGGGCAGATTTTGGACCTGGCCCCCTATTACGAAAAATACGCGAGTGAAAACCTCAAAAAGGTGCTGGGATTCAACGACAACGAGGGTCTGGAGTCGGCGACCCTGCTCGGCGGCACCTATGCGCTGCCGCTGACCAACGACGTCGGGGACGGCGCCTCGCTGGTCTTCATCCGGCAGGACTGGCTGGATGCGCTCGGCCTCGAGACACCGCAGACGCTGGGCGAGCTGATCGAGGTGGCGCGTGCGTTTGTGGACAATGACATGTCCGGCAGGGGCAACACCATCGGCATCAGCATGGCCAACGACCTCGGCTTCACGTTTGATGTGTTCGCCAACGCCTATGGCGCCTGGCCGGACCTGTGGCTCGACGACGGCAGCGGCAGGCTCGTGTACGGCAGCGTGCAGCCGGAGGTCAAGGACGCGCTGCAAAGCCTGCAGGGGCTCTATCAGGAGGGCCTGATCCACAAGGAGTTCGCCGCGCAGGACACGACCCGGCTGGCGCAGTATGTGGCGCAGGGGCGGCTGGGCATCTTCATCGGGCCGTTCTGGTACAACAACAACTACATCCTGTCCAACCTGAATGCGGATCCGGAGGCGCAGTGGACGGTGGTCAACAACCTCTCGCTCAACGAGGGGGACACGGTGTCCTCCCGCGCGTGGAACACGACCTACCGCTGGCTCGCGGTCAACGCGAACTGCGGCAACCCGGAGGCGGCCGTCAAGCTGATGAACCTGTGGTACGAGATCTGGCAGGGCGAGTATTCCGACTGGTTCTGGGATTTGCAGATGTCGGATGACTATTATGAGATCGACATGAAGGAGTATTCGCCGATCTTCTTTGACCCGCCGCTGAAAAACGTCGAGCTCGGCGTCAAGCTGCGCGCGGCGTATGAGAGCGGGGACACCTCCTCACTTAACGCCGAGGGGCTGTATGCGTATTCCCAGATGACGACGGACATCGGCTCGGCGATCAACCGCAGCGCCATGCTGACCTGGTACGGCTCCTTTGACCTGCTGGAAAAGACATATGCCTCTTTTCAATACGACCAGTACCGCGGGCCGGAGGACACGGTGTTTTCCGCCATGGTGACCACCCTCGACGAGCTCGAGAACAAGGCGTTCATCGACATCATCATGGGCGCGGACGTGAACACCTTCGACACCTTTGTCGAGCAGTGGTACCAGTCCGGCGGGCAGACGGTGTCCGACCAGGTCAACGAGTGGTACGCGCAGAGCAGGCAGCAGTAAAAGGAGCGGGACATGAAAGCGACGGCAAAGCCAAAGGCGTCCCGCCTGCGGACGGGGCTGCAATTCAGACGGCACTGGCAAAAGCACCTGATGCTGCTGCCCATGCTCGTGATCCTGTTTATCTTCTGTTACATACCGATGTCCGGGCTGGTGATGGCGTTCCAGAACTACCTGCCGTCCAAGGGCTATTTCGGCTCCCCCTGGGCGGGGCTTGACTGGTTCCGGTATATGTTCCGCATGCAGAACTTCACCTCCGTGGTGTGGAACACGCTGTTCCTGTCGCTGCTCAAGCTCGCGACCGGCCTGTTCTGCTCGGTGCTGTTCGCGCTGCTGCTCAACGAGATCCGCGCCAAATGGCTGCGGTCCGGGATCCAGAGTATGGTGCTGTTCCCGTTTTTCGTCTCGTGGGTGGTGCTGGCGGACATCGTCAAGGACATGGCGTCGGAGGAGGGGGTCCTCAACCAGGTGATCTCCGCCCTCACCGGGCACACCATCCCGTTTCTGATTAACGACAAGTGGTTTATCGTGCTGCTGGCGGTGTCCAACATCTGGAAGGAGGTCGGCTACAACGCCATCATCGTGCTGGCGGCGCTGACCGCGATCAACCCGGCGCTGTACGAGGCGGCCACAATCGACGGCGCAAGCCGGCTGCAGCAGATCCGCTATGTCACGCTGCCCGGGATCAGCCAGATTGTGGCAATGCTGCTCATCCTGGCGCTCGGCGGGGTGATGAACGGCGGGTTCGACCAGATCTATAACCTGTACAACACCACCGTGATGTCCAGCGTGGACATCATCGACACCTACGTCTACCGCGTGGGCGTCAACGGCGGGCTGTACAGCCTGGGGACGGCCGTGGGGCTGTTCAAGTCGGTGGTGGGCGCCATTCTGCTGCTGCTCTCCTACAAGGCGGCGGACAAATGGGCCGGCTACCGGATCTTCTAAAGGGAGGCGGCGTCGTGCGGACAATCCAAAAGAAGCGGCGGTCCTTTCGCCTGTCAAATCTCCTCATCACCCTGGCGCTGTGCGGTATGGCGCTGTGCGGGATCCTGCCGTTTATCCACATGCTGGCCGTGTCCTTCAGCAGCGGCAGGATGTCCGCGCAAAACCTGGTGGGGCTGTGGCCGCTCGAATTCTCCGTGGAGGCGTATAAGGAGGCGCTCGGGGATACCGCCATGCTCCGCTCGGTGCTGGTCAGCCTGGAGCGGGTGGTGCTCGGCACGCTGATCACGATGGTGCTCACCATCCTGACTGCCTATCCGGTCTCGCTCGAGAGCCGGGAGTTCCCGGGGCGGAAATTCTATGTGGTGTACATGGTCATCACGATGCTGTTCAGCGGCGGGCTGATCCCGGCCTATGTGCTGGTGTCCCGGCTGCACATGATCAACACCATCTGGGCGCTGGTGGTCCCGGGCACGATCACGTTGAAGATCGGGATCGCGCCCGGGAC
>DXWE01000037.1:7486-12245 GCA_019417045.1 Oscillospiraceae bacterium
GGTCCCGGGCGCGTTCCCGATCTTCAACGTGATCGTGCTGCTGAACTTCTACCGCGGGATCCCCGCCGAGATCCGGGAGGCGGCGCGGATCGACGGCGCCAACGATTTCCGGCTGCTGACGCAGATCTACATCCCCCTGTCCACCCCGTGTCTCGCGACCCTGACGATGTTCTGTATCATCGGGCACTGGAACGCCTGGTTCGACGGGCTGATGTACATGCGGGACAACACGCTGTACCCGCTGCAGACCTATCTGCAGGTCAAGCTGTCCTCCCTGAACGACATCAAGAGCCAGCAGGATGTGGTGCAGATGCTGCTCGTGTCCGACCGGGGGCTGATGTACGCGTATGTGGCGCTGTCCTGCATCCCGATCCTGCTGGTGTTCCCGCTGCTGTCCCGCCATATCAAGAGCGGGCTGATCCTCGGGTCGGTGAAGGGATGAGCCTGGGAAAGGAGAATCCAAAATGAAGAAAACGGGCGGTATTCCCTGGCGGCGATGGCTGGCGGCCTGCCTCGCAGGCTGCCTGGTCGCCGCCCCGCTGGGAGGCACGGCGCTGGCGGCGGCGCCGGCGGAGGGCTTCGGGCAGACCTGGCAGAGCTTCGGCGGGGAGTGGACGTTTGACGCGGGCGGCGTGTCGCTGGTCGGCGACGGGCCCAGCGTCTATCCGAAGCTGATCACCACCGCGACCTATGAAAATTTCACGCTGGAGGCCGACCTGGTCGGGGTGAAAAACGGCGGGTTTGTGTTCCGCTGCGGCGACCCGGCCGCCGGTGCGGACAGCTTTGACGGCTATTTTGTCGGGTACGACAGCGCCTATGCCTTTTTCGGCAAGGACAGGGGCGGCTGGCGGTCGATCAACAGCGGCGGCCCGGACGCGGTGTCCGCCAAAGAGCTCCCCTACCGCGAGAGGATGCACTGGAAGCTCACGGTCAGCGGCAACACGTTCACCCTGTATGTGGACGACATGGACACCCCGCTGATCCAGGTGTTCGACAACGATTTTGCAGAGGCCGGCGGTGTCGGGATCCGGATCAAGGCCGCCGCGCAGGAGGAGGCCGGGCGGATCGAAAACCTGACCATCACCGGCCACGCCGAGGGGGAGGCCACCTATACCACCGAGGACACCTATACCCTGTGGGCCAAAAGGCTGGTGAACCAGTATCCGGCGGCGGAGAATCAGGGGAAAGTGATGCTCGTGGGCACCTCCCACGTGGAGTTCTGGGACTCGTATGCCGAGGACTTCGCCCCGCTGCCGACCCTCAATTTTGGCATGGGAGGCTCGTGGGTCAGCCATCTGGCGGGTAAAAATGACCTGTGGCTGACGCCGTACGCGCCGCGGGCCGTGGTGGTGATGACCGGCGGCAACGACGTGTCCGGCGGCAGCAGCAAGGAGCAGGTGGTGCAGGAGGTCACCGCCTATCTGCAAAGCCTGCTCGACGACCTGCCGGGTGTGCCGGTCTTCTATGTGGGGATGATCTATCGCCTGAATGAGCCCGCCGCCCAGACGCAGATCAAACAGCAGAGCAACGAGGCCCTGCGGGCGTTCTGTGAAGAACGCGCAGACCTCTATTACATCGATGCGGCGCCCGCGATCAACGCGGGGGATTTGACGGAACAGAAGGCGCTGTTCCGGTCGGACAGCATACACCTGAACAGCGCCGGGTACCAGCGGCTGGCGGAAGTGGTGGTACCGGTCGTCAAGGATGTTCTGGAAAACGGGCCGCCCACAGCGGGCGGGTCCGCCACCGCCATACCGCCGTCGGATACCGGCACGGCCGCTCCGTCTGGCAAAGGCATCGTCCCGTGGGTGTGCGGCGGCGTGATGGCGGCGGCGCTGCTCGTGCTGGGCGGCGTGCTGCTGTGGGGCCGCCGGGGCAAACCGGCGCCGGGTGCCGGACAGCAGACGCCGCGTGATAAAACAGAATGATTGCCGCAGCTGCGGCCGGATCAGAGAACTCATTTTACAGAGAGGGGCGTATCGTATGAAACATCTGAGGAAATGGCTGTGTGCCGGGCTGAGCCTGCTGGTGCTGGCGGCGCTGTGCTGCCCGGCGGCCGCGGCGGAGGAGGGGGCCGTACTGTACGAGTATGACAGCGCGACTGCCGCGGAGGACTGGGGGTACTACACGGGGAACTGGACCTTTGACGAGAACGGGATCAGCGTGGAAAACGACGGGAACGACGTGTGGTTTTATGCGTATACCGGTGCGGAAGAGGGCTGGACCGACTATGTGGTCGAGGTGGACGTGGTCAATGTGGCGGAGGGCGGTGTGATCGTGCGCTGCACCGAGCCGGAGAACGGCGTGGACAGCTTTGGCGGCTATGTGCTGGCGTATGACAGCGCGTTCGCGTTTGTCGGCATGGACGACAACAACGCCTGGAAGACACTGCCGGACGATGGCCCCGACGCCCCCGCTGCTGCGGCAATGGGGTATGCCGCCTCCATGCACTGGAAAATCGTGGTGCAGGGCGACACGCTGACCTGGTATGTGGACGGCAGCACCGTGCCCTCGGTGCAGGTGCAGGACAGCACCTATCCCTCCGGTGGTGTGGGCGTGCGGTTCAAGGTGTTCGAAGGGGACGACAGCGGCAGCTTTGCCAATCTGAAGGTCTATGAGCTGACAGAGGAAGAGCAGCCGGAGCCCACCGAGCCGACCACACCCTCGACGCAGGGCACAATTGCGACCAAAACGCCGACCACCGGCACGGCTCCTGTGGACAACACGGGGGATCCCACGCCTGACGGAACCGATCTGACCTGGGTGTGGATCGTGGCTGCGGTCGTGGTCGTGGCGGCGGTGGCCGTTGCGGTGGTGGTGATCCGCAGAAAGCAGAAGACATCCTGACGGCGGCTGGGAAGGCCGAGTCCAGAGAGAGGCGGATGAAGATGAAAAGACGATGGCGGATCGCCGCTTTGGGGCTGTGTCTGCCGCTGCTGATCGCGGCGGGCTGCGGGCCGGATCCTGTCTCGGAGCCTGTCTCGGATCCGTCCTCGGCATCGGAGGGATCGGCAACGGGAGAAGGCGTCATGCAGAATAATCAGCTGCTGCTGGGAGGCGACTATCCCACCAGCGAACAGACGGCCATGGTAGAAGTGGGCACCGGAGTGGTCAATACGGTGCGCCCCGACATCTTCGGGGCAAACCTCTCCTATCGCGGGGACGGATACGGCATTTGGGACTCGCAGACGGGCGCTCCGAACCCGGAGCTGCTCAAGAGCCTGCAAAATAGCGGCGTGACCCATCTGCGCTACCCGGGCGGGATCCAGGGGGATTACTTCCACTGGTACGAGTCGGTCGGCGATGTGGAGGACCGCGTGCCGCAGATCGATCCGTTTTCCGCGAGCTTCCCGATCTTTGACGCCCAAGACGGCGAGCGCCATGTCGTCACCTTCGGCCCGGATGAGTTGATCGAGCTGTGCCGGGCGTCGGGGACGGCCGCGACCATCCAGCTCAACGCGGGCAACGGCACGCCGGAAGAGGCGGCCGAATGGGTCGAGTACTACCTCTCCCAGGACGTGGATACCTGGACGTTTGCCGTTGGCAACGAGGTGTGCATGGCGGAGGAGCGGGTAGAGGGCATGGCCGTCACCAAGAGCCCGCAGGAGTATATTGATTTTTACAATGCTGTGTACGACGCGCTGGGAGAACGGGTGGAAGATATCTCGCTCGGCTGTATCGGCATCACGCCGTCCCATCCGCTGAACAAATACCGGCAGTGGGACAGCGTGGTACTGCAGGCGCTGGCGGGGAAGATCGATTTCATCGATGTACATATCGGCTACACCCCCTATTTCTCCTCCGGGGAGTCCGAGCGGGAGGCTGTGGAGTGCTTTATGGCGTCCTCAAAGTGGGTCGCGGGGATGATCAGGGAAGAGATCGCGCTGATTGAGGAGAACGCCGGGGAGTATGCAAACGAGATCGGCATCCAGATCACCGAGTGGGGCACTGTCGGCGGCAACTACCCGAATTCCCTCGCCGGGGCGCTGTACGACGCCTCCTTTTTGAACACCGTGCTGGCCGAGCCAAAGGTGACCTCCGCCTGCTATCTGCCGCTGATCAATCACTATGAGGCGGCCAACCTGCTCGGCTCCCTGACAGATCTCAGCGTCGCCGGGCGGGAGGTGTACTGGGACAACTGCGCCACATATGTGTTCCGCATGTATGCCGAGCAGATCGGGCGCAGCGTGCTGTACACCACTGTGAGCGGCTGCAAGACCTTCGATTCGATCAGGGTCGGCCTGGTGCCCGCCATCTCCGACGTGCCAACAGGGGAGGCCGCGGTGTATTTCGACGAGCAAACCGGCAAGGGAAGCCTTTTTTTGCTCAACAAGTCCTACGATGAGAACACCGAGTTTTCCATCTCGCTGCCGTTTGATCGGCTGACGGTGGACGCGGTGACCGAGCTGTGGAGCGAAAACTGTTTGGCCAAAAACAACTACGCAAATCCCACGAGGATCACCCCGACGGAGTATCCCGGCGGGCAGGTCGTGACCGGCGGTACCATGACCGCAGTGACCAAGCCGGTGTCGCTGGTCAAGATCGATTTTACGGTGGGATAAACACAGGTACAAATTGTGACCGCGGCTGCAGTCGTGACGGTTGCCGTCGTGATATTGCTGGCGATCCCCGGCAGGAGACATGCCAGATCACAATATGGCCGGGGAGAAACAGAGCGTGAAGGAGAGGCGTATGAAGAGAAAAAAACGATGGCGAATCACCGCTTTGGGGCTGTGCCTGCCGCTGCTGATCGCGGCGG
>DXWE01000038.1 GCA_019417045.1 Oscillospiraceae bacterium
AGTAATCCTGCGACCGGGCCGTGGATCCCGCGCAGCGCCCCCCGGCCGGACTGCTTCATCACGGCCTTGACGCTGCCGGAGAACCCCTCGAGACTGCGCTCGAGCTCCTCGAGCAGCCGCACACGGCGGCGTTTCTCCTCGGCATCCAGCCGCTTTTTATCCGCGAGCTCCTTGGCGTCATCCCGCTTTTTCCGGCGGGACTGCGCGCGCAGCAGGTAGCCGTTCACCGTGTTCTGCAGCGACTCGGCCATCTCGTCGCACGCCTGCTTGGCGCGCACGCACTCCTCCAGCTCGGCTCTGGCCTGCTCGGTCTGCCCGGCGCGCTGGGCGGCGGCGGCGCTCAGCTGCGACAGCCGCAGCGTGATCTCCGACAGTGAGGAATCCGCTGTGCCCTCCTTCACCCTCCATTCGGACAGCTCGAGCGCCAGGGCGGAGCCCTGGCGGTTCAGCTCGTCCAGCCGGCTGCCCACCTCCTCGCTGCTGCGGGAGAGCTCCTCCAGCTGGTCCGCGAGCGACAGCCGGTCGGCCTCCGCATCGGCGATCTGCGCCTGCCGCGCGGCGATGTCCGCCCGCCTTGCCTCCATCTCCTGCAAAAGCTGCTGGCTGCCCGTCTCGCTCTGCGCCTTTTCCGCCTGCATCCGGGCGATGTTCTCCCGGTTGTGTTCGATGTCGTTTTGCCGCACGGCCACGTCGCTCTCCAGCCGCACGGCCTCCTCCTCAAGCCCGGCCGCGGCGCGCTGCCGCTCATCCATCTGCACCGAGAGCAGCGCCGCATTCTGGCCGATCTGCTCGATCTCCCGCTCGATCTCCTCGATCCGGGCGGTCGCCTCGTCATACCGGGTGCGGGCGAGCTCGAGCTGGGAGTCGAATCCGCGCAGCACCTCCCGCGACCGCGAGAGGGTGTGCAGCCACACCCCGATTTCCAGGGTTTTCTTCTCCCCGGCGTAGGCGAGGAACTTCTTGGCCTTATTTGCCTGCTGCTCGAGTGGGCCGACCCGCTCCTCCAGCTCCTGCAGGATGTCCCGCAGGCGCAGCAGGTTGTCCTCCGTGGATTTCAGCCGGCGCTCCGCCTCGGTCTTGCGGTACCGGTATTTCGCGATCCCGGCGGCCTCCTCGAAGATCTCGCGCCTGTCTTCGGACTTGGAGGCCACGATGTCCGAAATCCGCCCCTGGCCGATCATCGAGTACCCGTCCCGGCCGAGGCCGGTGTCCATGAACAGGAGCTGCACGTCCTTCAGGCGCACCATCGCGCCGTTGAGCAGGTATTCGCTGTCCCCGGAGCGATAGTACCGCCGGGTGACACGCACCTCGTCGGCGTCGAAGTCCAGCTTTCGGGAGGTGTTGTCGATCGTGAGCGACACCTCCGCAAACCCGACGCTGCTGCGCCCCTGGGTGCCGTTGAAGACGACGTCCTCCATCTTGGAGCCGCGCAGGCTCTTGCTCGACTGCTCGCCGAGCACCCAGCGGATCGCGTCGCTGATATTCGATTTGCCGCTGCCGTTCGGCCCCACCACTGCCGTGATGCCCCTGCCGAAGGTCAGCACGGTCTTGTCCGGGAACGACTTGAAGCCGCGGATCTCGAGCGATTTGAGTAGCAAAGCGGTTCCATTCCTTTCTCCGCGCGCCGAGACCGGCGCCGGATGGTCTGACAGTCCGGTTATTTATATCCCATGAGCAGCAGCGCCTCGCGGGCTGCCTGCTGCTCCGCCTCTTTTTTGCTGTGGGCGGTGCCCTTGCCGATCACGTTGGAGTTCAGCCGCACCTCCACCGTGAATTTTTTGCTGTGGTCCGGCCCGTGCTCCCCGGTCAGGACATACGAGACCTTTTCCTCGGGGTTTTGCTGCACGATCTCCTGCAGCTGGGTCTTGTAATCCTTGAAATGCCGCTTGCGCTGGCTGCTCAGCTCCCGTTTCAGGAACGGCAGCACAAACTCCCGCGCAGCCTCCACCCCGCCGTCGAGATAGATGGCGCCCGTGAGCGCCTCAAACGTGTTTTCCAGGATGGACGGGCGGGTGGCTCCCCCGGTGGCCCGCTCCCCCTTGCCGAGCAGCAGGTAGTCCCCCACGTGCAGCGACGCGGAATAGGAGGCGAGCGCCTTTTCGCACACGATGGACGCGCGCAGGCGGGTGAGTTCCCCCTCGTCGTTGTCGTCGGTGGTGTAGAGATAGGTCGCGGCGATCATCCCGAGCACCGAGTCCCCGAGGAACTCCAGCCGCTCATTGCTCTGCATCCCGCCGCGCTTCTCGTTGGCGTAGGACGAATGGGTGAGGGCGGTTTTGAGCAGCGAGGGGTTACGAAACGTATACCCCATCGCATCCATCAGTTCCTGCAGCGGTTTGCTCATGACGGTTCCTCCGTGGCAGTGGCGTCCTCTCCGGCGACCGCCTCGGCGATCCGTCCGGTGACGTTGGATTCGGCGAACACGGCCGCCGCGCGAATGGCGTGCTGGATCGTGGCGCCGGTCGCGTTGCCGTGGGCCTTGATGACCGGCTTTTGCACGCCGAGCAGCGGCGCGCCGCCGTATTCCTCCGTGCTCATCTGCTTTTTGAGAGAGCCGAGATACGGCTTGATGAGCAGCGCGCCTAGCTTGGTGCGCAGATTGGTCAGCAGGATGTCCTTGATGCTGTGCAGCAGCATGCCGGCGGTGCCCTCCATGGATTTGAGCAGCACATTGCCGCTGAACCCGTCCGCCACCAGCACGTCACACGCGCCGTCCGGCGCCTGACGGGCCTCGATGTTGCCCACAAACCGGAGTCCGCTTTCCTGCAACAGCCGGAAGGCCTCGTGCTGCAGCTCGCCGCCCTTGGAGTCCTCCGTGCCGACGTTGAGCAGCCCGACCGACGCCTCTTTGCCGCCGAGCACGACCTGTGACATATAGACGCTGCCCATATGGGCGAACTGGAGCAGCATCTCCGGCCGGCAGTCGACATTGGCTCCCGAATCGATCAGCAGAAACGGCCCTTTGCCGGACGGCACGATGGGGGCGAGCGCCGGCCGGGAGATCCCCCGGATCCGCTTGACAAAGAAGGTGGCCCCCATCAGCAGCGCGCCGGTGCTGCCGGCGGAGACGAACGCGTCCCCCTCCCCGGCGGCCAGCGCGCGCAACCCGGCCGCCATTGAGCTGTCCTTGTGCGCCTTTAAAATACTGCGCGGCTCGTCGTGCATCGAGATCGCGTCCGGCGTGTCGACGATCTCGATCCCGGAGAGAGCCAACTGGCGGTCGGCCGCCAGTTGACGCAGCTCCTGCTCCCGCCCGAACAGCGTGATCTCATATCCATAGGCGGCCACCGCCCGCACTGCCCCCTCGAGCACCGAAAGCGGGGCATTGTCGCCTCCGAAACCATCCAGCAGAATTTTCATAGCGGTTCCCTCTTTCCGTCCGGAAATTTGAACGAAATAATTATCTTATTATATCCCATGAGCGCGCACTTGTCAATTTATCCCGGCAGAAATCCTCCGGTTCTATCGGCTGTCGACTGGTCGCTTACGGTGTCCGAAAGGGTCGAAAATGGGCCTTGTATTTTTAGAACAGATGTGCTATGATACTACCGTTCGCCACCGGGAAGGGGGGCTGCGTGTGGGCGTGATCAAGGGCAATCTGGAAGCGACCATTACGCTCGGGAAAAACAGCTGCTATTTTATGCGCACCGGCAAGTGCTCGCTCGGGCTGGTGGGCGATTTCTTCCTGTCGGGCGGCGCCAAAATCGGGCAGGCCGACCTGCTGTATTGTCCCCGGCTGTACCGCCAGATGTGCGGCAGCGACAAAAACAAGCCGGTGGAGATTGTCCCGTGCGAGTGCGGGCATGCCGAGGTGGTGTCCGGGCATCAGCGCGCGTGCATCGCGAGCCAGAAGCGGCTGGAAGTGCTGGTGCAGGCGACGGGGGACGAGGTGCGGGCGCTGTGCCCGGTATGCGGGAGGCAGATGACCTTTGAGGAGGAGGAGGCCGCCAACCAGGGCGGCACCCGGATTGTCACGCTGCGGGCGCGGGTGAAGAAGGAGCCGGCCCGCACGGAAAAATAGAGAGCGAAAAGCCGCCGGGGCATATGCCCCGGCGGCTTTTGTGCGGGAACAGACGGTTTTCCCGCCGGAAACCGGACGAATTCAGAGACGGTGAGCCGGCAGCCCTCTTGACAAATGACGGTGGGAGGGGCATACTGAGACGGAAGAGATAGGCAGAACCGGGAGGAACACATATGGACAGGGAACGGGATCTTCACGGGCTGGGAGAGGAGACAACGTGCGCCTGCCGGGCGGAGCACGCCGTATCGATGGACAGGGCGCGGCAGGAGATGCCGCTGCTCGAGACGCTGGACGACCTGGCCGACCTGTTCAAGCTGTTCGGCGACACGACCCGCGTGCGCATCCTGTGGGCGCTGTCCAAGGGGGAGCTGTGCGTGTGCGATATTGCGCAGCTGCTTGAGATGGGGCAGTCGGCGATCTCCCACCAGCTGCGGATTTTGCGGCAGGCCCGGCTGGTCCGGTGCCGGCGGGAGGGGAAAAACGCGATCTATGCGCTGGACGATGACCATGTCCAGCAGATCATCGACCTGGGGCTGGCCCATATCGAGGAATGAGCGAACACGGAGCCGGTGGGCCCGGTATTTTAAACAGAAGGAGCATTCGTATGATTCAGGGCAGATTTATCCCGCAGGGCGGCGACCTGTCGGACGCCAAGCAGGTGCGCCAGGCGGTGTTTATCGAGGAGCAGCAGATCCCGCCGGAACTCGAATATGACGACTGGGACGCAAAGGCGGTCCACGCGGTGGCATACGACGAAAACGGCCTGCCGGTTGCGACCGGCAGGCTGCTG
Organism: Oscillospiraceae bacterium; assembly: GCA_019417045.1. Lineage (GTDB taxonomy): Bacteria > Bacillota > Clostridia > Oscillospirales > Acutalibacteraceae > DXWE01. Next base: position 4,812 of record DXWE01000038.1, read on the forward strand.
CTGGAGGAAGACGGCAGCTTCCACATCGGGCGTGTGGCCGTCAGAAGGGAATGCCGCAAAAAGGGATACGGGGATTTCGTGGTGCGCATGCTGCTCGACCGCGCATTCCAGTGCGGGGCGAAAGAGGTATGTATTCTGGCACAGACGACCGCCGTCGGGTTTTATCAGACCATCGGGTTTCAGGTGTGCGGCGGTCCCTGCCAGGACGCGGGGATCGAGCACTATCCGATGAAGGTGGCAAGAGGCGGGGTCAAAACTGCCTGTGGGGGACACGCCTGAACGGGATCACAGGCCAAACAGCAGCCGGACGACGAGCAGGGAGAGTACGCCCGGCACCCCGAGCAGGATACAGTAGATCCCGGAGAACAGCCCGAGCCCGAGGGATACACCGGTGAACGCGCCGGCGACGTTGACCGCCGCCAGCGCGCACAGCCCCTGCACCCCCGAGCCGATCAGCCGCCGCACGGGGTTGCGGCTGCGAAATACCGTGACCAGCACGGCGGTCGCGATCGCGGCGCCGAGCACGCCGAGTACTATCCAAAGCCAGATGCTCAAGACGACGCCTCCCTCTCGGTGAACAGGGGCACCTTGGCGGCGGTGAGGTTCATGCCCTTTGCCTGCCGGAGCAGGTACCGGTAGCGTGCCCGCAGGGATTCCATCTGATAGATATAGGATTCGATCAGGTCGCTGTCGGTCTCCATCTCAAACCGGCTCTGGACCTGGTCGAGCTGGGTGCACACGTCCTGGATCGCCAGCTGGATGCCGTGCGGCGTCTGCACCGGGGGCTTGAGCAAAGCCTTTTTGAATACGTTGTCCATAGAGAGCGCTCCTCCTTGTGTTAGTATGTCTATGGGGAGTATGGACAGAATATGCGCGCCTAATCCGCGGGCGGATAAAAAGGGGCCGGGATCGAAAGATCCCGGCCCTGTGTGCGTTGGAATCAGGTGAGCAGCATGCGGTCGTTGGCGAAATCGTCCCCCGCGACCAGCTCGAATTTCTCAAGCAGGTCTTTCACATCCAGCTGTTTCTTCTCCTCTCCGGCCACGTCATAGATGATACGGCCCGCGTGCATCATAATCAGCCGGTTGCCCATGCGGATCGCGTCCTTCATGTTGTGGGTGACCATCAGGGTGGTCAGCCGGTGCTCGTCCACGATCTGTTCGGTGAGGTCGAGGACGGTGGCCGCCGTCTTGGGGTCGAGCGCCGCCGTGTGCTCGTCCAGCAGCAGCAGGTCCGGCTGCTTCAGGGTGGCCATCAGCAGTGTCAGCGCCTGTCGCTGGCCGCCCGAGAGCAGCCCGACTTTGGAGCTCAGGCGGTCCTCCAGCCCGAGCCCCAGTGCGGAGAGCATCTCCTTATACTGTTCCCGCTCGTGCCGGTGGATCCCCCACGAGAGCCCGCGGTGCTGGCCGCGGCGTTTCGCAAGCGCCAGGTTCTCGTCGATACACATGTCGGCGGCGGTGCCGAGCAGCGGGTCCTGAAACACGCGGCCGATCAGCCGGGCCCGCTTGTGCTCCGACTGATTGGTGATGTTCTGCCCGGCGAGCGTGATCGTCCCGCTGTCCACCGGATAGACGCCCGCCACCATGTTGAGCAGGGTCGATTTCCCGGCCCCGTTGCCGCCGATGATGGTGACAAAATCGCCGGGAGCGAGGTGCAGGTTGACGTCGATCAGCGCCTGTTTCTCGTTGATCGTACCGGTGTTGAACGTCTTGTGAACATGAGTCAGCGTCAGCATGCCGGCGTCCCCCCTTTCTGCTTTTTCCGGCCCTTGAAGATCCTGCTCTTCAGATAGGGGATGGCCAGCGCGACCGCCACGATGATCGCGGTGAACAGCTTCAGGTCATCCGTGCTCAGCCCCAGCTGCAGCACCAGCGCGATGATAATGCGGTACAGCACCGACCCAAAGACCACCGCAATTAGCCGGATCGCAAACGGGAACTTCTTGCGGCACACCGCCTCGCCGACCACCAGCCCGATGATGACAGAGGCCAGCCCGGTCACAATCGCGCCGGTGCCCATCTTCACGTCGCTGTATCCCTGATATTGGGCGATCATCGCGCCCGACAGGGAGACCAGCGCGTTGCTGATGAGCAGTGCGAGGATTTTCATCCAGTCGGTGCTCACCCCGAGCGCGCGGGCCATGTATTCGTTGTTGCCGGTCGCGCGGATGGCGCTGCCCACCTCCGTGCCGAAGAACCAGTAGAGGAACCCGACGATCACGGCGAGAAACACCCCGCCGATGAGGATGGTCGCGACTTCCTGGGAGAGCGCCGGGAACCACTCCCGGACGATTTTCACCATGGTGGGGATCTTCAGTCCGAACGAGATGTTCGGGGTGCCCATGATGCGGATGTTGATGGAATACAGTGCGATCATGGACAAGATCCCGGACAGAATCGCCGGAATTTTGAGCTTGGTGTGCAGCAGCCCGGTGACGGCGCCCGCCGCCATGCCCGCCACCGTTGCAAACAGCAGCGAGAGAAACGGGTCCATCCCGTTTTTCACCAGGATGGCGGAGACCGCGCCGCCCAACGCCAGACTGCCGTCCACCGTCAGGTCCGCGTAGTCGAGAATTTTGTACGTCACATAGACGCCCAGGGCCATGACGCCCCACAACAGGCCCTGTGCCACCGCGCCGGGCATGGCGCGCAGCAGGGCGGAAAAGAATTCCATGACAATATCCTCTCTAGACAGGAGTAACAGGCGATGAGGGAGCCCATCGCCTGTTTACAGGATGAATGGCCGGATTATTCGACAAACGTGGCCGAGGCAGCCAGGTCGTCCGGGATGGTCACGCCGAGCGCGTCCGCCGTGGTCTTGTTGATCGTCAGCGCAAAATCGGTCAGATACCCGATCGGCATGGTGGCCGGTTCGGCCTCGCCCTTCAGGATCTGCACCGCCTGTTCGCCCGTCAGCTTGCCGAGCTCGGTGTAGTTGATACCATAGGTGGCGAGCCCGCCGCCCGAGACCATGCCCTCTTCACCCACGATGACCGGCAGCCCGGCAGGGGTGGTGATCTGCGTCACGCTGGTCATGGCGCCCGCGAGCGTGTTGTCGGTGGGCACATACAGCGCGTCCACCTTGCCGATCGCGGACTGGGTGACCTGCTGGATCTCGTTGGCCTCGGAGATGGTGTAATCCTCGGTCTCAATCCCGAGCGCGGCCGCCGCCTCCTTCGCAAGGTTCACCTGGAATTCCGAATTGGATTCGGAGGAGGTATAGAGCATGCCGACCTTTTTCACATTGGGATACAGCTGCTTGAGCAGCTCCATCTGCTCCTTGACCGGCGTGAGGTCGGAGGTGCCGGACACGTTGCCGCCGGGCGCCTCGTTGCTCTCCACCAGCCCGGAATCCGCCGGGTCGGTGATCGCCGTGACGAGGATCGGGATGTCCTGCGTGACGGTGGCGACCGCCTGTGCCGCCGGCGTCGCGATCGCCAGGATCAGATCGCACTGGTTGCTCACCAGCGTCTGCGCGATCGTCTGGCAGTTCGACTGGTCGTTTTGTGCGTTGTAATACTTGATCTCTATGTTCTGCCCGTCGACATAGCCGTTCTCCTCCAGCGCGTCGACAAAGCCGACCCGCGCCGCGTCGAGCGCCGGGTGCTCCATCAGCTGGATGATACCGATGACCTTCGGATCTGTGTTCGAATCGGCCGAGGCTCCCGAATCAGCGGAAGTTCCCGAATCGGGGCTGCTGGAATCCGGGTTTCCGCTGCACGCGGCGAGACCCAGCGCCAACAGGGAGACGACCGCCAACAGGGCCGCCAGCTTTTTGGTCAGTTTTTTCATGTGTTTCACCCTCATCTGATAATTTCAGCGCTTTCCATCGCTAAATCAAGTGGTGATAGTATACCATAGGAAAGGCGGTTTGTCAACTGTTTCTATGACAAAAAGTCGAAAATGGCAGGCCCCTTCGTGGATGGTCAACCGGAAGAGGTCCTGCCGGTGATCGGAGAGAGTCAAAAAGTCAAAAAAGCAGCACCGGTCGGATCCCGTTGTATCAGAGGAATACGGATCGCGGCCTCGGTAGCCGTGCCGGTTCAGGCGCACGGCGACCGGTGGTATCAGAGGGAAACGGGCAGCAGCTCCCCGCCGGGACGGGCAATTTTGACCTGTGTGGTCAGATACTCCGGCGCGAACAGCCCGCGGTAGAGCGCGGCCAGCCGGGCATATACCGCTTCGTCCGCCGGCCCGCCGCCTTCTCCCGGCAGGCACAGGATGGAGTAGCGCACGCCGAACGCCTCGCTGTGCACGCCGGTGAGGCGGGCGCCGTGCCGCTGATAAAAGGTATTGCGGCGCAGGCGTGTCTCCCGCTCTTCGGAGGTGCGTGCGGCGTCCACCAGCTCGGTCTCGAGCAGCATCCCGCCCCGGTTTCGATAGGTGTCGCCGAGCAGGTCAAAGCACTGCCCGCCGATCCCGCCGCCGCGGCGGTGGGGCAGCACGGCAAAATAGTCGAGCAGCACAGCGCCCCGATCCCGGGGGGCGAGCACACACGCATAGGCGCACAGTTCCCCGCGGTCGTAAAACGTATGGCACTCGTAGGTCCCGCGCTCGGCCAGCCGGACGAGCCAGTCACAGGGCTTCAGTTCATCAGCCGGGAAGTCGCGGCGCAGATGGGTGTCATAGAGATCCGGCAGCTCTTTCAGTGGCAGAGGCTGTATATTCATCTTGTTTTCCTCCTGGTTTTTTACGGGTTTTCACCGGCCGGCTCCCGATACCGGCTGGCCTGGGTGGTGAACAGGGTGTAATAGACCCCACGCCGTGCCATCAGCTGCGCATGGGTCCCCTCCTCCGCGACCGCGCCGCTATCCAGCACGACGATTTTGGAGGAGGAGAGCGCGCTCGAGAGGCGGTGGGAGACGAGCAGGGTGGTCTTGTCCCGGCGCAGCTCGTCAAACTGGCGGTAGATCTCCTGCTCGGCGAGCGGGTCCAGCGAGGCGGTCGGCTCGTCGAGAATCAGAATATCCGCGTCGCTGTAAAACGCACGGGCGACCGACAGCTTTTGCCACTGCCCGATGGACAGCTCGATCCCGTCGTCCTCAAAATATCGCATCAGCGGCGTGTCGTACCCCTGCGGCAGCCGCCCGATGAACGAATCCGCGTCGCTCTCCACCGCCGCCTGCCGCACCGCAGCCGGGTCGGCCGGCTTGTGGATCTCTCCGAACGAGATGTTTTCGGACACGGTGACGGCATACTTGCCGAAGTCCTGAAAGAGAATGCCAAACAGGGAATACAGCTGCTGCACGTCATACAGCCGGATGTCCCGGCCGTCCAGCAGGATCCGCCCGCCGGTGGGGTCGTACAGCCGGGTGAGCAGCTTGATGAGTGTCGTCTTGCCCGCCCCGTTCAGCCCGACGAGCATCACCGTCTCCCCGGCGTCGATCGAGAGATTGATGTGGGAGAGCACGTCCCGTTCGGTGCCGGGGTACCGGAAGCTCACATCCTCAAACCGGATCGTGTGCCCGGTGTGGCGGCGCACCGGCAGGGGGGGATCGGCCAGCGGCACGAGATGCTTTTCCTCCCGCATAAAGGCGATGAGGTTGTCCGTGAACAGGGTGCCCTCGTAGATCATCGTGGTGGTCGCGATCAGGGAGGCGACGCCGGTGATGATGGAGTTCAGCGCCCCGGTATACAGCGAGTAATCCCCCACCTGCAGCTCCTGATGGTACACCTTGTAAGCGATGTACAAAAACAGCAGGCAGTTGACCGCCACCGAGGCGAGGCTGAGCAGCGTGTTCCACAGCCCCTCGTTGCGGAACAGGCGCCGGATCCCGGCAAAATATTTCTGGAAGATCGCGTTGTACCGCACGGAAAAGGTGTCAGCCAGATCGAAGATGCGGATCTCCTTCACCCGGTCCTTGTCCACCATCAGGTCGGAAAAATACGTCAGCTGCCGCCGCTCCTTGGAGCGGCGCCGCATATATTGGAAATACTTTTTGCGGTAGACAAAGCTGACGATCGCCGCCGGCAGGGAGAGCAGCACGATCACCACCGGCGCGAGCGGGTTGACCGCCCACAGGATCGCGACAAAGCTGACCACGCTGATGAGCGTGCTGATGACCGTGAAGGTGGCGTTCAAAATCTGGATCGGGCGCATGCCCGCCTCCCGGTTGGCATTTTCCAGTTTGGTGTAAAAGTCCGGCAGGTCAAAGCTGCTCAGGTCGATCTCCCGGGCCTTCTGCATGATCTTGACGCGGATGTGATTGACCACCAGCTCCCCCGCCATGCGGGAGACCATCGTCTGCACCGTGCCGGTTACACTGCGCAGGAACAGATAGACAAACTGGGCGGCGAGCAGCTCGAGGATCCATGCGAAGGCCACCGTCTCCGGGGACACATATGCCTCTGCCAGCAGGTTGAGAAGCTGCGCCGAGAGATACGCGCCCACCACCGGCAGCACGCCGTTGAGCAGGGAGAGGGCGAGCATTGTGAGCAGAATCCACCGCCGTGTCTCCCAGACAAGCCCGATCGTGTAGAACAGGCGGCGGAAGAAGTTGCCGAGCAGCCGGCGTAGAAAGCCGGGCACCTCCCGCACCGAGCGGGGAAGCGGCTCCTTCGGCAGGCCGGCGTCGGAGGGAGGGGGTGGCCGCATAGATCATTCCGCCTTTCTGATCGTTTTATCCCACTATACCATACCCGAGGGGGAAAAAGCAAGGTGGGAGGGGACAAAGAGGCGATTCGTCTGAGAAAGATATTGACATTTTATATAGAATATTTTACTATAAAATATAACGATTACAGAAATTACCATTTAAATTATATAAAGAAAGAGAGGAAGAAGGTATGAAAGGCAGAAGAGGAATGCGGCGTTTGGGAGCGGCGGTACTGGCGTTTGCCCTGCTGTTTTCGGCGCTTCCGACCGTGCTGCCGGCGGCTGCGGCGGAAGAGACGGTGGAGAAGACAGCGGTGGATCTGGTGCAGGATGGGCAGATCCGGTTTCACGGGCGCAGCCGCACGGTCGGCGGGTCGATCACCATGGACTGGACGGCCTCCGGGTATGAGTTCCTGTATACCGGCGGCGGGACGATCACCGCGCGGATGACCGGCAGCGGCCAGCCGATCGTGCGGATTCTCGTGAACGGCGAGGAACGCACGGTGGAG
>DXWE01000039.1:0-3418 GCA_019417045.1 Oscillospiraceae bacterium
GCCAAGGGCGGCTGCGGCGAGTGCCAGGCGTCCTGCCAGTCTGCCTGCAAGACGTCCTGCACGGTGGCCAACCAGAAGTGCGAGAACCATAAATAAGCTGCGCAATCGGACAGGGGCGGGCCGTTTTGGCGGCTGCCCCTGTCCTGTCTATGCGGAAAAATCAATCAAAAGGAAATGAGTCAACGCATGATACATCGTTTTATCAATAACGGGTACCGGATCGTGCTGGATGTCCACAGCGGTGCCGTCCATGTGGTGGACCCGCTGGCATATGATCTGTGCGGTCTGCTGGACGAGCAGATGCCGCCCGAATGCCCACCCCAGGTGGAAAAGCAGCTGAACCGTACATACCCTTTACCGGACATCCGCGAGACCTACGCGGAGCTCTACCAGCTGTATCAGGACGGGTTGCTGTTCAGCGAGGACGACTATGCCCAGTTTGCCGACCGTCTGGTAGCCGCTCCGCTCAAGGCCATGTGCCTGCACGTCTCCCACGACTGCAACCTGCGCTGCAAATATTGCTTTGCGGGCCAGGGGGTCTATGGCGGCAAGCCGCAGATCATGAGCTGGGAAGTGGCGAAGGCCGCGATCGATTTCCTGGTGGAGAAATCCGCCGGCCGGCACAATCTGGAACTCGACTTTTTCGGCGGCGAACCGCTGATGAATTTCGACGTGGTGAAGCGCACGGTGGAATATGCCCGGTCCCTGGAAAAGGAGCATGACAAGCTGTTTCGCTTTACAACAACGACCAACGGCGTGCTGCTGACCGACGAGGTGGGGGACTTTTTGAACCGGGAGATGCACAATGTCGTGCTGTCACTGGACGGACGCCGGGAGGTCAACGATCGGATGCGCCCGAACGCCGCCGGTCGCGGCAGCTATGACAGCATTGTGCCGAAATACCAGCGATTTGTGCAAAAGCGCGGCGATAAGGACTACTATGTGCGCGGGACCTTCACGCGGGAGAACCTCGATTTTGCGCAGGACGTGTGGCACATGCACGAGCTCGGGTTCGACCAGATCTCGGTGGAGCCGGTGGTCAGCGACCCCTCTCTGCCGTTTGCGATCCAGGAGGAGGACCTGCCGCGGGTATGCGAGGAGTACGACACTCTGGCCCGGGAGCTGCTGCAGCGCAAGCGGGAGGGGAGAGGGTTCAATTTCTTCCACTTCATGCTGGATCTCGACCAGGGACCCTGCGCGATCAAACGGCTGCGCGGCTGCGGGTGCGGCAACGAATATGCGGCGGTTGACCCGGAGGGCAATGTGTTCCCCTGCCATCAGTTTGTGGACAAGCCGGAATGGCGCATGGGAAACGTGCTCACCGGGGAATACGATACCGCCATGAAAGAGCGGTTCGCACGCGCCACAGTGTACAGCAAGGAGAATTGTCGGGACTGCTGGGCCAAGTTCTATTGTTCGGGTGGCTGCAGCGCCAACAGCCTGCAATATGCGGGGGATATCCTCAAATCCCACACGCTGTCCTGTGAACTCGAGAAGAAGCGCCTCGAGTGTGCACTGATGATCAAGGCGGCGCTGGCGCAGGACGCCGCACAGGCGGCGGATATTGCGGCGCCGCAGGAGACCGGGCCGGCCGGTGCCTGAACGGTCAGATGGGGATGTCCGAAACAGTCTAAACAGTCTGGCCACGGTGCCCGGTTTAGCCGGCATCTGAGCGTCTGGCGGCTTTGCACGATCGGGTATACCGCGGCGGGAGAGCATACTTTGTCCCTCTGTCTCATATGAATGGATTGAGACTGGAAACGAGGGGGACTTGGAATGAGGCGGACAAACTATTGGCGCCATCTTTCGTTTTTTCTGAAGGCGAATTACCGGCTGCTGCTCTTTCTGGCGTGCCTGCTGATCGGGGTCACGATCGGCTGTCTGGTGTATGGCGATGTGTCTGCGGCCTATGGCTCCAAGCTGGGCGCGCTGCTGCAGATCACGCCCGTTGCAAGCGGATTGGGCGGCTGGATCACGGGGATTTTCAGCTCGTGTTTGTTTCTCTGGATCCTGCTGGCGGTGCTGCTCCTGGCCGGGCTGTCGGTATGCGGCGCGCCGGTGGCGTGGCTGGCGCCGCTGCTCTACGGGCTCGGACTGGGGCTGACCGAAGCACAGCTGTTTTCTCAGGGGGGAGAGGGGATCCTGCAGACGGCACTGCTCGTCATTCCCCACAGCCTGCTCGCGATCTTCGCGCTGCTGATGGGGTGTGCAGAATCCCTGCGTATGACACTGCTGCTGGCGGGCCAGGTACTCCCGAGCTTCACGCACTGCGGCGGCCTGTGGACCGATTTCAAACGGTATTTTCTGCGGTTTCTCATCTTTTTTGGGCTGGCTTTTTTGTCCGCAGTGGTAGACGTACTCCTGCGGGTTGTGGTATTATAGAAATGTAGGATCTCTGTGGGAAGTGGAAAAGGAGCAAGACGATGGCTGGTTTTTTTGGACTGTTCAACTATGAGAAGGTCGGGCCCGGCGTGGACAAGCGGGAACCGCAGAAAAAGGATTTCATCGTATTTTTCGAGATCTATTTCCGGAAATTCTGGAAGCTGATCATGGCGAACCTGTTATATGTGCTGGTGGCGCTGCCGGTGGTCACGGTCGGGCTGGCAAATGCGGGGCTTACCTATATCACCCGCAACTTCGCGCGGCAAAAACACGCGTTCATCCCGGAGGACTTCTTTGACACCATCCGGAAAAACTGGAAACAGGCGCTGCCGGCCGGGATTATCAATCTGCTGGTGACCGCGCTGCTCCTGTTTGATATGTATTTCTTCTTTTCCTGGAAACAGGGCGGGTGGATGGCGTCCGTGTTCCTGGCGATTTCGGCGTGCGTGTATGTCATCTTCACGGTGATGAAATACTACCTCTACATGATGATGATTACCTTCAAGCTGAAGCTCAAGCAGCTGTATAAAAACAGCTTTATTTTAGTCGGCGCGGCGCTCGGGCGCAATGCGCTCATCTCGCTGGTGCTGCTGCTGTTCTATGCGGCGGGAGTGGCGCTGCTGTTTGCCAACTTTGTGATTGGCAGCGTGATCGTGTTGTTTGTCTACCTGCTGCTCTTCCCGGCGTTTCGCTCGTTCCTCATCCAATTCACCATTTTCCCGGTCATCAAGAAATACATGATCGACCCGTATTATAAGGAGCATCCCGGCGAGGATCTCGAACAGAAGCGGTCGCTGAACATCGAGGACGAGTATACCCAGGCGGCGGAAGAGGCGCCCGTGTTCCAGGACGAACGGCTGCTGCAGCCGGACCCGGAGGAAACGGACGACGGGACAGACTGAACAGGCGGCAACAGGCGCACGGGGTTTCGTGCGCCTTGTGTTTTACGTCTCAGCCAAAAAGGGCAGGATGCGCCGATAGTTCTGAAGCAGGCTGTCAAACGTGTGATAGCGGCAGTTGGCCGGGCTCGGAGAGG
>DXWE01000039.1:3428-11628 GCA_019417045.1 Oscillospiraceae bacterium
GGCGAGCACATCCCACAGCGCGATCCGGTGACGATGCAGAAATTGCCGCCGGGAGGATAAGTCCGGGGGGACCGGCTCGTCAAACAGGGCCGCCATCAGCGGCCAGAACCGGTTTTGTGGATGGCTGTAATAAAATCCCGCCTCCCGGGAGCGGGGGGAGGGGATGCTCCCGAGGATCAGCACCCGGGAATCCGGGTCGATGACCGGGGGCAGCGTATGAAATACGGTTTGTGTTGTCATGTGATCACCGCCTGTTTGCCAGCTGATTCCAGTATACCAGATTGTTCAAAGTTTGTTTAGCCTTTTTTGACAGGGATCTGTTATACTCAGGGTAATGGATGGCTTTTCTGCCATACTAACCGGGGAGGGATACCACCGATGTTTTGGGGCATTGATTACTACTATTTTATCCTGGTCGTGCCGGCGCTGCTGATCTCGATCTGGGCGCAGGTCAAGGTGAAGAGCACCTTTCACCGGTGCTCGCAGGTGTTCGCCAGCCGCGGGCTGACCGGCGCGGAGGCGGCGGAAGAGGTGCTACGGATGAACGGTGTCAACGGGGTACAGGTGGAGCGTGTGGCCGGCAATCTGACCGATCATTACGATCCACGCACCAATGTGATCCGGCTGTCGGACGGCGTCTATGGCTCGTCCTCGGTGGCGGCGATCGGCGTGGCGGCCCACGAGGCGGGACACGCCGCCCAGTATGCCAGCAACTATCTGCCCATCCGGATCCGCACCGCGATTATCCCGATCACGAATTTCGGGTCGGCGCTGTCCATGCCGTTGCTGCTGGCGGGACTGCTGATGGGCTACGCCTGGCTGGTGCAGCTTGGGATCCTGCTGTTCTCTGCGGTGACGGTGTTCCAGCTGGTCACCCTGCCGGTCGAGCTCAACGCCTCTTCGCGCGCCATTCGGGCGCTGCGGCAGGGTGGGGTGCTCACCGAACAGGAACTGCCCTATGCCAAGAAGACGCTGACGGCCGCAGCCATGACCTATGTAGCGGCGCTGCTCACCTCACTGGCACAGCTGCTGCGCCTGCTGTTGCTGTTCGGCAACCGCCGAGACTGAGAATGCAAAAAGAAGCCGTGGGAGGATGACCCCCACGGCTTTTCTGTTACTTGCAACAGAAGGTGGTACATTCCGTCTGCGACTGGCACCGCGCTTCCGTGCCTCCCATACAGATGGCCTTCGCGTCGCATTTACCCTGTTCGTTATACTTGCAGTTCTCTGCAGCACAGCGGATCGGCATGGATTGGTTCGGACGGGAATAGTCCATCGTGTTGGTCGCGCCATCCTGAATTTTGGTAAAGGAGGCGCAGCAGGTCTCGCAGCAGTCCTGCGCATGTTTTCCATCGACCTGTATCTCGGGGCGGCAGCAGCAGTTATCCCGGTTGCTTGCGCAATGAATGACATTGCATTTCAGTTCGGTCATCACGTAACACCTCTAAGGAAGGAATGATTTTGGTTAACCACTTGTAGTGTGGCCGAAAACCGCAAGGTTATGCAGAAAAGACTTGCCAATCTGTAAAAAAGCACTTGCCAATGGGTGACAAAGGTGGTATACTGACAGTGTCAACTAAACAAAATCAATATTTTGTTTAGTTGAGGTGGGGTGGAACAATAAAAGGCTCTCCGGTGCCGAAAAAGATTCCACATTTGGGACAGGGCCGCAAGAGTCGAGTCCCGGCTTTGGGTGTGATACAGCCGGAGTTTCTCGTGCTGTCTGCCGGGTCTATCCGTATGTGGTGCCTCCCGAAATTCCGAATGGTATCTGTCTGCGAATTCTCGTCGTTTATTTTGGCATTTCATGTATCATGTATGTTGGCTATATTGGCTGCTGGATCCGCTCCCGTTGCCTGTCATTGGCTGTAACAGGATCCGACTGTTTTCCAGCGTGAGCAGCGGAAACTTCGACAGGCTCTGTATGGCAAAAAGCGTCCGGCCAGAGGCCAATCGCGAGCCCTTTCACAGAATACCCGAGAATAACCGGCCGGCCGGCGGGTACGCCGTCAGCACGCCAGTCGATGGGGCCACAGGCGATTCCGAACTCCTGCCAGGGGCATTTGCTTCATTCGTGAAGCCCCACAGTCTGACTGCGGATCCAGCGGTTCCTCACAAGCAGGCTGGAAAATCACATAAGATTGGAAGAATAGATGGAATTTGTGAAACTGTTTCACGGAGGAGATAGATATGCAACAGGTCTTCTTACAGCAGTGCCCGCCGGTCCTGCGGGAGTTTTTGGGATATCTGGAGGTGATCAAAGGCCGCTCCGGCCATACGGTGGATGAATATTTCCTGGATTTGCGCACCTTTTTCCGGTTTTTAAAGGAAAAGCGGGGGCTCGTCTCCCCTGCCACTCCCTTTGAAGAGATCCCGATCGAGGATGTCACCCTCGAACTCCTGCGCTCCGTCACACTGACGGACGTATATGAATATATGAATTACGCCAAGGTCGAGCGGCAGAATATCGCCCGCACACGGGCGCGCAAAAGCACCTCCCTGCGGGTGTTTTTCCGATATCTGACCGATGTGACCCATCAGCTGGAACACAATCCGGTGCAAAATCTCGATACCCCTAAGGGCAAGCAGACACTGCCTCAATATCTCACCATGGAACAGAGCCTTCAGTTGCTGAACGCAGTGGACGGGGAATTCGCGCGGCGGGATTACTGCCTGTTGACACTGCTGCTCAACTGCGGTCTCCGCCGGGCGGAGGTGGCGGGGATCAATCTCTCAGATATCCGCCCCGATCACACGCTGCGGGTGCTGGGCAAGGGCAATAAAGAGCGTATTCTCTATCTCAATGACGCATGCTGGGACGCGATCCAGCAGTATTTGAAGGTGCGTCCGGTGGACGGAGTGAAGGATAAAAATGCGCTGTTTCTCAGCCGTTTGAAACAGCGGATCACGCTTCAGGGGGTGTATTATGTCGTCAAGGGATACCTGAAGAAGGTGCCCGGCGCAGAGGGGTATTCCACGCACAAGCTGCGGCATACCGCCGCCACCCTGATGTATCAGCAGGGCGGCGTGGACATCCGGGTGCTCAAGGACATCCTGGGGCATGAAAACCTCGGGACCACCGAGATTTACACCCATCTGTCCACCGAACAGATCAAAACGGCGGCGGAACACAACCCTCTGGCCCATGTCCGCCGCCGTGTCAAAAACGAGAAAGAAAACGAATAATCAAACCGGACGAAGAATCAAACCGGATTTGCCCCTCACAGATCCAGGCTGTCCACGACCTCCCGCAGCGTGTCCGCGGACCGGAGCAGCTCTGCCTGTTCCTTTTCAGACAGCGGGATATCCAGCAGCATCTCCACTCCCTGGTTGCCGACAACCGCCGGGATGCTCATGCACAGGTCGCGAATGCCGTACAGCCCGTGTACCATGTGCGAGACCGGCAGCACGGAGTGCTCGTCCCGCACAATCGAGAGAACGATCCGGGTCACTGCCATCGCCACGCCATAATACGTCGCGCCCTTGCGGCTGATGATCTCATAGGCGCTGTCGCGCACCTCCTGGTACAACCGGTCGTTGGCGGCGTCGTGGTCAAAATGGCCGCGCAGTTCGCAGAAATGGTTCAGCGGCACGCCCGAGACGCTTGCGCTGCTCCACACCGCCAGCTCGCTGTCCCCGTGTTCGCCGATGATAAACGCATGCACGCTGCGGCTGTCCACCAGCAGGTGCTCCCCGAGCAGGTATTTCAGCCGGGCGGTGTCCAGCACCGTCCCGGATCCCAGCACGCGGTTCTCCGGGAATCCCGAGAGCTTCAGCGCCACATACGTCAGAATATCCACCGGATTGGAGACGATCAGCAAAATCGCCTCCTGATTGCGTTTGACAATCTCCGGAATGATGCTCTTGAAGATTGCCACATTCTTGTGCACAAGATCTAACCGCGTCTCGCCGGGCTTCTGGTTGGCGCCCGCCGTGATCAGAATCAGCGCGCAATCGGCGAGATCGTCGTATGTGCCCGCCCGGATCTTCATCGGCCGTGCGAACGGCAATCCGTGAGAAAGATCCATGGCTTCGCCCTCTGCGCGCGCCTGATCGATGTCGATCAGGATCATCTCCGAAAAAATACCGCTTTGCATCAGGCTGAAAGCCGAACTGGCCCCCACAAATCCACAGCCGATAATCGCCACTTTTTGAATGTCTACCATCGACACTCCCCTCCTTATCCTTTCTATGTCTATAGCATTCCCAGTTTACAGCATTTCACTCTGCAAGTTTATTATATACCAAAATAGTATATAATTCAAGTGCGGCACAAAAAAAGGCCGTACGATTTCCGTACGGCCTTTTTTCAGGACTCAGCGTTTGCAGGGGTTGACCTTGTCGAAGCTCGGATTAAATGCATAGAAGTTGCGGCTGTCCAGCCGGTCGGTGACGAGCTGCAGCCCCTCGCCGAAGCGCTGATAGTGTACGATTTCCCGTTCCCGCAGGAACTTGATGACATCGCAGACATCCGGATCGTCCACGAGCCGGAGGATGTTGTCATACGTGGTGCGCGCCTTCTGCTCCGCCGCCATATCCTCGTGCAGGTCGGTGATCACATCGCCCTTGGATTGCAGATAGGCGGCCGTGAACGGCACACCTGCGGCGGAAGCGGGATAGATCCCGGTGGTATGATCGACAAAGTAGGTATCAAACCCGGAGCGTTTGATCTCCTCATCCGTCAGGTTGCGGGTGAGCTGATGGACGATCGCGGCGATCATCTCAAAATGCGCCAGCTCCTCCGTGCCAATGTCGGTCAGCAGCCCTTTCAGCTCGTCATAGGGCATGGAAAACCGCTGGCTGAGATAGCGCAGGGAGGCCGCCAGCTCTCCATCGGGTCCGCCGTATTGTGAGATGATGATCTGAGCGAATTTGGGGTTGGTGTTCCGGATCTTCACCGGGTATTCGAGTTTCTTCTCATATTGCCACATACGTCAATCCTCACTTCCGATTTCCCACGGCCAGGGCCCTTTGACCCATGTCCAACAGTCGTCGCCAATGCTGTCTTTCGCCGTCACGATATACGGGCCGAACCGGCGCTCATATTCCGCCACGCACTCCTGGCGCTTCTGCGCATAGACTTCAGCGGTTTTCAGCGCGCGCGCCTCACACGGATGCGTGTCCAGATAGAGGTTCATCTCCACCAGCGCAAAGTCCAGCGCGTGGATCTTCCGGCGCATCATGGTTTTATCGCACACAACAACGACCTCCTGCCATGAAGGGTTTATCCAGTTCCGGGAAAATGGTTCCCCGGTGCCAGCCTGTCTCCGTCTCATATACCGAGGCCATCTCCTGGATCGGCACATATGCCATTGCCACAACCTGCTGCTGTCGGGTCAGCGGTTGGGTGGCAGACGAGCAGGCACAGCCGTAATGCTCGTTTTCCAAAACGGTTTGCTCCTTTACTGTTAATGTGGATGCTCTCATCCCATTATTCAATGTATGAGCAGGCCTGCCGTTTGGTGAGTTTTGGGTAAAAAAGGCCGCCCCATGAGGGGCGGCCTTCAACTGATGCAGTTTTACGCAAGCGGCGGGATTTCCGGCAGTGCCGACGGCAGCGCGGGATCCGACATGACCGCTTCAAATTCCTTGCGATCCATCTTCTCGTGCTCCAACAGGTACTGTGCTACCTTATGAAGCTGCTGGAGGTGCTCTTTCAGCTTGTGCTGTGCCTCCTTATAGCCGTTGTTGATGATGTGGTTGACCTCGTTGTCGATCTGCGCCGCCACCTCTTCGGAATAGTTGCGGGTGTGGCCGAGATCCCGCCCGAGGAACACATTGTCCGAATCCGATTCCCCAAACATGATCGGCCCGAGCTTGTCGCTCATACCGTATTTGGTGACCATCTTGCGGGCGGTGGCACTCGCGCGCTCGATATCGTTGGAAGCACCCGTGCAGATATCGTCGAGCACCAGCGCCTCCGCCGCACGGCCGCCCAGCATGACCTGGATGCTCTCGAGCATCTCGGTCTTGGTCATGTGGGTCTTGTCCTCTTCGGGCAGATTCATGGTGTATCCGGCAGCCATGCCGCGCGGGATGATCGAGATCTGGTGTACCGGGTCCTGCGTCGGGGAGTAATAGCTCACCACCGCATGGCCCGCCTCGTGATAGGCGGTGATCCGTTTGTCCTCCTCGCTGATCACATGGCTGCGCTTCTCGGTGCCGACCACCACCTTGATGGTGGCCTCCTCGATCTCCTCCATCGTGATCGAATGCAGCCCCTTGCGCGCGGAGAGCAGCGCCGCCTCGTTGAGCAGGTTCTCAAGATCTGCGCCCGTAAACCCGGCGGTCGCCTTAGCAATGGTTGCGAGCTCCACGTCCGGACCGAGCGGCTTGCCGCGCGAATGCACCTTCAAAATCTCCTCGCGGCCCTTGATGTCCGGCACATTGACAACAATCTGGCGGTCAAACCGGCCCGGACGGGTGAGCGCCGGGTCGAGGATGTCCGGCCGGTTGGTCGCCGCCATGACGATGACACCCTCGTTCGCGCCGAACCCGTCCATCTCCACGAGCATCTGGTTGAGCGTCTGCTCGCGTTCGTCGTGCCCGCCGCCGAGGCCGGTGCCGCGCTGGCGGCCGACCGCGTCGATCTCATCCACAAAGATGATACAGGGCGCGTTTTTCTTCGCGTTGTCAAACAGGTCGCGCACACGGGACGCGCCCACGCCCACGAACATCTCCACGAAATCCGAACCGGAGATCGAGAAGAACGGGACGCCAGCCTCCCCCGCCACCGCGCGCGCCAGCAGGGTCTTACCGGTACCCGGAGGGCCGATGAGCAGCACGCCCTTCGGCACCCGGGCGCCGAGTTCCGTATACTTTTTGGAGTCGCGCAGGAATTCCACGATTTCCGCGAGATCCTCTTTTTCCTCGTCCGCGCCAGCCACATCGTCAAACGTGACTTTGCGCCTGTCGTCCCCCGGCTTTTTGACCTTGGCCTTGCCAAAGCCCATGATCTTGCCGCCGTCCATCCCGTTCATGGTACGGCGCATCATGAACCAGATGAACACGCCGAACAGGACCATCAGCAAAATCGAGGGCAACAGGCTGACAAACCACGGGGTCTGGGTGGCCGGGATCCGGTCGTATTCCTCGAGAGAGTCCTGGTAGTCCTGTATGTCCTCCAGAAAGATCTGGATGCTTGGCACGTTGTATACCACGACGTCCCTTTCGTCGATCAGGCCGTCCCGGTTGGTGTCCACGCGGTGGTCCGGGCGCATGAGCATGGTCAGCTTGCCATCGTTGAAATCGAGCGTGTACGACTGGACCTCGCCGTTTTTAAAATACGAGATGACCTCTGCCGGCCCATTCCGCCGACAAACATCCAGATGCCAAAGACGACCAGCAGCGCCACCCCCACGACCAGCAGGACGCTGCGCATGGAGCGGTTGGGATTTGGGTTGTTGTTGGGTTCCAAACAGGTCCCCTCCTTTCCTCTGAGGGAGCATTTCTATATTATGGCGCGTAAATCTCCGGTTTCAGCACGCCGATATACGGGAGATTACGGTATTTTTCCGCATAATCCAGGCCGTAGCCTACAATGAATTTGTCGGCCACCTGCGAGCCCACATAGTCCGCCTGTACCGGCGCTTTGCGGCGCTCCGGCTTATCCAGCAGCGTGCACAGCCGGATGCTCCGCGGCCCGCGGGCGGACAGGGTTTTGAGCAAAAACGAGAGCGTCAGTCCCGAATCCAGGATATCCTCCACGATCAGCAGGTCCTTGTCCGCAAGCGGGCAGGTCAGATCCTTGATGAGCTGGACCTCGCCGGAAGAAGTGGTGCCGCTGCCGTAACTCGACACCGACAGAAAGTCCACCGCACACGGCAGGTCGATTGCGCGCATCAGATCGGACATAAAGACAAGCGAGCCCTTGAGCACGCACACCAAAAACAGATTCTTGTCCTGATAGTCCTCGGTAATCTGTTTTCCCATGCGCTGCACAATGGCCGCCAGCTGCTCTTTGGTATATAGAATCTCCGACACGTCCTCATGCATACCCATTGGCTGAAATTCCTTTCTCATTTCAACGGCTGTCCGCCGTCAATTTCCGGAAAAAAGAGCAGGATCTGTTCACTTGACTCCGTGAGCCGGACGCGCTCATCGCACCCGAATCCCGGCACCAGGACAATCCCCTGCCGATCGCAGACCACCGGCAGCGCCGCCCTCTGCTGCGGCGTGAGTCCCGCCTCCTGGCACAGGG
>DXWE01000004.1:0-15153 GCA_019417045.1 Oscillospiraceae bacterium
ACTTCATTCAGTGTCTTTCCGGGCACGACAAACCGCATTTCCTCTTTATTTTTAATCACTTCATTGCGCATGGCCAGTCGGGACCCATCCACTGCGACCATACGCAGCAGATTGTCCTCCAGCTCAAAGAGAATCCCCTTGTGTACAGGACGCGCATCGCTCTGGGCCACAGCAAAGATGGTCTGCCGGATCATGCTGCGCAGCGTATTTTGGGGCACTGTAAATCCGGTTCCCTCATCCACAGTGGGGAGTTCCGGATATTCTACCGCCGAGATTCCCATAATATGAAAATCGCTCATGCCGCTGTGAATATTGACATTGAACTTCTCGTCCGCGGTGATCTCCACGTCCTCTCCAGGCAATTTGCGCACGATTTCACTGAACAGCCTGGCTGTCAGCACGATCTCGCCCGGTTCTTTCACCTGTGCTTCCATTGTGGTGGTGATCCCCATTTCCAGATCGTATCCCGCCAGAAACAGGGAACTGCCCATGGCGCGCAACAGGACGCCTTCCAGCGCCGGCAGGGAGGATTTTCCGGAGACCGCTCGCTGTACATTGCCGACGGCGTCGATCAGCGTTTGTTTGTCACAGAGGATATGCATCTTTTCACCCTTCTTTTCATCTGGAATTGTCGTGAGATATACAAGAGAATATTCCTTACTTTATCGCCGTAGTCTTAGGGGCGGTGGAAAGGGGGAAAACGCGGAAAAAGGGCTTTGCCATCGCGTTTTTAACAGGGAAGTTTTCCTGTGTCTCTCCGGAAGAAAACGGGAGAGATGTGGAAGAACCTCCCGTTCTCAACCACCGTGGAAAACAGGGGAGTGGAATGTGGAGGAAAAGGGGAAAATCGACAAATTTTTCCACCGTCTTCCCGTCCGCTTCCACCGCTCTTTCCACCCAAGCAGTTACCGATCAATTGCTGCGGATGTTTTTGATGATATCGTTGACAAGATTGCGGAAAGAGGGATCCTTTTCAATCAGCTTTTCCACCTTGCTGTTCGCGTAGACGATGGTGGAGTGATCCCGGTTGCCGAACTCCTCCCCGATGGATTTCATGGGCAGCCCCGTGATCTCACGCACCACATAGATCGCCACCTGTCGGGCACGGGAGATGTTGGCCGTGTGTTTGGCAGACCGGATATCGTCCGGGGTTACATTCATGGTACGCGCCACTTCCGTGATGATCCTCTCCACCGTCACCGGAGTGGGTTGTGCGTCGTTGCGGATATCGCGAATCGCGTTTTGGGCGGAGGACAGGGAGGGATTCTCTCCGGCGAGCAGAAACTGGGCCCGCATCTTCTTGACAACCCCTTCGAGCTGCCGCACATTGTTCTTGATCTGGGAGGCGATGTATTCGCACACATCCGGGCTGATGTGCAGATCCATCTGCTCCGCCTTGCGCTTGATGATGACGATCCGGGTTTCGAAATCCGGCGGCTGTACGTCCGCGAGCAGGCCCATTTCAAAACGGGAGCGCACCCGCTCTTCCAGGGTGGCGATCTCTTTGGGTGGCCGGTCGGAGGTCAGGACAATCTGTTTGTGCGCCTGGTGTAAAAATTCAAAGGTGTGGAAGAATTCCTCCTGCGTGCCCTCTTTTCCCGCGATGAATTGGATATCGTCCACCAGCAGGACATCCACTTCCCGGTATTTCATACGGAAATCCGGCATGGAGCCGTTGCGGATGGATTCGATCATCTCATTTGTGAAGACTTCGCCGGTGGTATACAGGATTTTGAAATCCGGGAAATTCTTGTGGACCTCGTTGCAGATGGCATGGAGCAGATGGGTTTTTCCCAGGCCCGAGCCGCCGTAGATAAACAGGGGATTATAATGGCCGGCCGGTTTGCTGGCTACCGCCTGTGAGGCGGCGTGCGCAAATTTATTGGAGGAGCCCACGATAAAGTTGTCAAACGTATATTCCGCATCCACCGCCGACTGAGATTCCTCCAACACCACGGCTTCACTGTCGTCATCACATAGAATTTTGAGTTCCAGAGGGAATCCGAGTACGGCTTCAATCGCCGCATGCAGCTTGTCCGCATATTGCTGTTGGA
The DNA here is from genome assembly GCA_019417045.1 of Oscillospiraceae bacterium. Classification (GTDB taxonomy): domain Bacteria; phylum Bacillota; class Clostridia; order Oscillospirales; family Acutalibacteraceae; genus DXWE01. The sequence continues at coordinate 2,055 of DXWE01000004.1, forward strand.
TGATTTTCCTCTGAAATGCGGTATGTACAGAGACGATGAGAGCCCCGTCTTCGATCGCACGGGGTTCCATACACTGGATCCACATATCAAAAGCGGCCTCGCTGATCTCGCTGCTCTCATGCAGCACCTGAAAAACCGCGGCCCATACTTCCCGAATGGTTTCCATAACCGAACTCCTTATCCAAAGTTAAAAGATGTTCTCTCTTTAAGAGATAAATATATATAGAATTACACACTATATAATATAGTATATCATAACAGAAATGCTTTTTCAACAAAGTGTCCGCAAAAAAGTGGAAAAGCAAATTTTATTTTTTTGTTGACTTTTTGGGGGAGTATGGTTTATAATGGGTTTTTGCTGGAGAGTATTCTGTTTTCATCAAAAGAAAAGGGCAAATCTCCGTTGAAAAGGACAGGCAGTGGAGGAACAATCCCGCTCCTGGTCGTTTGGTACAGAAAGGGGGAGAACTCATGCTTCGTACGTATCAGCCGAAAAAGCGGCATCGTAAAATGGAACATGGTTTCCGCAAAAGAATGGCGACTGCCAATGGCCGTAAAGTCTTGGCCCGCAGGAGAGCAAAGGGTAGAAAACAACTCACCTATTAAAAAATGGCCACCCTTGTGTGGCTTTTTTTAATATTGGTTCGGTGCAGGCGGGGAAATCCACTATGGGTGCGTTCATCGCAATCAAAGAGAATACCGATTTTCGCACGACCTATTATCGTGGAAAATCGCAGGTACACCCGCTGCTGGTCACCTATGTGCGACGCAACCGGCTGGGAGTGACCCGAGTGGGGATCACAGCGGGAAAAAAGGTCGGCAAAGCGGTGCGGCGCAACCGGTGTCGCCGGATCATCCGGGCGGCCTATCAGGCGCTGCAACCGGAGGTCCGCTGCGGCTATGATATCGTATTTGTGGCCCGTGTGCGCACGGGGTCCAGCACCAGCACGCAGGTGCAGGCGGCCATGCTGGCACAGCTGCGGGCATTGGGCGTGTGGGGCCCTGGCGGAAAGGGCGGATGTTCCACATGAAACGTCTGTTACTCCGGGCAATCCGGTTTTATCAGCGGCATATCTCCCCGCACACCCCGCCCTCCTGCCGGTTTACCCCCACCTGTTCGCAGTATGGGATCGAGGCGATCGAACGATTTGGAGCCCTGAAGGGAACCGGCCTCACGCTCTGGCGGATTCTGCGATGTAATCCGTTTTGTCGGGGCGGCTATGACCCCGTTCCGGAAAAGAGACAAAAACCCCCGAAACAGAAAGAGAATTGAGGGATGAACACGTGGCATTTTTGGCAAAACCCCTGGGCTATCTGATGTGGCTGATCTACGAGTATATTGGGTTTCACAATTATTTTCTGACGATTTTTATCTTCACATTGCTGGTTCGTCTGCTGATGTTTCCCCTCTCTCTGAAAAGTCAGAAGAGCCAGGTGGAACGCGCCAAACTGGCGCCCCGGCTGGAACGGCTGCAAAAAAAATACGCCAAAGACCCGCAAAAGCTGCAACAGAAGCAACAGGAGCTCTACCAAAAAGAGGGCGTGAGCCTGATGGGCGGCTGCCTGCCGAGTATCATCCAGCTCATCCTGTTGTTCGGAATTATTGCGGTGATCTACACCCCGTTGACCACGATGGTCCGCATGCCCGACAATGTGGTGGCGGCGGCGGTGGCCGGGGTGCAGATGCCCAAGGATGAGGCGGGCAATGAAATTGCCCAGGAGGGCAAGGTCTCTGCACAAAATCTCTCGGGGTATTATCAGCAGATGCGCATGCTCAACGCGCTGGAGGCCAACCGGGCGGATGTGCTGGCGCAATTGCAGACAGTCGAGGGAGTGGACGCCGTCCAGGCACAGGCCTATTATGACGAGATGATCTCGGTGCGCGACGACTTCACGATCTTCGGAGTGTCGATGCTGGAGAACCCGTGGCAGGGCTGGATGCCGAACTGGCTGTGGATCATCGGGCTGCTGTCCGGCGCTACGGCGTTCCTGTCCTCGTTTATCTCCATGCGGCTGATGCGCGCGGGCGGCGGCGACCCGTCGCAGGCGCAGGCCCAGGGCTGCACCAACGTGATGATGTACGGTATGCCGCTCTTCTCCCTGATTATCACCTTTACGGTGCCGGGCGGCGTCGGCGTGTACTGGATCTGTTCCAACGCCATCGCGATTGTGCAGACGGTTGTGCTCAACAAGCTCTATAATCCCGCCAAGGCCCGCGCCCAAGCGGAGATCGAATATGAAGAGCGCCGCCGGAAAAAGGCGGAGGACAAGAAGCGGCTGGCCGAGGCGAGACAGAAGGAGCTGGAGGAGCAGCGCCGGCAGCAGGCCGAGGAGGCCGCGGCCAAGGAACAGGCGCGGCTGCAGGCGGCCGCCAGCAACAAAAAACCGGTGCAGGCGACCAAAAATCCCAACAAGCTGAAAAAGAAGGAAGCGGCGCAGCAGGCAAAGGGGACGGCGGAAGCTTCGGAGCCGGCTGTTGCGGAACCGCCGGCGGTAGAACCGCCCGAGCCGGTAACACCTCCTGCACCTGCAAAAGCGCCGGAAAAGATGGCTTCCGATCTGGCGGACGGCGAAACGCAGGAAAACGCGGAGAGAGAACAGGGCTGATCGGCGGCCCCGGATCCAGGGCAAAGCACCACTCGGCAGAGTGTTGACTAGTATAGAGAAAGGAATCTGTGTTATGCGAAAGGAAACCATTCAGGAAGCGGCCACGCTGGAAGAAGCAACGGCGCAGGCGGCCGCGGAACTGGGCGTCCCCGCTGAGGAGTTGCAGATCGAAGTGCTACAGGAGCCGCAAAAACGGACATTTGGCCTGTTTGGCGGACAGCCAGCACGGATCCGCGCCGTGTGGGAGCAGCCGGATCTCACCCCGGCCGCCCGGGCCAATGAGTATCTGGCGGGCGTGCTGGAGGCGATGGGCGCCAAAGAGACCGCTATCACGGTGACGGAACGGGAGGGTGGCTGTACCCTGACGCTGGAGGGCGAGCACCTGGGTTTTGTGATCGGGCGCCACGGCGACACGCTGGACGCGCTTCAGTACCTGACCGGCCTGGCCGCCAACCGGGTGAACAACGAGTATTACCGTGTGACCGTGGATATCGGCAACTACCGGGAGAAACGGGAGCAGTCCCTGGCCGGGTTGGCGCGGAAATCCGCGTCCCAGGCGGCGCGGACCGGTCGGAAGATTTCGCTCGAGCCGATGAATCCCTATGAGCGCCGGATCATCCACACGTCGGTGCAGGAGATCAAAGGCGCCACCTCCTGGAGCGTGGGGAAGGAGCCCAACCGGTATGTGGTGATCGGCCCGTCGGACGACAACCCGGTGAAAAACCGCAAGCCCAAAAACAGCGGTAACCGCAGCCGCCGGTCACGTGGCGGCAGCCGGCCCCCGCGGGATTCCCAGCCGTTGACGCAGGATGAGTACACCCGGTATGCGGGGACGGTCGCGGTGGAGCGGCCCATGCGGGAGTTTGTGCCCCGGAAGAATCCGCTGCCGGTGGCGGACGGCGCCACACCGCCCGAAAAGACCGTCTCAGAGGTCGAAAACAGCGATTTGAAGCTGTACGGGCGTATCGATATCTAAATGGCACAAAAAGCCCTCCAGAGCCTTCTGGAGGGCTTTTTCGCATGTGTTTTTCGGGCAAACGGAGGTTGCCCGGAGCCGCTCAGCCGAACTTTCCCCGGGTACGCAGAGCCGGATATCCCCATTGCCGCAGTACCTCGTAGGTCCCCACCGCCACCGCATTGGATAGGTTCAGGGAGCGGGCCGCTTCATCCTGCAGCATCGGCAGCCGCACGGCGTGGTCGAGGTTTTGCAGGATCAGCGACTCCGGCAATCCGGCGGTCTCCTTACCGAACACCAGATAGCTGCCGTCCGGGTAGGTCATGTCCGAATGAACGTGAGGCGCTTTGGTGGAGAAATAGAAAAAGGGACCCGTGTTGCGCGCAAAGAAATCCGAGAGGGAAGGGTAGACGGTGACATCGAGCAGCGGCCAGTAGTCCAGGCCCGCGCGCTTCATCCTGCGGTCGTCCAGAGCAAATCCCAGTGGCCCGACCAGGTGGAGCCGGGCGCCGGTAGCCGCACAGGTGCGGCTGATATTACCGGTGTTCTGGGGAATTTCCGGCTCGACCAACACGATATTCAACTGCGGCATTCCTCATCGCCTCACTAGGTTTGGTTCTACAGGACAGTATAGCACACCCAGCGCCCGAACACCAGTGGTATTTTGCCGCCCGCCAGCATACACATGCACAGGGGGGTGCAGGCATGAACTGGGATATCTGCATCGTGGCGATCTATGTCATGCTGCTGGTTGGCATGGGGCTGTATGGAGGCCGGAAGGTCAAGACCGCCGCCGATTTTACTGCCGCGGAGGGCCATTACGGTACCTGGGTTCTGTTTGCCTCCCTCTCCGCCTCCTATGTGGGCGGCGGTTACTCCGCGGGCAATGCCGCCGAGAGCTTTTCGGGCGGGTTGGGAATGACTGTCGCACTGTTCGGGTTCAGCCTGTCCATGATCTGCATCGGCAAATTCCTCGTTCCCGGGGTCGGCCGGTTTGCCGGGGAGACCACCGCCGGCGGTGTGATCGGCAGGGCCTATGGCCGCAGTGCCCGGGTGCTTACCGGGCTGTTTTCGTTCTTCTGTTGTGCCGGCGTGGTGGCCGCGCAGATGGAGGGGATGGGCCAGGTATTCCATGTGCTGCTCGGGATCTCCCCGGCCCAGGGGATCCTGCTCGGCAGCACCATTGTCCTGGTGTATTCCACCTTTGGGGGTTTACAATCTGTAATAAAAGCTGATATTATACAATTTATACTTCTTGCTGTCGGAATGCCGGTGCTGCTGATTTTGGGGTTACAGAAGTCGGGGGATATTTTGGGAAGCGTTCCTGCGGCGTATTTTAACCCCCTGCAGGGCACCACGCCGTTGGGATTCCTATCCCTGTTTCTCGTCATGGGGGTGGGGGAGGCGCTCGCACCGCCCTATACCCAGCGGCTGCTGGTGGGGAAATCCCCCCGGACCACCGGCCGGGCGACGGTCCTCAGCGGGCTGTTCTCCATTCCCTTTTTCCTGGTGACTGGCCTGATCGGGCTGGTGGCGTATGCGCTGCACGTCACGGATACCGCATCGCTCGCGATGCCGGCGCTGATCCAGACCGTGCTGCCGGTCGGGATCCGGGGGGTGGTGATGGCGGCAATGGTGTCCATCATGTTGTCCGCGGCGGATGGCTTTCTCAACAGCGCCGCGATCGGCATGGTGTGCGACGGGATCCTGCCGCTGTTTCCCCGGCTACAGGACAAAACACAGCTGCGGCTACTGCGACTCATCAATGTGGGCACCGGGATCGCCGGGATACTGCTCGCGTTCGCGGTCCCGGACATCATGGACATTCTGATGCTGGCCTATACCTTCTGGTGCCCGCTGATCCTGGTGCCGCTGGCGGCAGCTTTTCTGGGGGTGGAGTCCAATGGCCGGGCATTCCGGTACGCGCTGCTGACCGGGCTGGTGCTGACGGTGGTGTGGAAATTCCTGCTGCACAACCCGCTGGAAATCGACGGATCGATCGTCGGGCTGCTCGGCAATCTCGGGGTGTTCACCCTGTGTACCCGCCACGCCCGGCAATATCGGCAGCAGCGGCTGGCTGTTTGGAAATAACAATCTGTATTTTATGTAGACATATTAACAAATTGGAAACCCCCGCCAGAACAGTTGGCGGGGGTTTGCTGCGGTATACCAGGGGGATCGGATCAGATGATTTCCAAGCCGTCCGCATCCGGGAGCGGCGGCAGGACGGTGGCCGGGCGGTCGAGATAGAAATACGCGACTGCGGCGATGTCGTCCTGCAGCGGCAGATACCGCCCGCCGCTGCGCCAGCCAAGCGCCTGGATCGTGACACGCAGGTCCTGCTGGAAATGGATCGGATCTGTCAGATGCCAGCGATACATGCCGAAACGGAACTGGCTGCGGTACAGCGTGTTCGGGGTGAGCACCTGCGGCAATCCCGCGTAAGGTGTTGTAAAGGGAATGTACTTGTCGTGGTGCACCGGATCCTCAAAGTCATACGATCCGCAGAAATAGTCCTCTGTCCCGGTCCCGCAGATGGTGGGATACTCTTTGTCTCCGTCCATGTAGAACTTGATCTCGCCTTCGCCCCACCAGCCGTTGTTGTTGACGCCCCAGGCCATATAGGTGCCGACATACTGCCCACGGCCCTCGATGTTGTCAAGGATGGTGAAAACCTCTTTATAGGGCAGGGGGTTCACGCGGCGGAACTGGGCGTGGAAGTAGCCGGCGTCCTCCGGCACATCCCGCAGCTCGTAGGTGATCTGGTAATAGACCATCACCTGATCCTGGTTGAGGTTTTCCAGCGTGATGCGGAAGGATTTGCGGAAGGGCATGGTCCAATAGCAGTTAAAGGCGCTGCCCGGGTTGACGCACACGGCCAGGGAGCTGACCTGCGCGTACTGGCCCCACCCGCAGGCGAAAAAGTCGCCGAGCGGGCATTCCACCGCGGGGACGTCGCTGCCGTCCCAATAGATGCGCAGGATCTGCTGCCGCCAGGATCCCGTGGGGGTCAGCCAGATGTGCTTGATCGCGCCGGTACCCTGTACGTCCGCCAGCGTCAACGTCTCGCCGGGGGCGATGGGCAGGCAGGGGTTGACCTTCCAGCCTTTTCCGAGGTCCCGCGCCGCATGCTTGGCAACGCCGTCCTCGAGCTCGGTTGTGGCGCCGGCGCCTTTGCCGCCGGTCCGGTTTTCCGGACACACCGACCGGGTCTCCACAGAGGAGATCCGGCACAGCGCGTCCAGATCCGGCAGGGGTGATACACTCATGTTACTATCCTCCGAAATCTATGATTTTCCCTCTGTAACGAGGTTTTTTACAGTGTCCGCTGCAGCACGGCGAGCGACTGGCCGTCCAACGGGACGTATACCACGCCGTCCGCACCGGCGGTGTAGGTCTCCCCGGTCAGCAGATCGGTGAAGGTCTGGCCCGCCTGATCGGCGTTCAGAGCCACCGCACCGGAATAGGCGGCATCGCTCGAATTGACGATCGGGATGAGCATGTTGTCCGTGCCCTCATAGCAGTATGCGATCACATCTGTCGTCGCGGTGGTCGGCTGGTAGGCCTGCTTGCCGTATACCAATGCATCTTTGTACTCCTTGCGGATGTTGACGAGCTGCGAGATATACGCCTTGTTGTCGTCCCAGTAGTCGCTGAGCGCGAGCGAGAACCCGGCTGCAAAGACCTGGTTGAGGCCGTTGAGGTCGTTGCCGTTGGTGATGAAGTTCACCTCTGCGGAGGAATAGGCATACCGCACGGGGGAGGCCCAGATAGCCCCGGTTTGAGCGGTGTCGCCCCAGGTGTTCTGCGCCGCCCAGCCGCCGTCGTTATACGCGGGCAGGGGGCCGCCGGCCGATTCACTCAGCACGACCGCGTCGGGCTTGATCTCCCGAATGGTCTCGCGGATCCGCTGCACAAGGGTGATGAAGCCCTGATTCCACTCCTCCAGCGAATAGATGTGTTTCTCCGCGTTGACATAGAACCAGTGGTTCCACTGCCAGCCGAGGGAATCGAGGAAGATGCCGTCGACACCGTACTCCTCCACCAGCCGCTTGCAGGTCTCCACAACATAGTCCTGCCACTCCTTGTAAGCGGGGATCATGGTGTAGCACAGCGCATAGGAGGTATCGATCTTGCCGTCCGGCAGGCGCGCGGCCCAAGAGGAGCCGACCTCCGCCGCCAGCTCGGAATACTGGAACAGGATGAACGGCTCCACATAGACGAACACGCGGCCGCCGCGGTCGTGCACCTTCTGGATGCCGGCCTTAAACGCCTCTTCGCCGCCGAGATCCTCCCGCGGGATATAGTCGCCCTTGTTCCAATAGGGCATCGAGTCGACCTCTTCCCGCAGGGTGGGGCTCACCCGCTCGGGGTTCGCCTTTTCATAGAAGTCGATCAGGGCGATGACGTTGGTGCCGAAGTCCTCCGCCTCGTCGAGCAGCTGATCCATATCGTAAAAGCTGTCGATCCGGGTGCTCAGGTCGCCGGTCTCTGGCATGGTCTGATACGTGCCGCCGGTGCCCTCGCGCCGTGCGGAGTACACCGCACCCGCCTCGCTCAGCCAGGCCGGGATCCCGAGCTCGTTTTGGAGCAGGTCGTCCTGGTGCTCCATATAGGCGTCGATCGCGTAGTGCCAGTCGTTGTCCTGGGGGATCACGCCCATCGCGACGATCGGCGAGGTGGCCTCTGCTTTGGCCTCGATCTGTTTGCCCCAGTGCCCGGTCACCTGCTTGTTGCCGATTTGCATATGTACCGGCGGGTTGCCACTCATCTCGTCCCCGGTCTGGTCGTAGAAATAGATGCCCCCGAGCCCCTTGGAGTTGTAGATGGCCGCCACCTGCATCACGTTGTAGCCGGTGGGAAGCCCGGTTTGGTCGTTGAACCCGTTGCCGTACGAATGGCCCTGTCCATACGGGCCCACCCAGCCGATTTCGGAGGGGATCATGGCCATCGAGTCGGCGCTGCTGCCCGGCGCGTTCAGCGAGACGTACTGCGGATAGTTCATGCGGGCGTAAATCGCCGCGTCCGAGTTGTTTTTCACGGTCAGCTGGACCGTGATCTCATCCGTGGAGGCGTCCACCACTGCGACAAATACCAACCCCTCGTGGGTGGCGGGCGTGGTCTCCACCGTCAGGGTCTTGCCGTTTTCGCTGAGGGTCGCGCTGTTGACATACACGTCGGTCTGCGAATCAAATGTGCCCTTTGACTCATATCCGCCGATCTCGAGATTCGTGGTGATGTTGTACTTGAACAGCGGATGGTCCTTGGGCAGGCACTCGTTGTCGTTGAGCTTGTCATAGATCGATGTCACTGCCAGCCCGTCTTTCACGTTGAGCGACATGGACATCTGGTCGTTTTCGAGTTTCACGGTCTCCATAACCGCCACCCCTCCTTGACTGGTTTCGGAATTGTCCGACGGCGTCTCCTCCGTGGGCTTACAGCCGGCGGCCATTGACAGGAACACAGCGGCACAGGCCGCGACTGCCATGCCCTTGCGCACGTGTCTTTTCATTGTCTACCTCCTTATTCACCGGTGATACCGGCCAGATCCACACTCTCGATCAGCTTGCGTTCGACCAGAATGTACAGGACGATCAGCGGCAGGATGACCAGCAGCGCGCCGGCCGCCTCGATCCCGCTGTTGAAGAATTCGTCCATCGTGACCGCCGTATCGCTGCCATAATTTGCCGCGTAGGTGTCCCGCACCTGGGACAACAGCAGGTTGACGGTGTCGATCTTGCCTTTGAAATAGGTCTCGGCAAAATACGTGTCGTTCCAGTTGAACGCGAACGAGAGCACAAAGGTGATGATAAACGCCGGCTTGGCAAGCGGGAGGTTGACCTTGAAAAAGGTCTTGAGAGAGGAGGCGCCGTCGATCAGGGCGGCCTCTTCGAGTACGGCCGGCTGCATGCGGTAGAATTGCCAGAACACCAGGATCATCAGCGCGCTCTTGATCCCCTGGCCGAACAGGGCCGGCAGGATGATCGTCCACAGCGTACCGAGAATCTTGTACTGGGAGAACATCACATACCGGGGCAGGAACGCCACCTGGTCGGGGATGAAGAAGGTGAGCAGCATCAGCGCAAAGAGCAGTGTGCGCCCCCGAAACTTGGCCTTGGCAAACCCGAACCCGATGATCGAGCTCATCACCGTCTGGATGACGGCGACGAGCAGGATGTACGCGATCGACAGCAGCATGGTCTCGATGCCGCCGATCGCGTCGAACGCCTTGACGTAGTTGGACCACTCGAAGGAGGTGGGAATCCAGCGGACCAGCGGGTCCACCAGTCCGTACAGGTCCTTGCCGCTCGTCGAGATGAGCAGCAGCAGCGGATAGAGGATGGAGAACCCGATGACAATCAGATACAGATGCTTGAAAGCGGTAAAGACGATGGATTTTGCCTTTGTCATGCGGCCCTCACCTTCTTTCTGCGGAACCGGCGTTTTTTCTCTGTCTGCGACGACCGGATCCGGCACCCGTTGCACAGGAAGGCCGCCAGCGCGGCGAGGATGGCGATCAGGAGGAAGTAGATCCAGGTGACGGCGGCGGAGAACCCGAACCCGTTGCCGTCGGTGAACATGTTGGCCTTGATAATCTCGATCAGCGGGTTGAGCGGGGAGGTGGAGAGATCCACCACCGAGTAGATCCCGCTGAGCACGATGAACGGCTTGGAGAGCGGCAGGGTGATCTTCCAGAAGCTCTGCCACGCGCTGGCGCCGTCCACGCTGGCCGCCTCGTAAATCCGGCGGTCGATCCGCTGCAGCCCGGCCAGACAGATCAGAATCTGCACCCCGCTCATCCAGATGATGGTGATGAAGTTGTTCATGATATACATGATGGGGGTGGAGATGATGCCGGGCATTTTCTGGGAGATGAAGTCAAACACAAAGAATTTATCCAGCCCGCTGATGGACATCGCGTCCAGGCTCTGCACGATCTCGTACAGCACGCCCTGGATCAGGATGACCGGCAGGAAATAGATCGTGCGGTACACCCGGCGGAACCGGATTTTGGAGTTGAGGAACAGCGCCGTGACCAGTGCGAACACCAGGATCATCGGCACCATGAAGAACATCTGCTGTAAGTAGCCGGTGAGCGCCAGTTTGAACTGGGTGTTTTTCATCAGGACGTTCGTGTAGTTCTCCAGCCCCACGAATTGCAGCGTGACGCTGGCGTCCGGCCGGAATTTCGTTTTGCTGAAGCTGTACAGCAGCGACTGGATAATGGGATACAGCGTGAACACCGCAAACCCGATGATCCACGGCAGCGTGCACGAGAAGGAGAACAGCTTGCGGCGGGTCGCGATCTTGAGGCCCCGCCGGCGGGGGGAGCGCCTGGTCATGCCGCGTCACCGCCTTCCCCGAGCTGCGAGGTCTGCACCGAGACGGCAGACTGCGCGGGCACCGAGACAGAGCCCTGCGTATACGTCTCGGCGCTGTAATTGACCACCACGCTCCAGCCGTTGTCATAGGTCGACACGGCGACGTTGTCCCGCACCACCTGCCGGTCGGTCAGCAGCGCGCCCGACACCGGGGCGAGCACCGCGTTGACCGTCTGGTAGATCGCGACAATGTCGTCCGACAGGCTGTCGAAGTGGGTGGCGAACTGGGTGAGGGAGTTGGTCTTGGTCAGCGCCGAGGAGGAGGCCTCGGTGACGGTGAACTGCGGATAGAGGTTGAAATCGATGAGCTTCAGCACGGAGGCGTCGCCCGCGCGCAGTACCGTATCCGAACGGGCGTACAGATCCACACTGCCGCCCAGCACGATCTGCAAAAACGGCACCGCGTCCGTCTCGTACAGCAGGTAGGAGTGATTGGCCGGCAGATCGTAGGCAGCGCTTGCGAAGGGGAACGCATAGGCGTTCGGCGCCTGTAAGAGCAGGGAATCCTGCTGGTTTTGCAGCGCATCGAGCAGGGAGACCACCGTGTCCCTGGCCTGCAGCCGGGAATAGCTCGACCCCGACTTGTAATTGGCGATGAGCAGGTTGGGCAGGGAGGAGACCGCGAGGGAGGAGAGCAGCCCGTCCTCGCCGGCGGCCTGCACGATGTCCGCCACGGTCTCGAGGTTGGCGAAGTGGATCTCCTCGTCGAGATACCCGTAGTAGTCGTCGTAGGCAAATACCCGGTTGATCGCATAGGCGAGCTCGTTGTTGGACACCTGCCCGTCAAACGCGGTCATCAGGTCCTTGCGCCACACCAGCTGCATCCCGAGGGATTGCAGCTCTTCCAGCTCGGACTTTGAGCCCACCTTGCCCCACAGGGAGAAGTCGTCGAGATCCTCCCGGCTGTATCCGCCCTTGGAGGCGCCGCGCAGGGAATAGAGGATGTTGTGAATCCCTGCACCGGACAACACCTCCTGCCATCGGGACAGGTCGGTCAGTTCGGTGAGCACCACGCCGGTGGTGAGCAGTCCGTTGCTCTCACTCTCGCCCATCAGGCAGTCGAGCAGCAGCGGGATGTCCCCGCTCTTCGTGCCGGAGGGGGACAGCACACCCGCATCGATCAGCTCCTGCCGGTAGGCCTTGGCCATCCCGACGTAGCTCGCCTCCTCCTGCGCGAGGAAGGTCATGGTGAACGAGGCGTTGACCACGTTCTGTTCCCCCTGCACCATCAGGAAGCCGGAATTGGTGTTGTCCTGCTGGTTGTACATCTCGTTATAGATGAAATGCGGGGCGATCCAGTACCAGTCGATCACGTTGCCGGCGGGATTGGCGACAATGTCGCAGTATTCCGCGCCCTGCGTCACCTGGTAGAGCACCGCGTTCTGGCGGGAGCCGTGCACCGTCCCGAACACCGGCAGGCGCACCGACTCCCGGTCGGGCTTCGGCACCTTGTTGGTGGAGACGTTGCCCGCGCCGATCCCGGTGATGGAGACGTCGTTGCCGTAGATGTGGCCGGTATACTGGCCGGTCCCCGTCATGGAGGCGCCGAACCGGATCAGCGCGCCCGACCCGTCCGGCACGAACAGATAGCCGGCGCCCTGGTTGGCCATGGTGGCGCCGAAGAAGGGGAGCACATAGAGTTTCGAGAGCACGATCCCCTCGTCCTCGCCCACGATCTCCTCGTCCGGCACCTCGACCGTCAGCTTGTCGTCCTCGAGCGTGAACCGCAGCAGCAGCGAGAGCTTGGCCCGCTGGAAGGTGAGCCGCACCTCGAACCCGTTGTCGAGATAGGTGGTCTGCTGGCTGTCAAAGTCCGGGTTGAGCTCGGAGGTCGTCATGGTGGAGCGGGTGATGAACTCCGCGGAGGCGAGCGCGTGGGAGAACCCCTGCCATCTGGCGGAGAGGGACTCGGTGGCCTCGTTCTGCTGGCCGCTCGACCAGAGATAGCCGTTGCGGCGGTCCTCCACCTTGAGGATGGAGGTGCTCTCGTTATAATAGAGCCGCAGTGTGTCGCTCTCGCACACCAGGCGGTCGCCCTCGATCAGGACGTCGCTCGGATGCGATCCCTCCACATCCGCCTTCACGACGCTCGCGTCCATGTAGGTGGTCGAAGACCAGCCGTCGGTCGCGCCGCCGGTCGTGTCTTCGGAGCCGC
>DXWE01000004.1:15163-24007 GCA_019417045.1 Oscillospiraceae bacterium
CTGTAGAGGAGCAGCCCGGCGGCCTCCCCGCCGGGCTGCTCCTCTACAGCGCCGGCATCCGTCCCGGGGGCGGACAGCGGCTGCGCGGCGGAGGCCTGGAAGGTCAGCAGCACGGCGCAGGCACACAGCAGCGCCAGCCATTTCTTACCCACGAATGACCACCTCCATGTAGAGTTGCATAAAGAAGTCGACAATCTGCTTGCACAGCAGGTAGAGCAGCGACCCGAACAGCACGATCAGCGCCATGAGGAAGACGGTCAGCAGCAGGGTGCCGATCAGCTTCTTAACAGAGTAGGCGTGGATGATTTTAAGCATCAGGAACAGCGTGAACAGACACAGCCCGATGATGACAACCTCCAGCGTGGACGTAATCAGCGCCTCGTCCAGCGTGAGGAAATTCTTGATCAGGGTCAGGACCGGGAAGGTCAGGATAAAGGGCAGCATCGCATAACCGGTGGCGGAGAGGATCATCAAAAAGCTGCTCTCGCCGTCCAGGATGGACACGATCAGGAAATTGCAGAGTACAAACAGCCCGAAGATCGCCGCATAGTATCCGAAATTGGCGAACAGCGAGAAATCCTCGAGCTCGACCGAGAAGATCGGGCCGGAGCACAGCCGCCACACCGCGAACACCACATATCCCACCAGCAGTGTGAGAATCGGCACGAGATACCCGCGCCCCATATAGCCCGCACGCAGCTGATAGGCGGTGTCGACCGGGTGCAGGATGGTCCGCCGAACCACCCGCGGCTGCAGGGCCTGCCACTGGTTTTTCATGGCGCGGAACTCCGCATAGCCGTCATAGGCGGGCCGGGGGTTCCGGCTGCGCCAGGTGACCAGCAGCACGACCGCGAGAATCACCACAAGCAGGATCCAGATCAGATTGGCCTGCAAAAAGTCGTTGCGGATGTCCCAGTAGGCGTTGGAATACTCCTCCCAGTTTTTCGCGCTCTTGAACTCAGCCGCCGCGGTCTCGTAGTCCCCCTCGTGCATGTAGGTCAGCCCGAGATACAGGTGCGCGAAATAGGAGGTGCTGTTGTATTTCAGCGTGTTTTCGAGAATGGCCTTGGTCTCGTCATAATGGCCGGCCTGGTAGCTGTTCAGCGCCTGAATGATCTCGTCGTGCGATTCGGTCGGGCGGTACACCTGGATGGTGTTGGTCGTCTTGTCGAGCAGGTAGACGTTGTGGTTTTCGTCCACCCCGATGCCGGCGGGGGAGGCGGTCAGCCCCAGCCGGGCCGCGTCCTCCAGCACCGCGCCGAACCCGTACAGCATGTAGCCGTCCCGGGTCAGCTCGGTGACCATGCCATCCGCGCAGAAGATATAGATGTATCCGTCCGGCGACATGCAGATGTCCGCGATGTCGTCGAGCAACGGCAGGTCGTCCCGCGTGGCAAAGACGTTGGTGCCGGCCAGGCTGTGCTTCTGGATGGTGCGCTCTTTTCCCATGCACACCGTGTATACCAGCCCGTCGGATCCCATCATCAGGTTGCCGAAGCTGTCCGGCGTATAGGAGACAAACTGCGCCAGCTGCTCATCGGTCAGGAACACATCCAGGAATTTTGCGTAGAGGCTCTTGTTGACCGTGTTGGAGGCGTAATATCCGAGAAATTCGCCGTTTTTGTCCATCTGTACCAGGCCGTTGACCGTGCCGTCCACCACGATGTAGACGCCGCCGGTCCCGTCGGGGGCCACCTTGCGGGGCGAAAAGCCCGCCGTCTCGCCGTAAAGGGCGCTGGTCGGCCGCTCAAAGGTCAGTTCCAGCTCCCCGTCGGCGCTGAACCGGTAGACCGCGTTATTCGCGTAATCGGCCACATAGATCCGGCCGGCATCGTCCGCCGCAACCCCCTGCGGCTGGTTGAGGATCCCGACCCCGATCTCCCGGGTGAGCTGCCGGACGGGGTCGAGCACCAGTACCCGCTTGTTGCCCGTGTCCGCGATATACAGCAGGCCGTTGCGGGCCTCCAGATCCTGCGCGGCGTTCAGGCCCAGCTCCAGATAGGCGCCCGCCGGCAGGAAGGCGTCATCCGTGATCGCGAGCTCATCGCCCGTGGTGGACTGGGAAAAGGTATAGCTGGTGGACTGGGTGGCCGCCGCCGGCAGCGCGCTCCCGCCGAGGAGCAGCAGAGCGACAAGCAGCGCCGGAAATGGTTTCAGGTGTCTTTTCATGCTGTCCTCTCACCTCGCCCGCTCATTTGATACCGGAATGCGCCATGGTGTTGAGCACCCGGCTCTGCATAAAGATGAATACCACCAGATTGGGGATAAAGAGCACCAGCGTGGCCGCGGCCACGATCCCGGCGCCCGCGACCGTGTTGCCCTGGTTGGACGCCAGCGTGCTGATGTAGTAGGGGAAGGTCCGCAGCAGGTCGTCCGCCACAAACAGGCTGGACGGCTCGGTCGCGTTCCAGGCGCTCTGGAACGCGAGGATCGCCACCGTGCTCAGTGCGGGTTTCACGATCGGCGCCACGATCCGCAGCACAATCCGGTTTTCCCCCGCCCCGTCGATCCGGGCGGCCTCGATCAGTGCGTCCGGCACGTCGGAGATGAACTGCACGAGCAAAAACAGGCCCACCGGCAGCGCGATCAGCGGCAGGATCAGCGCAAAAAACGAGTTAATCACGCCGGTCTCCTTCATAATCAGGAACCGCGGGATGGTCACCGCCGTCGGGACGAACATCAGCGCCATTGTGTTGACGGTGTTGATCAGTCCCTTGCAGCGGAAGCGCTTTTTCGCCAGCGTGTAGGCGGCGTACAGCGAGATGACCACGCTCACCACCACGACGATCAGGGTGGTGAGGATGCTGTTGATCAGGTACCGCCCGAACGGCACGGTCGAGCTCGAGAGCACGGAGATGAGCTCGCGGAAGTTCTCGGTTGTCGGGTCCTGCACGAAGAATTTCGGCGGGAACGCAAACAGCTCGGTGAGCGGCTTGAACGCGGTGGAGAAGATAAAGACAATGGGCAGCGCGTAAAAGATCGCCAGCGGGATCAGGATGACGAAATATTTGATCTGGCTGACGCTGTATCGGCTGGGATTGAGCTTATCGCCCAGGGACCGTGACCGCATTTATTTCGCCTCCTTCTTTTTCCGCCGCTTCTCCCGGCGCGGCGGCTGCTCCAGAAACAGCTTGTTGGCCAGCCGCGACACCAGAAATACCAGCAGCAGCATCACGACCGACAGTGCCGCCGCATACCCCATCTCATACAGGTTGAACCCGCGGTCGGAGATGTGCGTGACAAACGTCTGGCCGGAGTATTGCGGCGTCGGGTTGGCGCCCGTGAGGTCGATCGCCACCTGGCCGACCGAAAAGGTGTTGACGATGCACATGACCGCCGCGAACAGCATGGCGGGCTTCATGGTGGGGATGGTGATGTACACGATCTCCTGAAAGCGGTTGGACAGGCCGTCCACATAGGCCGCCTCATAGATTTCGTTGTCGTAATTCAAAATCCCCGCGAGGATGGACAAAAACCCGATCCCCATGCTGGACCACAGGGTGATGACGATCATCAGGGGCAGCAGGTACTGGGGATCCGTCGTGAAATTGATGGGGGCCTCGATAAAGTTCCATTTCAGCAGCAGGGAGTTGATATACCCGAGCCGGTCCCCGGAGAACAGAATCTTCCAGATCGAGGCCATCGCGATGCCGCTGGTCAGGGAGGGGGAGTAGAAGATCAGCGACAGCACCGTGCGCGGTGCGCGCGGCACGTGGGCGAGCATCCAGGCGAGCAGAAATTGCAGCGCAAACCCGAGCGGGCCCACGATGATCGCGATCCACAGGGTGTTCGGCAGCACGTTCTGCATGAACACGCGGTCCTGGGTGAAAATCGAGATATAATTGTCCAGCCCCGCAAACTCCGGCGACTGCACCCCGTTGTAGTGGGTAAAGCTCAACAGTACCGCGAGCAGGATCGGCAGCAGGATGAAGATCGAAAACAGCAGCAGGTAGGGGAGCAGAAAGAGCACGATCGACGGCCCGCCCTCCCGGTGCAGGCGGCGCCTGGGCAGCGATATGGATTTCATTCCGGCTTCACCCCTATCAATTCACGCGCCTTCTCGCTGGTCGCGAGCTGCAGCGGCTGGAGGACATTTCCATTTTCATCAATGAACCCGAACTCCCGCAGCTTGCGCGCGATGTCGCGGGATTCCTCGATCACCGCCTTGTCCAGCGCCGTGCGCGTGTCCATGCCCGAGAGCACCACGCTGGCCCACGCGTTGGAGAGCGAGCGCTCCACCAGCGAGCTCGCCGGGTGGGAGGGAATCTCCTGTACGTTGTTCAGCTGATCCAGGATGACCTCCTTGTGCTCCGCCGGGATGGAGGAGATGCCGCTCAGCGCCTCCAGGTTGGCGCTGAGCCAGAGGTAGGACTGGCCGTAGGTGGCGACCAGCGTCTCGGAATAGCGCAGTTGGGTATCGGTGCTCATCCACCATTTCAGGAACTCCCACGACCGCTCCGGATCGCGGGTATCCTTCAGAATATAGCAGGGCGACGCCACGGCCGTATAGTCGTGGTTGACGCTGCCGTCCTCCTGCCGCGTCCCAATACCGGGCGCGAGGCCCCACAGGCCGTCGATCTCCATCGCCGCCTGCGTGAGCAGCAGGTAGGTGCCGACATCCGAGATACCGAGCGGTACCGTGCCGTTGCGGAAGCTGACATAGAAGTTGCTCACCGTGACCGGCGCGCTGTATTTGGTGAACAGGTCGGTCATCATCGTGAACGCCTGCATGGTCTCGGGGTCGCCGAGCGAGAGCTCCAGCCCGTCCTCGGCATACAGGGAGCCGTTATACTGGAAGAGATACGGCATCGTGAAGGTCAGCGGCTTGACGGAAGCCGCGTTCGCAATCGGCAGGTTGACGTTCATACCCCGCCGGTAGAGGGTCGGCAGGTCGGCGATCAGCTCGTCCCAGGTCGCGGGGACGTCGAGGCCCAGCGAGTCCAGGATATCCTGCCGGTAGAAGGTCACAAAGAAGTTCACCGTCTGGGGCAGCGCGTACACCGCGTCCCCCTGAATAAACGGGACGAAATATTCGGGGTTAAACTGGGAGGCGTACTCCTGGAAATCCGAAAACTGTGTCAGGTCATACACCGCGTCCCGCAGCCCGAAATCGTAGGGCTTGTTGCGCGTGCCGCCGAGCACCACGTCGGGAGCCTCCCCGGTGGCGAGCGCAAGCAGCAGCTTCTGCTCGTCCTGCAGGATGGAGATGAAGACCTCGCCGTCCTCATACTGCTCGGCCACCAGCTGCTTTAAGACCTCCACCTGCGGCGCGGAGCCGAGTACCCACACGTTCAGGCAGTCGTCCCGCACCTCCTGGGTGGCGCCACTCTTGACGGTAAAGGACATAAAGAGCTTCTGGATCTCACGGCCGAGCGAGGTGAAAAAGCCGATGTTGGCTTTCGGCACGTCGTCTGGCGCCTGCGTGATATACAGCCGGTCGATGGTGAGCGGCTGGGGCAGCAGCTTTTCGCTGATCTGAGAGACCGACTCGGCCAGCGAGCCGGTCGCCTGGGCAAACGCCCCGAGGTTGTTCACCAGCCGCTCGAGCCCGTCCTTGTCCTCCAGATACCCCTGCACGGTCTGGTACGCGGCGGACAGCGTGGACAGCACCGTCTCCGAGCCGTTGAGCGCGGAGATAATACCGTACAGCTCCTCCATCTGTGTCTGCAGGGCGGCGAGGTCCTCGGGCAGGGAGGGCAGATACTGGTCGATGTGCCAGTCGCGGTCCTCGTCCGACTGCCCGCCCGTCACTGCGCGGATGTCCATCGCCAGCGCGTTCATGCTGGACACGAGCTCGCGCACGCGCTCGTCCGCGTCGGCGAACACCTCCGCGGTGGTCTCCAGGGTGATCTCGTGCGTGCCGGCGGTGAAGTAGAAATACACGGTTTCCCCGTCCACCGAGAGCGTCTCGTTCTGGTTGCGGCTGCCGGTATAGGCAAACGCGTAGTTGTACAGCTCAGAAAACGGGATCTCCCCGTCTATGTAGATATGTCGATAGGACGCGATATCGTCCTTTTCACTCTGTCGGAATTTGAACACCACGGCATAGTAGCCGTCTTCGGGGATGTCAAACTGCCACGTGACGGCGTCGCCCACGTCTCCCCACGACGTGGCCGCCAGGGAGTTGACCCGGTTGACCGCCGGATCGAACGGTTCCAGATTGGCGTCCCGGGACTTGTCCGGATGGATCTGGGCGCGGTTTTGGAAGGTGTATTTTTCCCCCTCCACCGTCACCTGCTGCGGCTCACCGTCCACGGCGGGCGCCGCCGGCTGTCCGGCCGCCCACTGCTCGTAGGTCGGCACATCCTCTTCGCCGGCAAACACCGCCTGCGCCAGATACAGCTCGGTTTCTGTGACGGTCAGCTCGATGTGGTTGGTGCCGGCCTGCAGATCAAAATACAGGCCGCCCTGATACTGATACAACCGGTTGTTGAGCGTGTGCGTCAGCCACGCATACACCCGGTCGGGCATGGAATACAGCTCATTGCCGTACTCGTCGGTCGTGTAGTTCAAATTGTTGGCCCATTGGGAGGGGAGCCGCATGGCGGTCTCCACGCTCTCCCCGTTGATGGCGAGCGACACGCGGGTGGTCATCAGCGCGTCGGAGGGCAGGAAATAGGTCAGCTGCAGCCGGTAGGCGCCGGCGGCCGGGACCTGCACATCAAAGCAGAGCGAGCCCCCCGCCTCCACCCGCACCGCGGGGCGGCCCTCGAAGGTCTCGAGGGCCGCATCCCCGGGCGTGGTTACATAGAAGTCCTCGGCGGAAACGGCAATCGTCCCCTGCCCCAGGACGCGGGTGTCGTCATCCGCGGTCCCGGCGGACAGCCGGGCAGCCGCCGCCTTTAGAGGGGCGGCCACCCCCGCGTCCGACTGCACATAGACGAACCCGGACAGCAGCCCCGTCAGCAGGGCGACGCACAGCAGGACGCACAGCAGCCGCAGGCCGCCGGCTTTTTGGAATGCTCCCGTTCGTCTGTTCATACTACTGCCTCATTCCTTCCGAAGAGATGACGGCGAAAAATCGCCGGTTGAGAGGTTAGGCCATGCCGAACTCCGCACGCGTGGAGTTCAGGATCTCGTTGCAGATCGACTCGAGCTCGACCGCCACGTCTGCGGCCGTCTTGTTGCCGGTGAACACGTCGTTGACAATACTGCTGTTGATGGTCGAGACGATCTCGTCGTATCCCGGAATCACGCGGATGCCGTTCAGGAACCCGTTGTCGTTCATGTGGCTGAAGAGCCAGCTCAGACCCTCTTTGTCGAGGTTCGGGTTGATGCGCTCATACAGCTCCACGGCGCGGGCGTCGGTGGAGGGCGGGATCTGGTAGATGTGCAGCGTGGTCGCGAACATGGTCGGGGAGTAATTGCTGCCGTATTTCTCCATGGTCGCCTTCTTGTCATAGGTGGACATGAAGTTCACCTTGGCCTCGAACCCGTCCAGGTCATACGACATGTATTTGGCGAGCAGGTAGGACTCATAGGGATGCTCGGTCGCGGCCGACACGGACAGGAACTCGTTGAGGATGCACACCCGCGACTGGTCGCCGGCGTTCTTCACCGGGAAGGGATAGATGTCCCAGTCGAACCCGGTGTAGAGATTCGCATAGTACGTCTCCCAGTTGAGCGCCCAGGAGGAATTGCTCTGGATGCCGAACAGGCCCTTGTACCAGAAATCGCTCGTGCAGCCGTAGTTCTCCTGCATGTAGTTGAACCGGTCGTCGGAGATCTGCTGGTTCTCCTCGTCGGTCGCGCCGGTGTTCGCCTGTCCGATCTGGACGTCCATCGTGTTGTACAGCGCGGTGTTGTCGTCAAACAGCTCCTTGAGGATGTTGACCGTCTCCACAAACTCCGTACCAAACTCGAACTGCTTGGTCTTGGTGTTGTAGGAATAATACCCGATGTCCGGGTTGCCGAACTGGGCGGGCAGCCACTGCAGGTAGTCGATCAGGTTGCCGGTGCCGATGCTCTCGCCGAGCACGGAGGTGCCGCGCAGCACGTTCATAAACTCGTCGATCGTCCAGTCATACCCCGGGGTCGCGATGTTGTTGTCGTCCAGCAGGCTCAGGTTGATTTGCACGAGGTCGACGTACATCGTGCTGACCAGCGTGTACATCCGGTCGTTGGACTTGCAGTACTCGAGCAGCCATTCCGGATAGGTGCTGCTGTCAGGGTCTTCGTTGAAATAGTCGGTGATGTCCAGGCACCACTCATTCTGCATGGCCACCGGCAGGTTCTCGATGTTGAACACATCGGGCATTTCGCCGGTCGCGGCCAGCTGGATCAGGTCGTCCGCGTACCAGTCCTGGCCCACCGGCTTGACAACCTCCACCGTGATCCAGGGATACTTCTCTTCAAACGCGTCGCACTGTTCGCGCAGCAGGAAATAGTCGCCCCAGCCGCCGAACGTGATGGTGACCGGCTCGTGCTCGCCGTTGTCGCCCGTCCCGGAGGTTTCTCCGTCGCCCTTGCAGGCGGTGACGCCCAGCAGCAGCATCGCCAGGATCAACACCAACGATAGGATTCGTTTCATTCATACCCTTCCTTTCTCAAACGGATTTCGAGGAAAATCTCTTAGGGAAAGACAGGACGATGAACCGTTTTTCTGTTCATCGTCCTGTACGGCACTGTTTTGCGCCAGCTATTCCGCTATGTCAGGGAAGCTTGATCAGCCGCACGTCGTCGATCTTGACCGTCACGTCGGCCGGCATGATCAGCGCATAGAACTTGATGAAGTTGACCGCGCTCAGGTCCGGGTTGCCGACCTTGTAAGCGTCGCTCAGGTTGAGGGTGATCTCGTTCCAGCCCTCGGTCAGGATGCCGGAATGGGTGCACACGCTCTGGTCG
>DXWE01000004.1:24017-33418 GCA_019417045.1 Oscillospiraceae bacterium
GCCGAAGATGAACTCGTAGTTGTCGACATCCGGGCCGCCGGCCGAGCCGATCTGCACCTTGGAAGCAACATCCACTGCCGCCGGGTCGGACACATAGATCCACATCCGGATCGCGCCGTCTTCCTGCGTCAGGCCGGTGTCCACCGGATCACCCGTCCACATGAAGGTGGCGGAGGGGGACAGGAAGGTGCCGGGCTGGTTGTCGTTGCCGCTGACAGACAGGCAGCCGGTGCCCTCTTTCATGTTCTCCGTGTCCAGCTTGCCGGACACGAGGAAATCGCCAAATTCGCCCGCGTTATCCGTCTGCCAGCCGTCCGCAGAGTCGCAGTTGAGCTGCATCACGACCGTGGCGCCGTCCGCCTCGGTGGGCAGGGGCTCCGTCGGCTCCGTGGTGGGTTCGGTGGGGGCTGTGGTGGTGGTCCCCGCCGTGCTCGACGGGTCGCTGGTCGTGTCGCCCGAGCAGGCAGCCAACCCAACCGCCAGCGCCAACGCCAACACCAATGCTAACCATTTCTTCATTTTCCATGACCTCCTTAACACTGTATTCACACATTTGCCCTCTTTCGACAAATGTCGAATCCAAATTTTCCACAGGAGAAAACCTCACTATCCATAATATACAAAAAGTCATGTCTCAATTCAATATTTTATAACGACATAGATTTATCAATTCACGACTTTCAGATTGCCATATTCTGTGTCAGATATTGTTTTGCTTATCAGAATCATACAAATTTTGGATGGCAAAGAAGTATCCATCCCATAAAATTTTAGAAAAAAGGCGCATAATCCTTGGGAACTGGTCAAAAAATGAGCATTTTTATCAGGTGAAGGGAAGAAAAAATACAGGCTGTCCCTTCCGATCCACTGCCGGGCACCGGTAAAGATTTGACAAATGAAATCTCGATCTTTATAATAGGAAAAGAGAAAACGGAAGAGAAAACGGAGCCTGGCTACAGAAGAGAAGGGCGGAACGAGATGCTCAAGCAGCTGAACCCCTATGTCCGGCGGGCGTGGTACGACTATATGGATGCGGTGAACAGCATCCCCGACCGCGTTATTTTTGACTATGAGATCATGTACATCAAGGATGGCGCGGCGACGATCACGATCGAGGGCGTCGTATACGAGGGGAAGCCTGGAGATATCTTCTTTTTCAAGCCCGGACAGCGGCATTCGATCATTGTCCATGGACAGGGGCTGCTGTGCCAGCCACACATCCATTTTGATCTGCTGTATTATGAGGATCGGGAGGAAGTTCCCATTCCCCTTGTGCCGCCGGAACAGATGACGGAACAGGACAAGAGATATTTCCGCCCGGATGTCACGCCGGAGCTTCTGTCACCCTTTCCGTCGTATATCCATGTGAGCAACCCGCGGCTGATCGAGCAGCTGATTTTTGATGTCATCTACATTTTTAATAATTCGCAGGTGTTCCGGGAGCTGAACCTGCAATGGTCGTTTTTGCGGATGTTCAGCCAGTTGTTGGCGGAGATCTATTGGACCAAAAACGAAAAAGCCACCCGGAAAGAGGATTATGCTGCACAGATCAAGCTGTTTTTGGAGCACAATCTGGAGCGCCGGGTGACGCTGGACGAAATGGCGGACATGTATTATCTGAACAAAACCTATCTGGGGCGGATTTTCCGCCAGACATACAACATTTCCCCGATCCAATATCATCAGCTGCTGCGGATCCAGAAGGCAAAGGAGCTGATCCAGTACACCAATCTCTCGATCTGCGAGATCTCCCAGAGGATGGGGTTTGAGAAGGTACAGGATTTCAGCCGGACATTTAAACGGGTGGAGGGCATCACCCCGTCGGAGTTTCGGCACCATACCCTGTGACGGCGGGCAGACAGCGGGAAAAGGCGGGGGAGGAATCCCCCGCCTTTTTACAGAATGTGCTTGACAAAGCGCCTGGACATGGTATAATAGGTACTGCTCTGAAAACACGCGCTCGTAGCTCAGTTGGATAGAGTGTTTGGCTACGAACCAAAAGGTCGGGGGTTCGAATCCCTCCGGGCGCGCCAGGCTTGCGGTCGGTAATTCGTGAGGAGTTGCCGGCCGTTTTTTTGTGCCTTGCGCACCTGCGGTGAGCCAGTTGCGCTGAGCAGGTTTTTCTTTTTCCCTAACAGGCGGGCCGCAGGTGGGCCGTGCCTCATCCGCCCGTCACCGACGTGTCCCCGTTGCGATTCCCGAAGCCCTCATTTTTCATCCGGGAAATTCCGCGGCAACAGAGACTTATACAAAGGCTGCAATCTGTTTTCGCAGACAGCGCCGAAGAGGCACCGTCCCCGGGACCCGGAAAAGAGAGTACGGAGGGAATGTCAACGACAGGAAAAATGATTAGGCAACCGCGTTCCGGTCGGAAGGGGTCTGCCGGAGCGCAAAAGCGCTCACAAAAAAGATTAGAATGAATTTTAAAGCGGAACGATTTGCTTCTCCTGATAGAATTAATTTGTGCTGAAATTCCAGAAACGCAAAAATTTCAATATTTTTTCTTCGATTTTAAAAAATTTTTGTGCAAACACGTTGACATTTGCCTCTCACTATGTTAATTTGTAACTGAGAGAAGGTTTAATCAATAGCGTAACGTTTTGCTTTTATGGAATACAATAAGGAGAAGACATCTACAAATGGCTGTGACAATCACCGATGTGGCCCGCTGTGCAGGCGTTTCCAAAACCACAGTTTCCAAATTCCTCAACGGCGGCAACGTGCAGTCGGAGAACCGAATCAATATTGTCCGCGCTATCGAAAAGCTGCATTATCGCCCCAACTATATCGCGCAGGGACTTCGTAAATCCCGCACCTTTATGGTGGGGTTCCTGGTGCCCACACTCAACGCCCTGTACACCTCCACCATTATTTCCAAGGCGGAAACCCTGCTGGAACAGAATGGCTACGGAGTTTTTGTGTGCGACTGCCAGGGTGGGAAGGAACAGGAACTGAAAAAACTGGACTTCCTGTGCGACCGCCGTCCCGACGGCCTCGTCATTCTTCCGAGTTTTCTACAGGCCGCCGACTTAGCCCGGGCGCGAGATCTGTCCATTCCCATTGTGCTGCTGGATAAACCGGTGCAGGGATTTGCGGCAGACGCAATCCTGCTTGACAACCGGGCGGCGGCAGCCGGAGCCATCCGCTATCTGCTTGACCAGGGCCATCGACGAATCGCCATGCTCTGCGGCGGCAGAGGCGTCTTTACCGTGGATGAACGCCGGGCCGGATTTGACGCCGCTTTCGCGGAACGGGGTCTCACCCCGGATGAATCCCTGATTCGGTACGACGATTTTACCATGAAACCGGCTTACCGCAGCACCCTGGAGCTGATGAAAAGCGATTCTCCCCCCACCGCCCTGTTTGCCACCAATTACGATACGACTTTGGGCGCGATTATGGCGATCAACCGCTTGGGGCTGAACATTCCGGAGGATCTGTCCGTCGTCGGTTTTGACAATATTCTGTTGTCCGAATTGATCAAACCCTCTCTGACAATGATCAACCAGCCAATGGAGGACATGGCTTTCTCTTTGGTGGAACTGCTGCTGCGCCGAATGAACGGGAATTACGGCGGCTTTCCGCAGACTATCCTGCTGAGTGCAAAGCTGGAAATCCATAAATCAGTGGGTCCTCCTCGCGCCTGATTGGCGTTTGCCCAATCACGAATCGTTCCGCTTTTTCAAATTTGTCGATATCCATCCGCTTTCCATTTTCTTTACATACATTACATAATAAACATTGAAAAAAAGAATTTTACAGTACAAGAAAACGGATCTGCACTGGCACAGATCCAGATGGTTTTTTGTTGCAAAAGCGAATCGTTTCGCTTTAGAAAGGGAAATATCCTCCCATTTTCTGATGGCCCTCCCTGTATTCCCGGCCTGTTTTGATTCCCAGCCTGTGTTTGTAGGCAAGCCGGGTAAAAAAACCGCCTCTTGCGTTCGCGCAAAACACAGCCACTCTCGTGCCCGTTTGGAAAGGAGATTGACCGCTCATGAACGTCTCTGCCCGCCGGAAGGGGAATCTGTACCGGCAGTCCGACCGCCAGCTGCTGCTGATGGCGGCGCCCTCCCTGATTAAAATTTTTATCTTTTCCTATCTTCCCATGGTGGGGATTGTCATTGCCTTTCAGAATTACAAGCCCCGCACCGGCTTCTTCAGCGAATTTGTGGGGTTTGAGAATTTCAAGTATCTCGTCTCCTCCTCCAACTTCTACCGGATCCTGTTCAACACACTGTTTTTGAATCTGCTGTTTATTACCACAGGGCTGGTGGTATCCGTGGTTCTGGCGCTGCTGATGTACGAAATCTCCAGCCGGAAATATCTCCGAGTGGCCCAGACCGCGTTTTTCTTCCCCTATTTCATCTCCTGGACGGTCGCGGCGCTGATTCTGCTGAGCCTGCTGGATTCCCGCGGGCTGATTACGTCCGTGATCCAGTCTCTGACAGGAGAGACCGTCCAGTTTTACATGGAGAGCAAGTACTGGCCCCTGATTTTAACCCTGTCCAACATCTGGAAGGGTGCCGGCGTATCCGCCATTATCTATTATGCCACCCTGATGAACGCCGACCGCAGCACCTATGAAGCGGCGGATATCGACGGCGCCAACCGTTTTCAAAAGATGCGGTATATCAGCGTTCCCTATTTGAAAACCATGATTTTTGTGCTGACCATCATGTCCTTTGCCAACATCATGCATGTGGACTTCAACATGATCTTTTTCCTCACGAAAAACAGCGGGCCCCTCTATCCCACCACCGATGTGATCGATACCTATGTATTCCGCGCTTTGCGGCAGGACGGGGATTTTTCCGTGGCCGCGGCCATTGGGCTGTTGCAGTCGATAGCGGGTCTGGTGTTTTCCGTGGCGGCCAATAAAATCAGCAAAAAGCTGGAGCCGAAATCGGCGTTGTTTTAAGGGGGAGAGCAAATGCGTGCGGTCAAAAAGAGGCGGCTTTCTCCGTCCATGCTGCTGATCTACGGGGTTCTCTCCCTGTTTGTACTGTTCTGTGTGCTGCCGTTTATCCTGGTGCTGTCCGCCTCCTTTTCCAGCGAGGAGAAAATCCTGGAAAACGGGCTGCGCTTCTGGCCTCAGGAATTTACCCTGTCGGCATACGAATATGCCTTCAAGTATCCGGAGGACATCTTAAACGCCTATGGCGTCACTATTTTCGTCACTGTGGTGGGAACGGCGCTGAATCTGCTGCTGACGGTGCTCCTGGCCTATCCCCTGTCCAAACCGCACTTCCGGTGGCGCCGGGCGATGTCCTTCTATCTCTTTTTTACCATGCTGTTTTCCGGCGGACTGGTCCCCACCTATCTTCTGCTGAAAAATGTCCTGCATCTGTATGATACCATCTGGGTGCTGATCCTGCCGTTGCTGATCGTCCCGGGAAATGTGTTTCTGCTGCGGGTATTTTTCCAGGCGATCCCCGCCTCCCTGTATGAATCCGCCCGTATGGACGGTGCGGGAGAATTCACCATGCTGGTCCGCATCGCCCTTCCGCTGTGCAAGGCGGGCATGGCCACCGTCACCTTCTTCATCATACTGCTGTATTGGAACGACGCCTTTACCGCCCTGATGTATACGGAGGATCCGGCGCTGACGCCGCTGCAGCTCATGCTGACCCGTCTGGTGAACTATGTCCAGTACATCAAGCAGTCGGAGATCTCCGGTGGGCTGATCGCCTCCGGAGGTGCCCTGCCGGAAAATTCCCTGATGTTCGCCATGTGCTGCATCGCCACAGGCCCCATGCTGTTCGTGTTTTCCTTTTTCCAAAAATATTTTGTGCGCGGGCTGACGGCCGGCGCCATCAAGGAATAATTCGATTGGAAGGAGTATCTGTTATGAAACGCAACGGAAAAAAAGCAGCCATCTGGGGCCTTTTGCTCCTGCTGGGAATATCCCTGCTGGCCGGTTGTAACCCGGGCGGCCCGGGCAATGTCAGCACAGGGGCGGACGGCCTGCCGGTCGACGATGAATCGCAACCCTATGAGCTGGACTACTGGATTGCCGTGGAGGCCGCCACCATTCCCAAAGACCTGTCCCTGGTAGAAGCGGCCATTAACGAGATCACACAGGAAAAGATCAATGCCACTGTCACCCTCCATGCTGTGGTCGTGGGAGACTACGAGTCCCGCATGCAACTGACGGTAAATGCGGGCGACAAATTCGACCTCTGCTTCACCAGCCCCTGGCTCAACAAATACTCCCGGCTGGTGGAGCTGGAGGGGCTGTATGACATCACCGACCTTCTCCCCCAATATGCCCCTCACACCTGGGAGATGTACGATGAAAAGATCTGGGCTGCCGCCCGGATTGACGGGCGGATCTACGGGAGCATCAACCGGCAGATCATGGCCCGCACCGCGGGGGTGTCCCTGGACAAGGCCATGTATGAGGCATCCGGTATGACGGAGGAGGACTTTGCCACGCCGGACGGGATGACCCGGTTTCTCGCCTACTGCGCTGACCACGGCGCGGACATGACCAATCTGACCCAGGGGTGGGATCCGCAGGGGCTGATGGCTCTTCTGCAATTTAATGACCTGTACGGCGCCAACACGCCCGGAGTGATCGACGTCTCCTCCGGGGAGATGACCGTGTTCAACCAGTTTGAGAGCCAGAAATTCCGCGATGCGCTGGCCTATTCCATCGACTGGTATCAGAAGGGCTATATCCATCCCGACGTGCTCACAACCTCTTTCGACTTCTCCAAATCCTATGGTATCTACATGGCCACCTGGAAGCCGTCCGGCGCGGGGGAGGACACGGTGCGCCGGGGAGGCAGGGAGAGCGTGTGCATTCCCGTCGGTCCCTCCATCAACTACTCCAACTGGGTCGCCTCCACCATGACCGCAGTCAGCGCCACCTCGGAGAATCCCGTAAGAGCCGTAAAATTCATCGAACTGCTCAACACCGATCCGCAGCTGTATAACCTGATCTGCTACGGCATCGAAGGACGGCATTATACCAAGCTGGACGACACCCACATCGAACTGATCCCGGATTCCGGCTATTCCATCAACGCCGCCTGGGAATTCGGCGACCAATTCCAATCCTATCTGCTGCCCGGATATCCGGAGGACGTGTGGGAGCAGACCGACCGGATCAATCAGTCCGCGGCCTTCTCCCCCGCAGTGGGATTCACCTTCGACCCGTCGCCCGTTAGGGTGGAGATCACCAACTGCCAGGCGGTGTACACCGAATTCTGGTATCCGCTGGTCTCCGGCGTCTACGGCGATCAGACCTACGAGCGGCTGGATGTCTTTATCTCCCGGCTGAAGGAGAGCGGCTCAGACAAAATTATTGAGGAGATGCAGCGACAGCTGGACGCCTGGCAGGCGTCCCAATAAAAAGAGGAGGCGCTTTATGAACGGTACTCAATCCTTCCGGCGGCGTGCATGCCGCGCGCTGGCCTGCTTCATTTCCTGTGCGGTATGCCTGACCCTGCTGCTGCAGGCGTGGCCCGCTCCGACGCGGGCAGAACCGGTCGTCTCCCAACCGGGCGAGGCGTCGGACACCATCCCCGGCAACCGGCTGTACGACCCGGAATTCGATATCGGGGACTTTGCCACCGGCATGGGGTATGGGAAATGGTACCCGAACAACAGCTCCCTGTCCCGGGAGACTTCCGTCTCGTTTGCCGGCGGCAGCTCCATGAAGGTGTCCGACCGCACCGTCTTCTGGAGCCGCGGTGAATATCGCATCTGGTTTGGAGACCTTGCCTATGAGACGACGTATTATCTGCAGGGGGCCGTCTCGGCTGCCGCCCAGACGACGGCAGAACTGCACGTCGACGTCATCGCCTATGGAGGACCGGCCGGGAACGAATATCCCACCGCTTCCCTGACGCTGGATGCGGCCGCCGTTTCCCCTGACACCTGGAAAATGCTGGCGGGGTCGTTTGGTGTCTCGGCCACTGAAAGCGCCACACAGGGCAAGGTGGACGTCACCGTATCCTGGGCGGGCCAGTCCCAGGTGCTCGCCGGGGTCACCGGCGTGGACTGCATACAGATCTATGTACAGGAGGCCTATCACGAGAACTCCCTTTGCCCCGACCTCTATCTGGACAGCTTTCTGTTCAAGGCAGGCGGTGCTCCACATGCGCAGGGGGAGGACACGGAACATACCGCGGGCAACCGGATCCGCAACAGCAGCTTTGAGACGGACGATTTCGCAACCGATCACCAGTTTGGGAAATGGTATCCCGCCCCCGGCAGTACGGCGGTACTCCATCAGGCGAACAATTACAGCCAATCGGGATCTCACAGCCTGCGGGTTTCGAGCCGCACCGCCTTTTGGCACCGGGCCCAATACCGGATTCCCGGCAGTGAAATCCGTTCCGGCGCCGCCTATGTCCTTTCCGGCTATGTCTCGGCTGCCGCCGACACCCGGGTGGAGTTGATTCTGGACGTCTTTGGCTACACCGATACCGCCTGGCCCTCCCAGGAAGGTCTGGTGCTGGCCACCGGTACCGCCGGGCCACAGGGCTGGACACTCCTGTCCGGCAGTCTGAAAGTGGTCACCTCTGCAAACCCGCAAAATCCCGACCGTCTGGATGTGAGGATTTTCTATGGAGACCAGATGGCCCTCATCGAAAATGTGGCGGGCCTGGACTCCCTGCAGTTTTATATCCAGCAGCCAGCGGACGCCTCCTCCTTCCCGGATCTGTGGCTCGACTCCTTCCGGTTTATCGATGCTCCCCCCACCGGTCACGCGGGCGGGGAGAACACGGAGGAGATCGCGGGCAACCTGATCCATAACAGCAGCTTTGAGGCGGAGGACTTTGCGGCGGATCACACCACCGGCAAATGGTACAAGACTCCCGACAGCACCGCCGTGCTGACCCGGATCACCGACTACAGCCAGTCGGGCACCGCGAGCCTGAAAGTCTCCGGCCGCACCGCCTTTTGGCACCGCGCTCAGTACCGTGTCTGGTGCGGGGACATGGCGTATGATACCCCGTATGCTCTCTCCGGTTATGTCTCCGCCGCTGCCGATACCCCGGTCGAGCTGATCGCCGTGGTCTGGGGCTACGGCGGGCCGGCGGAAAACCCCTATCCCTCCGTTTCCATGACCCTCGCTACCGGGACCGCCGGGCCGAACGGCTGGACACAGCTTGACGGCGAATTTCAATTCAGCTCCACCCCTGCCGCGGAAGGCAAAGTGGATGTGACGGTCTCGTGGGGGAACCAGTCGGGCGTGTTGTCCGGGGTTACCGGAGCAGACTGCATCGAGTTCTATATCCAGCAGCCTGCGGATGCCACGGCATTCCCGGACCTCTATCTTGATTCCTTCCAAATGATACGGCAGGAGATACCGCCTCCCGAGCCCGAGCAGCCCACCGGTCACGCGGGCGGGGAGAACACGGAGGAGATCGCGGGCAACCTGATCC
>DXWE01000004.1:33518-46517 GCA_019417045.1 Oscillospiraceae bacterium
CACCGACTACAGCCAGTCGGGCACCGCGAGCCTGAAAGTCTCCGGCCGCACCGCCCACTGGCACCGCGCTCAGTACCGGGTGGAGGGCAGCCAGGTCGTCTTTGGCCATCTGTACAAACTCTCCGGCTATGTCTCCGCTGCGGAGGCGCTGTCGGTGGAGCTGTCGGTGGAAATCATCGGCTACGGCGGGCCGGCGGAAAACCCCTATCCCAGTATCTACCTCTCCCTGGCCTCCGGCCGGGCGGACGCCTCCGGCTGGACCCGGCTTTCGGCGGATTTCACCATTTATCAGACAGCCAGCCCGCAGGACCCCTCAAAAGTGGATCTGACAATATCCTATGGGGATCAGATCGCCGTTGTCGCCGGAGTGACGGGACTCTCGGTGGTGCAGATCACGATTCAGGAGCCCTTCAACGATTCCGACAGTCGGCCCGATCTGTATCTGGACTCCTTCCTGCTGCAGGACATTACGCCGCCGCCCTCCCGGCCCACTGGGCATACGGGCGCACCGGATCCGTCCCTGAACACGTCCAATCTGCTGCATAACGGCGGCTTTGAGACAGACGATCTCGGCAGCGAGATGGCCTTTGAGCAGTGGTATCCGGATCCCGTTTCCGTCAGCCTTACAAGGGACACGACCTACAGCCACTCCGGAACCTCCAGCCTGCTGGTGGGCCGGCGGGAGGAACATTGGAACCGGCCGGCATACCGTATTGCGGGGGAAAAGCTGGCGTTGGCCCACACCTATGAACTGTCCGGCTACGCCTCCTCTCTGGAGAACACGGAGGTGGAGCTGATACTGGAGATCTTTGGATATGCGGGGCCGGAGGACAACCGGACCTATCCCTCCCAGTCCCTGACCCTCAGCCGCAGCGCGGTCTCTCCGGGCACGTGGACCGGGTTGTCCGGCGCCTTTACCGTCACCCAGGTTCCGGCCGAAGAGGAGGGGCTGTATGACCTGTGGATCTCCTGGTCGGGCGGCGCGGATGTCGTCATAGAAGACGTGTACGGCCTGTCCGGAATCCTGCTGATGGTGCAGGAGCCTTACAGTGCCGCCACACCCCGTACGGACCTGTATCTGGACTCTTTTTTGCTGCAGGACATTACCCCGCCGCCCTCCCGTCCTGCCGGACACGCGGGCGCTCCCGGCACGGAATCGGATCCGGACAATCTGATCGAAAATCCCGGCTTTGAGCAGGCGGACTTTGTCAGCGGGGAATACGCATTCGGCAAATGGTACACGATGGCCGGCTGCCCCGCCATTTTGACGCAGGACACCTCCTACAGCCATTCCGGAGCTGCCAGTCTGCTGGTTTCCGGGCGCGAACTGTTCTGGCACCGTGCGGAATACCGGGTGGAGGGCGGGCAGATCACGCTGGGGGATCCCTATGAGATCTCCGGCTATATCTCCTCTGCCGAGAACGCGAACGTGGAACTGCTGCTGCAGATTTATGGCTATGGCGGCCCGGCGGATGACCCGTACCCCAGTGTGGTTATCACAGCGGACAGGAAGACCGTCTCTCCCGGGAGATGGACGAAGTTATCCGCGGTCATGACCGTCACCGCCGCCCGCCATGCGGAGAGCGGATACTATGATTATACCGTCACGGTGGGTAACGATGTCTATACATTGTCCCATGTGCGAGGCCTGTCCTCCGTGCAGATCATGCCGCAGGAGGCCTACAGCAGCGCCACGCCGCGCCCGGATCTGTACCTCGATACCTTCCTGATGAAGAATACAGCGCCGCCGGCACCCGCGCAGCCGCTTCCAACGGGACATACGGGCGCGCCCGACACCGAAGAGTTCGAGGGCAATCTCATCAACAACAGCGGCTTTGAGACGGATCTCTTCGCCGATTCCCTCCAGGTGGGCCTGTGGTTTACAAACGGTTCCTCCTACGGAGTGGAGCAGGTGCCCTCCTACAGCCATTCCGGCGGGCACAGCGCGCGAATTTATAACCGCCGGTCGGCGGGCGATACGCTGCTGTATCGGGTGGAGGGGAATTCCCTGCAGCTCGATACTCCCTACACCCTCTCCGGGTATGCCGCGGCGCCGGCGGGGACAAAAGCCATGCTGATGCTGTCGGTTTACGGCTACGCGGGCGAGGAGGATCAGCGTACCTATCCGCAGCAGACGCTGGTCATCTCCCAGGCAGCCATACAGGACTGGACCCTGCTGGAAGCCGGCTTCACCCTTCATTATGCCGACGGCCGGCTGTCCGTGGAATCGGGCGGGCAGACGGTGGATATCGGGGAGTGTATCGGGCTGTCTCTCATTGAATTCTATGTGGCGACGGACGAGACGGCGGAGAACTATACCGGCGATCTGTATCTGGATTCCTTCTCCCTGATGGCGGGCGCGGGCTCCGGCACGGACATCCCTGCCCCTCCGGACGAGGACTCCATCCCCCTGCTTCAGGAAAACGGGGAGGATACCGCAGGTGCGGCAGGCGGCTTTTCCGCATTCTCTCCGGCGGATGCGCCCGGACCGGACGCCTCAGGGGACACGGCCCTGTATATCGCACTGCTCGTGCTGGGCGGCGTCGGGATCCTGGCGGGCGGGGCGCTGATCCTGATCGCGGTCCGCAGGTCCCGCAAACGGTCTGTTGCAAATTAGGAGGATGGCTATGAAAAAACTGGCTTGTTTGATCGCCCTGCCGCTTCTGCTGGCCGCCCTCGCCTTTTCGGCGGCCGCCGAAACGCTGCCCGCGGAAGTCACAGACTCCCTCGCGGAAAACGCGGGCCATTTCACCCCTTACGACGGCGCCTGGGAGTATGCCGACGGGGCCTATACCCAGACGGATTCGCTGGTTTCGGGTTCCTCCTGGCACTACGGCAGCTATTTTCAATACGCCTATGAGGATTTCACGCTTTCTGTGCGGATGAAGCTGAACCGGATCGGCGACCCGGAAGGATACAGCGGGATCCTGTTCCGCAAGGCCAAGCCGGACGACACCACCGAGATGAGCGGTTACGCACTGGCGCTGAAGGGATACGGGCAGCTGGCGCTGTATGACTGGACGAAAACCCAGGTGATCTTTCAGATCCCGGTGGAAAACCCCTACGATTGGCACGAGTATACCCTGGAGGTCAGCGGGCGCAGTATCCGGGTGTCGGTGGACGGTGTTCTCCGGCAGGCAGTGAACAACGGCGCCTTTCCCTCCGGCTTCCTCTCCCTGACCACTGCGACTGCCTCCGCCTCGTTTGCGGATTTTGCCATCCAGGGAGAACCCATAGGGTCTGCGGACAGTATCGGACAGATTGGAGACGGGAACATGGACAAGGCGGCGGCAGATGCCATTTTTGAACAGCGTGCGGCCGTGGATGCGGCGGAAAACGCCGCCGAACCCGCCTGGTTTACCACCATGATCGGCAAGCTGAACGGCTCGCTGCCCCTTGCGGACGGCAGTTATGCGGCGAAGCCCTCGGCAGGCGGCGGAGCCGTCTATACCCGCTCGGAGGACGGCACTTTCCTGGTTTCCGGCGAGGAGGACAGCATTGTGCAGCGGAATGCGGGTTCGCCGGGTTCTCCCTCGGGCAGCCGCACCCTGAAAATCACCGCCGTCATCCTGCTCGGTGTAGCGGCTGCGGTTCTACTGGCGGCCCTGATCCTCTTTTTTGTCAAGGGACGCAGCGGGAAGGCACCCACCGCCACCACCCTGGCCCTGGTCGTCATGCTGACCGGCGTTCTCTACCCCCTGTCGGCGCCCTCCGTCCAAGCCGAGGATCCGGTCGTATTTGACGACTCGGCTTACGGGCAGGTCTTCTATGTCTCTCCCTCCGGCAGCGACCAGGGGGACGGCTCGGAGGCGGCGCCGTTCCAAAGCCTCCGGAAGGCCCAGGAGGCGGTGCGCGCAGCCGCCCCGACCCAGCAGGCGGATATCGCGGTCGTTCTGCGGGAGGGCACCTATACCCTCGGATCGGTGTTAACCTTCGACGAGAGGGATTCCGGCTGCAACGGCTTTGACGTGGTGTGGATGAGCTATCCCGGAGACCTGGTCCGGATCAGCGGCGGCGTCAGTATCACCGGCTGGACCGAGGGCGAGGACGGCATCTGGTCGGCAAAAACGCCGCTGTCGGAGATAGAGGCTTTGTTTGTCAATGGCGAGCGCGCCAGCGTCGCCAGTTCCGGGGCGGTTCCGCTGGAGCTGCTGCTGTACGACACGCAGCGGCAGAAAATCCTCGTGAAAGCCGAGGACGTCCGGGGCGTCTCTGACGGCGACGTCCTGCTCTATCAGGACTGGCAGACGCATATCCTGCCCATCCGGTCTGTCGACGGGGTCGCGGATAACCCCACGGCGGCGGAAATCACCCTAACCGATCCGGCGTCCAGCCTCTTTTTCAAGACCGCTGTCCCGGACCTGCTCAACGAATGTACCCAGTATATCCTGCAGAACAGCCGGGCACTGCTGGACGAACCGGGCGAATATTATTATGACGCCGCAGCCGGTACCCTCTATTATAAGCCGCGGGCAGGAGAGGACATGGCCTCTGCCGACGTCTGCGCGCCGGGGGTGGATGGTCTGATCCGGATCCAGGGCACCAGCATGACCTCGCCAGTGTCCAACCTGGTCTTCAGAGGGCTGGTCTTCGAATGTGCCGGCTTTGTCAGCCGGGCAGCGGACGGCGCCTTTCAGGAATATCAGGCCACCCACTATTTCACCCGGGACAACGGCACCCCCCATCCGGACACGGATATCCCGACGGCGGCCCTCCATCTGCAGAACGCCCACGACATCCGGATCGAACGCTCAGTCGTCCGCCGGAGCGGGGGCAGCGGCGTGAATTTCTATCATGCCGTCCATGACAGCACGCTGGACGGCTGCCTGATCACCGATATTTCGGGCAATGGGGTCACCACTGGCGTCTTCGCCTATGGCAAGCTCCCCGGCAACCTCTACCTCCCCGACAATCCGGAGCAGTCCGCCGTCCATCACATCCGGATCACCAACAATGTCGTCACCTGGACAGGTCGGCAGTTCAAGGGCGGAGAGGGCATCTCCAATGTGCTGGGATATGAGATCCTCATACGGAACAACGAGGTGGGGTATACCTCCGCGATTGGGATTGCCAACGGCTGGGGCTGGAGCACGCGGGACTATGTCGTCAAGGAGAACACCATTGCCTACAATGACATCCATCACGCGGGCCTGTCCACCGTGGATGTGGCGGGATTCTACAACCTGAACGCCCAGAAAGGCACCCAGATCCGCGGGAACTATATCCACGACGTCCAGCGGGCCGGGACCGGACGTGCCGGCGCGCCGGTTTACGGCATCTATCTGGACGAGGGTTCCAACTGGCTGGTGGTGACGGACAACGTCTGTGTGAACAACTATAATAACGACATCAATTTCCACTCCACCGGCGGCAGCATCTATTCCCTGGGCAACGATGCCTATCGGGAGGAGACGGTAAAAAACGCCGGCGTAGGCAACGCCTATGCCTCTTTGAGTCTGCGGAAACAACCGGTTCTGGGGCACTCGCTCGTGCGCAATGTCTCGCTTGGGCAGCCCACCAACGCTCTGACCGGCGAGGTGGGCATGAAAATCACGCCGAATTCTCCCATAACGGTACAGGCTCTTGGCCGCTTTCACTACGCCGGCAACACCGGCGTGCACAAGCTGACCATCTACCAGGCCGCCGATAACGCAATTGTCGCCACTGCCTATGTGGATATGTCCGTCGGGAGGGCCGATTCCAACGGATTCAAGTATGCCGCTTTGGAGAACCCGGTGACCTTGCAGGCAGGAATCTCCTATTATGTGGTCTCTGAAGAGACCGCAGGGGGGGACCTGTGGCTTGAGCGGATCTGCCAGGTGGTGACGGACGGCGCTTGCACTGTGGACGGCGGCGTGACCCGCGAGTCGGAAGCCTGGAATCTTCCGCAGCGGCCCGGCCCCGGCTATATGCACGGCCCGGTCAACCTGCTGTTTACGTAAACATACCGACAACGGAGGAAAATCAGAAGGAATGAAGCATTTACCCTTTCGGGAGGTCCATGTGGACTTCCATACCAGCGAGCATATTCGGGATATCGGCCGTGATTTTGACAAACGTCGGTTTCAGCAGGCGCTCCGGACAGGGCACGTGGACGCTGTGACCCTGTTCGCCAAGTGCCACCACGGCTGGCTCTATTATCCCTCCCCCCGCTTCCCGTCCCATCCGCATCTGTCCCGAAACCTGCTGGGGGAGATGCTGGAGGCGTGCCGGGAAATCGGGGTTGCCACCCAGATCTATCTCTCTGCCGGCTGGGATGAAGCGGCGGCCCGCGCCCATCCCGAATGGAGGGCGCAGGACAAATATCCCTGGCCCGCAGTGACCGAGCCGCCCTTCACCCCCTTGTGCTTCAACACCGGTTACCTCGATTATCTGGTGGAACAGGTGAAGGAAGTTCTAACCCTCTTTCCTGCCGACGGCCTGTCGATGGATATCTGCATCGAGCGGCTGTGCGTATGTGAAAAATGCCGGGCCGATCTCAAAGCACGCGGCCTGGATCCCGACAGGGATGAGGAGGTGGCCGTTCTCGCCAAGGAGGTCTATCGCCGGTATTATACGGCGATCAACCAGGCGGCCAAAGGTATTCAGCCCGACATTCAGATCTATCATAACGGCTATGTCACACGCGGCCGGCGGGATCTGATAGACGCAAACGACTACTATCAGATCGAGGCGCTGCCGACCGGTGGCTGGGGGTATGACCTGTTTCCGCTGACCGCCGCCTATGCCTCGCAGTTTCCCCGGGACATGCTGGCCATGACCGGTAAATTTCACACCCACTGGGGGGAATTCGGCGGCTACAAAACAGCCAATGCCCTACTCTACGAAACCGCCCTTGCCCTGGCCTGTGGCGCCCGCTGCAGCATCGGCGACCAGATGCATCCGCTGGGTTTCCCGGACGAAGCCACCTATCGGCTGATCGGGGAGGCCTATGCGCGGGTGAAGGACCGGGAGCCCTGGTGTACCGGCGCCGAGCGGATCGCCGATGTGGGCCTGTTGTCCGAAGAGGCCCTGTCAGGGGCATACAACCCTCCCGCCGACGTAGGGGCCAACCGTCTGCTGCTGGAGGGTCATTATCTCTACCGGGTATTGGACCGGGAGAGCAGCTTCGACGGGCTGAAGGTCATTCTCCTCCCCGACACCGTCCGGTTGGACGAGGCTCTGACCGCCAGGCTGCGCCGCTTTGTACAGTCCGGCGGCAGGCTGCTGGCGACCGGCGCCGCCGGGATTCTCCAGGGGGAGATGGCCTTCGACTTCGGCTGCCGGTACCGGGGGGAAAGTCCCTATTCCCCCACCTATCTGGAGTTGGATTTTTCGCCCGATTTCCCATCGGCAACAGTGGTGGTCTATGGAAAGCGGCACCGGCTGGAGGCAGCGGAAGACGCCGTGCTGGGGTGGGGGTTGGATCCCTATTTCAACCGCACGGCGGAGCATTATTGTTCCCATCAGCACGCGCCCGCCGACTACGCCAGCCGTTCCCCCGGAATCACGGAGGGGAAAGACGGCCTGTATGCGGGGTGGGAGCTGTTTTCCGAATACAGGAATTTCGGCTCCATCACCACAAAAAAGGCCGTACTGGCGCTGCTCGACCGGCTGCTGAAGGGTCAAAAGCGGCTGGAGACCGACCTGCCCGCACAGGGAATCGTCACCCTGACGCGGCAGACAGAAGAAAACCGGTATGTGGCGCATCTGCTGTATGCCAGCCCCGTCAGACGGGGTGGACGGATCCCGGCCAGTAAAAACGAGAATATCGAGGTGATCGAGGATATTCTGCCGATATATGACGTGTCCGTGACCGTGAGGACGCCGGAGCCCGTCACCCGCGTCACGCTGGTGCCTGAGGGACAGGAACTGCCCTTTGTCCGGCAGGGAGACTCGGTCTCCTTTACCATCCCCCGGCTGTGGTGCCACACCATGGTGTCGCTGGACTACGATTCCACGGAAGCAGGCCCCGGGGAGAATGGCGGCTGAAAGAGATGCGTCCTTCCGTATTTTGACAGGGAAAGCATCTGTGCATACCCTATGCCAAAGCCCCCTGCAAACGAAATCCTCGTTTGCAGGGGGCCTTTTCGGCATGGCACTTTCTCCAGCGCCAGGGGCAGGCTCCGCAGCGAGCCGAGCACCCCCACCCTGTCGCGGATCGCCAGATCGGCCGCGCTGCCCATCGGGGCATCGTCGGGGTTGATGAGCGCCGGATGCGCTCCCCCGAAATAGCGCAACAGCCCCGCCGCCGGATAGACGGACAGCGAGGTCCCGCCACGAGCGGCAGGTCCGCCCCGCAGGAACCGGATCGCCTGTTCCATCACGCCGCTGCCGAGAGGCTTCTCATACAGCACCGCGTCCGGTTTGATTCGCCCGCCCACAGAGAGCGGCAAGAGAGCGGACCAGACCCGTCTGACATCGCCGCAGCCAAAAGTCTGTCGAGAAGGCCGGGGGGACGGTTGACAGATCTGTCGAGATGTGTCATACTAATAAAGAAGGCTGCCGATCCGGTCGGCCTTCACAAACTACAGACAAGAAAACAAGGGGTGCTGACACGGTCGGCTGAGAGGGAGCAATCGGCTCTCAACCCTGAACCTGATCCGGGTAATACCGGCGGAGGGATGTTACATA
Source organism: Oscillospiraceae bacterium (assembly GCA_019417045.1). Taxonomy (GTDB): domain Bacteria; phylum Bacillota; class Clostridia; order Oscillospirales; family Acutalibacteraceae; genus DXWE01. The sequence goes on from DXWE01000004.1 coordinate 42,132, forward strand.
ACGAGCGGCATGATCCATCGCCGCCGTCCCCTGACGTCTCTTCATGCGGTGTTTTCACACTGTGAAGGGGCTTTTTCTTTGTCTGAGACACAGAAAGAGGGAGTTTGTATGCAGAAAAGACCGATCGTCCGACTGACCGAGAGCGCACTGATGATCGCCGCGGCCACCATCTTGAGCCTGATTCCGATTGTAAAAATGCCGTTTGGCGGCTCGGTGACGGCGTTCAGCATGCTGCCGATCCTGCTCATCGCTTACCGGTACGGGGTGCTGTGGGGCTGCTTTGTCGGCGTGGCGCACGGCCTGATCCAGCTGTTGCTGGACCTGGGTACCCTGCAATACGCCACCACCATCTGGGCGGCGCTCGCCATTGTCCTGCTCGACTACCTGGTGGCGTTTGGCGTACTGGGTGCCGGGGGGCTGTTCCGCCGCCGGCAGAACCAGGCGGCAGGGTTGACAATGGGGGTGCTGGTGGCGTGCGTGCTGCGGTATCTCTGCCACGTTATCACCGGCTGCACCGTCTGGGTGGGCCTGTCCATCCCGGACTCGGCGGCGCTGCTCTATTCGCTGGCATACAACGCGGCGTATATGCTGCCCGAGACGCTGATCACCATGGTGGGCGCGTATTATATCGCCCGGGTACTGGATTTCCGCCGCGACAGGCTCACTCGGGTGGCAGTACAGCACCGCGGTGGACTGCTCGAGATCGTCGGGTCGTTCGCTCTGGTGGGTTGTATTCTGGCTGATGCGCTCATGCTGTTTTTTGTCATCCAGACAGAAGAGGGATTCGATATCACCCGCATCTCCGGGGCCAACTGGCCGGTGCTGGCGATCGTGCTTGTGTGCGGACTGGCGGTATTCGCAGCGCTCCAGCTGGCGGTGCGCCGGCTGCGCGGCCGTCCGCAGACTGCCTGAACAAAACAGAGAGATTGACGGCCGGGCGCCATTGGCGCCCGGCTGTTTTCCTTGACAAGGCGGGGGGAGATGGGGTATAGTACCCCTTGCGCCCCACACAGGGGGCGCGGTCAGTTCGAAACCATCCTGACCGGGCGGTGTTCTGCCGTCCAAATCAAAACTAGGGAGGACAAAACCATGCAACAGAAGAGGATGCTCCGCCGCGTGGCGGAGGGCGGCCTGATCGCCGCCATGTACACCGCTCTCACCCTGATCCTGCCGGTCGCGGCGTTCGGACAGGTGCAGTTCCGGGTGTCGGAGATGCTCACCATCCTGCCGGTATTCACACCGGCCGCGATTCCGGGGCTCGCGGTGGGCTGTTTTGTCTCCAACCTGCTCGGGCTGACGCTCGGGCTGAACCCCGCCGGCGTGTGGGACATGGCGTTCGGCACGGCGGCCACACTGATCGCCGCGCTGCTGACATACCTTCTGCGGAACGTCCGGTGGAAGGGACTGCCGGTGCTGGCGACACTGCCGCCGGTGCTCGTCAACGCGGGGATCGTGGGGCTGGAGCTGGCGATCCTGCTGTTTGGGTTCAGCTGGGGGGCATACGGCCTGTGCGCGGTCTGGGTCGCGCTCGGACAGGTGGGAGCGTGCAGTATCTGCGGGCTGGCGCTGTTTGCCGCACTGGAAAAGTCCGGCGCAGCTCGAAGGCTGTTCGCCTGATTTCGACATATACAGACAACGCAGCCGGGAGCTGCGTTGCTTTTTTTGTAAAAGAAGTAGCTTTTTCCTCTATAGTCTGCTATACTAGGCAGGGAATATGACCAAAGAGGGAGTGGCGGTATGAAACGGGCGATTGTGATTGGAGCGGGTCCGGCCGGGCTGACCGCGGCGCTGGAACTGCTGCGTCGGTCCAAGGAGTACGAAGTGGTGGTGCTCGAAGAGAGCGGCGAAGTGGGCGGCATTTCCCGCACGGTCCGGCACGAGGGGAACCGCATGGATATCGGGGGGCACCGGTTTTTCTCCAAGGACGACGCGGTGACCGCCTGGTGGAACGAGATGCTGCCGCTGCAGGGCGCACCGGCGATGGACGACAAGCAGCTCGGCCGGGACAAGCCCCTTTCGCCCGGGGGGCCGGACCCCGAGCAGACGGACGAGGTCATGCTGGTGCGCGATCGGGTGTCGCGGATTTACTACCACAAGCACTTTTTTGATTATCCGATCAGCATGAAATGGCAGACGTTCCGGAACATGGGATTTGTCAGCACGGTAAAAGCCGGATGCAGCTATCTCGGTGCCCGGCTTCACAAGCTGCCGGAGACGTCGCTCGAGAACTTCTATATCAACCGGTTTGGGCGCGTGCTGTACGGCATGTTTTTTGAAGGGTATACGGAAAAGCTGTGGGGTCGGCACCCGCGGGACATCTCGGCCGACTGGGGTGCGCAGCGGGTCAAGGGGCTGTCGATCGCGGCGGTGCTGAAGGACATGTTCGGCAAGCTGCTGCCCGGGCATAAAAACCGCCAGGTGGAGACCTCCCTGATCGAGCAGTTCGTCTATCCGAAGTACGGACCGGGCCAGCTGTGGGAGAAGGCGGCCGCAGAAGTCGAAGCTCTTGGCGGCAAGCTCATCCGAAACTGCCGGGTCACGGGGCTGCGGCTGGAGAACGGCCGCCTGAGCGGGGTGGACTGCCTCAAAGACGGAGAACCGTGGCAGCTGTCCGGCGACGTCGTGTTCTCGTCCATGCCGCTGAAGGATCTGGTGGCGGGACTCGGGGACGGCGTGCCGGAGCGGATCCGGGAGATCGCGGCGGGGCTGCCCTACCGGGACTTTGTGACGGTGGGGCTGCAGGTGGACCGCCTGAACCTGAAAAACGAGACCGCGATCCGCACACTGGGCAACATTGTGCCCGACTGCTGGATCTACGTGCAGGATCCGGGCGTGAAGCTCGGGCGGATCCAGATCTTCAACAACTGGTCGCCGTATATGGTGCGGGATCCGGAGCACACCGTGTGGATGGGGCTCGAGTACTTCTGCGCCGAGGGGGACGAATTCTGGAATATGGAGGAGACGGCGTGTGTGGATTTTGCGGTGGAGGAGCTGTGCCGCATGGGGATCCTGAACAGCCGCGACCAGGTGCAGAAATACCATCGGGAGCGGGTGAAAAAGGCCTATCCCGCCTATTTCGACAGCTATGCGCAGATTGACGAGCTGATTGCGTATCTCAACACGATCGACAACCTCTACTGTATCGGCCGCAACGGCCAGCACCGGTACAACAACATGGACCACTCGATGGTGACTTCGTTTGAGGCAGTGAAGGCCCTGCTGTCGGGCGATTCTTCTCGCGCGGCCATCTGGAACGTCAACACCGAGGAGGCGTACCATGAGGAGAAGTAAGTGGGTGACACTTGGTCTGCCGATCCTGCTGCTCGCTGCGGTGCTCGGGGTGGTGGGGTATTTTATCCTGTTCCCCGGCTGGGGCTATTTCCACTCCGATTGTGCGGACACCATTTTGTGGGCACAGGCGGCATATGACGCGGGCGCCCTGCTCAACCCCGACTTTGAATATGCCTGTCTGCTCCCGTTCGGCGCGCAGCTGCTGATGCTGCCGTTTATCGGTTTGTTCGGCCTGTCCACCACCACGCAGGCCATCGGGATGATCCTGTTTGTGCTGCTGCTCGCGGGGGCGGCGTTCTGGCTGGCCCGGACAATGGGGTGGAGCGTTGGCTGGTGCGCGGCCGCGGTGGCGGTGCCGCTGCTGGTCGTGTGCGGAAGTGAAAAGCTGCGGGAGATCTTTTTTCTCCACGCCATTTACTATACGCTCGGCTGCCTGTTCCTGCTGGTGGGGCTCGCGCTGGTCAACCGGCTGTGGCGGGCGGTGGAAACGCCTGGTGGAACGCCGGTGATCTGGCTGGAACTCACGGGCGCCTGGTGCCTGCTGTGCGCGCTCAACGGGCTGCCGTCGCTGGTGCTGTTCTCCCTGCCGCTGCTCGGCGCGGTGGTGCTGGAGCGGTTTTTCGACAGCCGCACGCCGCTGTTCTCCGGCAACAACCGGCAGATTCTGCTCCTGGTGGCGCTCGGGCTGGTGACCACCCTGCTCGGTCTGGCGATGGGGGATCTGATCGCCAACGGCATTGTGGCGGGGTATGAGGATGCCTATTCCACCTTCTCGGGATCCGGCAACTGGGTCGATAACCTGCTGGGCCTGTTCCCGGCCTGGATCCAGCTGCTGGGCGGCGACGTGAAGGACGGGACCGCGTTCCTGTCGGCCGATGGGATCCTGGGCCTGATCCGGGTGGCGTTTGCGCTGGTGCTCGGTATCCTGCCCGTGGTGATGCTCTTCTTTTATAAGCGGTTTGACCGGGGCCTGCGCCTGCTGCTGCTCGCCCACTGGGTGCAGACGGCGCTGGTGGTGTTTGCATTCGTGTTCGGCCGGCTGTCCGCCGCGAACTGGCGGCTCAGCCCCGTGGTGTTCACCGCCGCGCTGCTGGC
>DXWE01000040.1:0-351 GCA_019417045.1 Oscillospiraceae bacterium
AATTCGACGCCTCCCTCTTGCAATCGTATGCGGATTGCGATATACTTATACGTACAGATATTTCCAATTTTGAAAGGAGTTATATGCGATGAAGCCTTTGAAAGGGACCAAGACCGAGGCCAACCTGCTGGCGGCGTTCGCCGGCGAGAGCCAGGCGCATACCAAATATCTCTATTACGCGAGCAAGGCCAAGAAGGACGGCTATGTCCAGATCGGCGATCTGTTTACCGAGACCGCACTCAACGAGAAGGAGCACGCCAAAATCTGGTTCAAGCTCCTGCATGACGGCGCGGTTCCGAGCACGCCGGACAACCTGGTGGACGCCGCCGCCGGCGAGAACTACGAGTGGAC
>DXWE01000040.1:361-2298 GCA_019417045.1 Oscillospiraceae bacterium
GTCTTCTCCCGCGACGGCGACGCGATCTGGCAGTGCTCCAACTGCGGGCACATCCACATCGGCCCGAAGGCCCCGGAAATCTGCCCGGTCTGCGCGCATCCGCAGTCCTATTTCCAGCTGCGCGCCGAGAATTATTGAGCACTCTCCCCTGCCGGGGCCGCTGCGGCGGCTCCGGCTTTTTCCTTTCCCTGCGCACGCGTTTTCTATAGCAGGATACCCGATTTTTTTCTTTCTGTCAACCGTCAAAAAACAGCCGCGGGGAGTTTTGTCCCCGCGGCTGTCCGCTTATCACGCGCTATCACACAATGCCCTGCGCGAGCATGGCGTCCGCGACCTTCATAAAGCCCGCGATGTTCGCGCCCATCACATAATCGCCCTCATGGCCGTACTGTTTGGCGGCGTCATACGCGTTTTTGTGAATCCCCACCATGATGTCGTGCAGCTTGCTGTCCACTTCCTCAAACGTCCAGCTCAGCCGCTGCGAGTTCTGGCTCATCTCGAGCGCCGACGTCGCCACGCCACCTGCGTTCGCCGCCTTGCCCGGGCCGAACGGGATCCCCTGCCCCTGCAGATAGGCGGTCGCCTCCAACGTGGTGGGCATGTTCGCGCCCTCCGCCACATACTTGACGCCGTTCTTCACCAGCGTCTTGGCGTCCTCCTCGTTCAGCTCATTCTGCGTGGCACACGGCAGCGCGATGTCGCACGGCACGCTCCAGATGCCCTTGCCCTCGTGATACTCCGCCGACGGACGGTAGTCGACATACTCCCTGATCCGGCCGCGTTTGACCTCTTTGATCTCCTTGACCGCCTTGAGGTCGATCCCATCCTTATCATATACCCAGCCGTTCGAGTCACTGAGCGCGACCACCTTCGCGCCGAGCTGCTGCGCCTTTTCGGTCGCGTAGATCGCCACGTTGCCCGAGCCGGATACCACCACCGTCTTGCCGGTCATCGTGTCGCCCTTGACCTTGAGCATCTCGCTGACGAAATACACGAGCCCATATCCCGTCGCCTGCGTGCGCGCCAGAGAGCCGCCAAAGGTCAGGCCCTTGCCGGTCAGCACGCCCTCAAACCGGTTGGTCAGCTTCTTGTATTCCCCATAGAGATACCCGATCTCGCGGCCGCCCACGCCGATATCGCCGGCCGGCACGTCGGTGTCCGCGCCGATGTGGCGGTACAGCTCGGTCATGAAGCTCTGGCAGAACGCCATGACCTCGCGGTCGGACTTGCCCTTCGGGTCGAAATCGGAACCGCCCTTGCCGCCGCCGATCGGCAGCCCGGTCAGCGAGTTTTTGAAGATCTGCTCAAACCCGAGGAATTTGATGATCCCGAGGTTGACCGACGGATGGAACCGCAGGCCGCCCTTGTACGGGCCGATGGCGCTGTTGAACTGCACCCGGAAACCACGGTTGACCTGCACCTTGCCCTGGTCGTCCACCCACGGCACGCGGAACATCACCACGCGCTCCGGCTCGGTCAGGCGCTCGAGCAGCGCCTCCTGCTCAAACCGGGGATTGGCCTCGATCACCGGGCGCAGGGAATTCAGCACTTCGGTGGCCGCCTGGATGAATTCGTTCTGCGCAGGATTTTTCTCCTGCAGCGTTTGCAGTACGCGATCGACATAGGACATGGCAGGTCTCTCCTTCACTTCAAAATTTATATCGGGATTCAGTATACCAAACTTTTCTTCAATTTGCAAGATCTAAATGCAAAAATTTCAAAAAATATTCAATCTTCCTCGTTTGCAAGCTCTTCCAGCACCCGTTTTGAATCTTTGTTCACAATTTCCCGTATTTCGTCCCCCTCTTCGTGTCCGCACACCGCGCGATAGGGGCAATAACGGCAGCCGTCCACCTCCCCGCCGGCGGGCACGGCCGCGATATCCCCCTCCCGCAGCGTCTGCGCCATGCCGGTCAGCAGGTGTTCCACCCGCCTCT
>DXWE01000040.1:2308-6617 GCA_019417045.1 Oscillospiraceae bacterium
CCGCCTCTTCAGCTGGCCGAACTGCGCGAGCGACGCCACGCTCGAGCGGCTGTCTGTCTCGCCGCGGGCGTTCAGCTTGGCGGGGATAAACACCCCGGCGGCGTCCGCCTCCATCGCGCGCAGGATCTCCGGGTTGTCGAGCAGCAGCCCGTTCATCCGCATGGCGGCGGTCCGCTTTTTTTCCAGGGCGTCCTCGTCCGCCGCCTCCTCCACCTTCACCACCGGCAGCCTGGCCGGCAGATAGAGCAGCCCCGCCGGGGTGACGGATCCATAGCGCGGGCCGCCGTTTTGCCAGATCGAGAGGATATAGATCAGCATCTGGAGGTTGAGCCCCTCCACCACGTCCCGGAGCTTGAATTCCTTGCTGCCGGTCTTGTAGTCGACCACACGGACATACGAGATCCCGCCCGTCTGGTAGACGTCCACCCGGTCGACCACCCCCTGCACCCGCACGCGGGCGCCGTCCGGCAGGGTGAGCACCACCGCCGGCACCGTGTTCTCATAGCTGCCGTTTTCGTCCGGCAGGCCGATCTTCAGCTCATAGTCCACCGGCACGAACCGGCTCTGGCGCAGCTCCCGCACCACCTGCCACAGCAGGCTGTCGCGCACCTGCGGCAGCCGCCCGAGCAAAAACAAGAACCGGTCGCTCTTGCCGGATTTGCCGCCCATGTAGGTCTCGACATACTCGTCCACCGCCCGGGCCGCGTCCTCAAACGCCTGCTCCCGGGTCACGCTGCCAAACCCCTGCGCCGTGTAAAGCGGCAGCTGCCGCTCCATCACGTAGTGCGCGAGGGTCCCGGATTCCGCCGCGTCCAGGTCGGCGGGCTTGCGCACCTTCGCTTTCAGCCCATACCGGCAGAAATACGCGAACCGGCACAGGTGATACTGCTCCACCCGCGACGGGGACAGCCGCAGATCGTCGCCGAAAAACCGCCGTGCCGCCTCCCGGCTCGCAAAGCGCTGCGGCTCCCGGTCGGCCGACCGGCCGATCGCCCGCAGCCGGTTTGCCGTCCCCGGCCGGCTTGCAAACACCGCTTTCAGTGTTGCGGACAGCGGCGACGGCTCCCGCCAGTGCTCCGACAGCCGCCGAAACGCATCCGACTCCGACTCGAGATCCGTCCCGTCCGGCTGTTCCTCCACCCCGCGTAGGTGCCGCGGCAACAGCCGGCGCACCGTCTCCACCAGCATGGACGGCAGCAGCGTCTCCCCGGCCGCGTTGCCGGTCGGATAGGTCACAACCAGCCGCTCGGACGGCGCGCACAGCGCCATATAGGCGTAAAACTGCTCCTCCGCGGCCTGCCGGTCGGAGGCGTCCGAGAGCGGCAGGCCCTGCGCGATCAGCTCGCGCCGCTCCGCATCGGTGAGCAGTCCCTGCGCCGCGGGCGCGGCCGGGAACACCCCCTCGTTCGCCCCCAGCACGCACACGAGCTTCGGGGCGGCAAACCGCAGCCGGTCCGCCTGGCCGACCTGCACCGCGTCGATCCCCTGCGGGATCTCGCCGAGATCCGCGGATCCCGCCACCAGCCACAGCAGCTCGGTCCACTGCGCGGCGCTCTGCCGCGTGTGCCCCGCGGCGGCAAACGTGTCGAGCAGCCCGACCATCACGTCCCACAGCCGCGCCAGCCGGTCGGCGAGCGCCGGCTCGCCGCACGCATCCAGCCGGCGCGTTTGCAGCCGCACCATCCGGTCGAGCTTCGCCGCCGTCAGATAACGGTACACCGCCCTGGCGAATTCCTCCCCCGTCGGCTTGCCGGCGAGATCCTGTTGCAGCTGCAAAAGCGGCCGCACCGCCCGCTGCCGCAGGAGGTTGAGATACCACAGCGTCTGCTCGCACTTCTCGTCCGCTTTCACCGACAGGCCCTCCGGGTTGTCCCTCCAGGTCTCGCGCCAGCGGGAGCCCCGGATCCGCCACTGATAGACGTAATTCTCCAGCAGCGCGATCGAATGGGCGGAAAACCCGAGCAGCCCGGTCTTGAGCAGCCGAAGCACCTCGCCCGTGTCCCAGCCGCCGGTCACGGCCCGCAGCGCGGACAGCACCGCCGTGGTCAGCGCGTCGGTGACGATGTCCTCCCGCCGATCCATATAATACGGCACGCCCGCCTGTTCGAGCGCCGGGTCGAGCACCCCGTTGTATTCTTCCAGATGACGCGCCACCACCGCCACATCCCGGGCGCGGCCGCCCTCCCGCAGATAGCGCCGGATCACCCGCGCGACATAGGCGCTCTCGGAGTAGACGTCGCCGCACGCGGTCACGGTCACCTCCGCCGCCGGCCCCTCGAACGGGACGGCGTCCGGCCGGAACGCGCCGCTCTCGAGCGCCCGCAGCGCCGGGGACACGTGCCGGCGGTTTTCGGTGAGATAGCAGATCCCCGCCACCTTCACAAACTGCTCCCGCGCGAGGCGGATCAACCGGTTGCCCGTGCGGGCCGCGGTGGCGAACAGGCCGGCTTCGTCCTCCTGCAGCGTATCGGTGCACAGGGTGACTGTCACGTTTTCCGCCTTTACAAGCAGCTTTTGCAGCACGGCGAGCTCCTGCTCGGTGAACCCCTTGAACCCGTCCACATACACCTGCACGCCCTGCAGCAGCCGGCTGTCCGGCAGCTGGGAGGCAAGCGCCGACAGCGCGTCCAGCGGGTCGAGATAGGACTGCGCGGCCAGCGCCTCATACGCCCCGCACACGAGAGACAGCTCCCGCGCCTTTTCCCGCAGCGTCCCCTCCGGCAGCGCGGCGGCCGCCTCCTCGAGCCGGGCGGGCGGGATCGCGCACTGCTTGCACTCCTGCACCATCCCGAGCATTGCCTGCACCTGCGCCGGCTCGCCGAGATGCCGCCGGAAGAGGCGCAGCTCCTCCTCCACCGCCTGCAGCGCCTGGCTCATGAGCAGCGTTCGGCTCGCGTCGTCCATCCGCCGGCCCGCCGTGCCGCCCAGCTCCCGCGCCACCATCTCCGCCAATCGTGTAAAGCTATATACCTTTATAGAAGAGGCCGCCCGCGGGCCAATCGATTCGAGCAGCGCGCGCTCGGTCTCAAACGAGAACTGTTCGGGCACCAGCAGCAGGCAGCGGTCCGCCTGCCCGGCCTCGGCCTGCTGTCGCAGGGAGGACAGCACCGTATACGTCTTGCCGCTGCCCGAACGGCCCAGGATCAGCTGTAACATGGCGCCGCCTCCTCTCCGCCAAAATCAATGTCTCCGATCGACACGGACGGTTTTGAAAAACCGCCGCTTCCGGACGCGTCCCCCCTTTTCCCCCGGGAAAAGCACGCGGGTGGAAAGGGGGCCGTCCTCCCACAGCCGCCAGACAGCCGGCGGCCAGAATGCGGGCGGGGCACCGTGCCCTCACCCGCGCAGCCGCCGGCTCTCGAGGTAATCCTGCAGGATGATCGTCGCGGCCACCGTGTCGATCACGGCCTTGCGCTTTTTGCCGCGCGTGTTGGTCTGGTTGAGATAGGAGGTGGCCGAGACGGTGGTCATCCGCTCGTCCCACAGCCTCACAGGCAGTCCTGTGAGGCCCTCCAGCGTCTGCGCAAAGGCCTCCGCGCGCTGCGCGCTCTCCCCGCGCGTCCCGTCCATATTGCGCGGGTGCCCGACCACGATCTCCCCCGCGCCCTGCTCGGCCGCCGCCGCCGCGATCCGCTGCGCCAGCACTTCCAGATCCGCCTCCACCAGCGTGCCGACCGGCGAGGCCAGCGTCTCGGTGATGTCGGACACCGCCAGCCCGGTGCGTTTGAGTCCCAGATCCACCGCCAAAATCTTCACGGGTTCCTCCTTGTGTGATCCATTTGAGTTCTGTTGGGCTCCACTGCCTCCCGCCGCCGCATCCGGCCGCCGGGACCGATGGGCTGTTGGAGACCCGTCTAGCGGTCGCCCTTCCACCACGCGTGCTTTTCCCGGACGGAGGGCGGCGCGTCCAGATGGGAGACGTCGTTTTCCCGCACCACCGCGCGCACCGCCGCCGTCCCATTGGCCGGGATCTCCCAGCGCAGCTCGCACACACCGGTGTTGTCGCACCAGCCGACCTCCTGCAACCTGTCAAGGGGAAGACCTTTCGCAAAGCACAGGGCATTGCGCACCGCACACCCGTGCGACACCACCGCCACACATCCGCCGGGATGTTTCGCCGCGATCTCCCGCAGCGCCTGCGACATCCGGGCATAGACCGCGGCCATCGCCTCGCCGTGCGGCGCGACAAACCGGCCGGGGCGGTTCACCCAGTCGGCGCTCTCCTGCGGGAATTTCCCGGGAAATTCGTCCCACGGGCGATCCTCCCAGTCGCCGCCGTCGATCTCGATCAGGCGGTCATCTATGTAAA
>DXWE01000040.1:6627-11404 GCA_019417045.1 Oscillospiraceae bacterium
ATGTAAAGGGGAATCGCTTTCTCCCCTTTCACCGCCTCGGCGGTGCGCCGTGCCCGCAGCAGCGGGCTGCTGTACACCGCGTCGAGCGGCACGGGCGCAAACCGCCGCCGCAGCTGCTCGAGCTGGTGTTGGCCCGTCTTACTGATATCGGTATCCGACCGCCCCTGGAACCGGCCGCCCGCGTTGCCGCCGGTCTCGCAGTGGCGGATGAGATACATGGTCATTTCACCTGTGTACATGGAGTCCATCCTCACCGTATCCATCCCCTCACTCCCACTCCCGCAGGGCGCCGGTCAGCTTGGTCACGGAGGAGATCCCCGCCGTGTCCAGATAGGCCCGCAGCCCGTCGATGATTTTGGGGCAGGTATAGGGATCGTGGAAATTCGCGGTCCCCACCTGCACGGCGGCCGCGCCCGCGAGCAGCATCTCGGCCGCGTCCTCCCAGCTCGCGATCCCGCCCATGCCGACGATCGGGATCTTCACCCGTTTATACACCTCGCGCACCATGCGGATCGCGACCGGCAGCACCGCCGGGCCGGACAGTCCGCCCGTGTTGTTGTGCAGGATCGGCCGGCGGGTGCGGATGTCGATACGCATGCCGGTGAGCGTGTTGATCAGCGAGAGCGCGTCCGCGCCGGCGGCCTCCGCCGCCGCGGCGATCTCCCCGATATCCGTCACGTTCGGGGTGAGTTTGACCATCAGCGGCTTGTGGGGGCACTGCTTTTTCACCGCCGCCGTGATCTCATAGACGCTCTCGCACGAGGTGCCGAAGCTCACCCCCCCCTGTTTGACGTTCGGGCAGGAGATGTTCATCTCGATCAGGTGCACGCCGGTGCCGTCCAGCCGAGCCGCCATCTCACAGTAGTCCTCCACCCGGCTGCCCGCGATGTTCGCGATGACCGTGGCCTGCTGGGAGAGCAGGTAGGGCAGATAGGTGTTGACAAACATGTCCACCCCGGGGTTTTGCAGCCCCACGCTGTTGAGCATGCCGGCGGGGGTCTCCGCGATGCGGGGACCGGGGTTGCCCTGGCGCTCCTTTGGCGTCGTCCCCTTGCAGGAGATCGCGCCGAGGGTGGACACCGGGTAGAACTCCGCAAATTCAAATCCGTACCCAAACGTCCCGGACGCCGCGATCACCGGGTTTTTCAGCTCTACCCCGCAGAGATTCACGCGCAGATCGCTCATGTGAAATCCACCTCTTTCGCGTCAAATACCGGGCCGTTCAGGCACACCCGGGTCATGTGGGTCTCGCCCTGGTCGTCCTTTGTCCTGCAGGAACAGCCCATGCACGCGCCAAACCCGCACCCCATGCGCTCTTCCATCGAGACATAGCAGAGGATCCCGCGCTTTTCCGCGATCTCGGCAACCCCCTTCATCATCACTTTCGGCCCGCAGGTACAGATCACGTCGCACGTCCCGCTTTGCAGGTACTGCTCGAGCGCCTGCGTCGTGAACCCGTGGAACCCGGCCGACCCGTCGTCCGTGCAGAGTATGGTCTGCGCGCCGCACGCGGCGAAATCCTCCTGCAAAATGGCCGTGTCCCTGCTGCGGAAGCCGCTGATCGCCACCGCATTCGCGCCGTAGTGCTGCGCGAGCGGCAGCAGCGGCGGCGTGCCGATCCCGCCGCCGATCAGAACCGCCTTTTTACCCTTGTCCAGCAGCGGGAACCCATGGCCGAGCGGCCCGATCAGGTCGAGCGTCTCCCCCACCTGCCGCCGCGAGAGCCAGTCGGTCCCTTTCCCGCGTACCTCAAATACCAGCCGCAGGATCCCGTATTCCGCGCTGAACCCGCACAGCGAGATCGGCCGGCGGAGCGTGAAGTCCCCGCACAGCACCTGCACGAACTGGCCGACCGCCGCCTTTTGCGCGATCTCGGGGGATTTCAGCGTATAGCTGTAGATCCCCGGCGCCAGTTCCTCCTTATATTGCAGCTTCGCCTGCTCCTGTAAATAGCGCATACCCATGCTGACCACTCCTTTACAGCACCGATGTGATGTCCTCTTTCATGCGCAGCGCCTCCCGCAGCGCCGCGCCCGCGAAGTCCTCCGGCGCGCAGCCCTCCTTCTGCCACGCGGTGAGGATCGCGCGGGAGGAATTGACGATCGCGCCGCGCCCGTCCCTGTCAAACGCGCCGGCGACGTCCTTCGCGCCGCCGCCCTGCGCGCCGTAGCCCGGCACCAGAAACCAGGTGTGCGGCAGCGCCGCCCGCAGCTCCCGCAGTTGTTGCGGATAGGTCGCGCCGACCACCGCGCCGACACCCGAATACCCGTATTGTCCGGGCAATTCCGCTCCCCATTCCTCGCACAGCCGGCCCATCACACGATAGACCGGCTCGCCGTCGATCTGCCGGTCCTGCAGCTCGCCGCTCGAGGGATTGGAGGTCTTGACCAGCACGAACAGCCCCGCGTCCTGTTCCCGGCAGACGGACAGCACCGGCCGGATCCCATCCGACCCGAGATAGCCGTTCACGGTCAGCGCGTCGCCCCCGAACGCCGGGATTACCTGCGCGCCCACCTTAGTGTTGCCGAGATGCGCCGCGGCATACGCCTCCATCGTGGTGCCGATGTCGTTCCGCTTGCCGTCCGTGATGACGAACATGCCCTTCCCCTTTGCGTAGGCGATGGTGCGGGCAAGCGTGCGCATCCCCGGCCAGCCGTACAGCTCGTAGTACGCCGCCTGCGGCTTGACCGCCGGCACCACGCCGCACAGCGCGTCGATCAGCGCGCGGTTATAGTCGAAAATCGCCTGTGCCGCGCCCTCCAGCGTCTCACCGTACTGGGCGAACGCCCGCTGCCGGAGATAGTCCGGGATATAGCTCAGTTTCGGGTCGAGCCCCGCCACCGTCGGGTTGCCGGTGCGCTTCACCGCGTCGATCAGCCTGTCCAAAGACATCGTGTATTCCTCCTCATTCCTCCGGGGGCAGCAGGGTCGGCGCGCCGAGCAGCTCGGCCGCCTCCGTCTCCGGCAGCTCCTCCACGGATCTCAGCTTGTTTTGAATGATCTCGGTGCGCTTGGCCGCCTTCCCGAGGTTGTCGGTCGCCTCCGCGAGCTTCTTCTGCGTCGCCTCGAGCACCGTGCCGAACCGGGCGAAATCCGCCTTGATCGCGCCGAGCATCTTCCACACCTCGCCCGAGCGCTTCTGGATCGCGAGCGTCTTGAACCCCATCTGCAAACTGTTCAGAAACGCGCCGAGGGTGGTCGGGCCCATGATGGTCACCCGGTAATCCCGCTGCAGCACGGTGCACAGCTCCACCCGCTTGGTGACCTCGGCGTACAGCCCCTCGGTCGGCAGGAACATGATGGCGAAATCCGTCGTATACGGCGGCACAATATATTTGTCCCGGATGCTCCGCGCGCTCTCCTTGATACTCGCTTCGAGCTGCCGGGAGGCCACCTCCAGCTCGGGCAGCGCGCCCGCCTCCGACGCCTCCACCAGCCGCAGATAGCTCTCCATCGGGAACTTGCTGTCGATCGGCAGGTAGAGCGTCTCCTGCCCGTCCTCCCGGCCAGGCAGGCAGATCGCGTACTCGACGATCTCGTTGCGGCGCGGCGCGACCTTCACGTTCGCGCGGTACTGCTGGGGGCTTAACACCTGCTCGAGCAGGTTGCCAAGCGAAATCTCCCCCCAGGTGCCGCGCGTCTTGACGTTGGTCAGCACCTTTTTCAAATCCCCCACGCCGGTGGCGAGGCTCTGCATGTCCCCGAGCCCCTTATACACCTTCTCCAGCTGGTCGTTGACCGTCTTGAAGCTCTCCCCGAGCCGCGTCTCGAGCGTGCTCGTCAGCTTCTCGTTCACCGTCTCGCGCATGCTGTCGAGCTTTTTCGCGTTGTCCTCCTGCAGCGAGCGGATGCGCGTCTCCATCGTCTCCTGCATGCCGGACAGCCGCCGGTCGATCACCTGTGTCATCTGCCCGATGTTCTCGGACATCAGCTGGTTCGCATTTTTCAGGGAGGTGTCCACCTCCTGTTTGAGCAGGCTGAGCCGCTGCATCGTCTGCCGGTCCTGTTCCCCGAGCTCCGCGCGCAGCTGCTCGTAGCTGAGCGCCTGCCGGCGTTCCTTTCCCTGCCGCGCGCCCTGCCGCAGCAGGCAGAGCACCAAAATCACCGCCACGGCGGACAGCGCCGCCGCGCCCCCCGCCAGTATCTCCAGAATCATCCGTTGTCTCCCATTTTCTTATACGTCCCGGTACACCACGTCGCCGCGGCACACGGTTGCCTTTACCCGCCCGGTCAGGGCCATCCCCTTGAAGGCGGAATTCTTCGACTTGCTGTGCAGCCGCTCAGGGCGCACCGTCCACTCCTCGTGCGGGTCGAACACCATAAGGTCCGCCGGCCCGCCGACCTCCAGAACGCCGCCCGGGATCCCGAGAATGCGCGCGGGTTCCGCCGCCATCAGCTCGAGCAGCCGCCGCAGGGTCAGGTAGCCGGGCTTCACGAGATACGTGATCCCCGCCGCGAGCGAGGTCTCGAGCCCCACCACCCCGTTCGGCGCGGTGAGGAAATCCGCCTTGTCCTCAGCGGAATGCGGCGCGTGATCCGTCGCGATCACGGTGAGGGTGCCGTCCCGCAGCCCCTCGATCACCGCTTGCACATCCTGTTCGGTGCGCAGCGGCGGGTTCATGCGGTAGTCCGCGTCACGCGAGCGCAGGCATTCCTCGGTCAGCGCAAAATAGTGCGGCGCGGTCTCCGCCGTCACCCGCACCCCGCGGCGCCTGGCGTCCCGGATCAGCGCGACGCTCCCCGCCGTGCTCACATGGCAGATGTGCACCGGGCACCC
>DXWE01000041.1:0-578 GCA_019417045.1 Oscillospiraceae bacterium
GACCTTCACATACGGCAGGCAGTATTCGCACAGCACCGGCAGCGCCGCCACCGCGCGGGCGGTCGCAACGTCGAATTGTTCCCGCAGGGCGGGCAGCCGCCCGCCCTGCTCCGCACGGGCGTGCACCAGCGTGGCCGGGATCCCGAGCGCCTGGCACAGCTCTTTGAGAAACTGGAGGCGCTTGTTCAGACTGTCGAGCAGGGTCAGCTCCACATCCGGGCGCAGGATGGCCAGCGGCACACCCGGAAACCCGGCGCCGGTGCCGATGTCGATCAGCGAACAGGCGCCGGAGGGCAGATAGGGCAGCAGGGTGAGGCTGTCCACGAAATGCCGCACCGCGATCCCCCGGGGATCGGTGATGGCGGTGAGATTGATCTTCTCGTTCCACTCGACCAGCAGCGAGGCATAGAGGGAAAAACGGCCGGCCTGTTCCTGCGTGAGCGAAATGCCGGCGCTGCCGGCGGCTTCCATGAGAAAGCGGGTGTCCATCATCCACAGATTCCTTTCTACAGCACAAAGAGATAGAGCGCGGCGGCCAGCGCGGCCTGCAGCAGCAGAATGGCGGGCAGGCCCCACAT
>DXWE01000041.1:588-11379 GCA_019417045.1 Oscillospiraceae bacterium
CCACATGAACTTGCGGTGCCGGGTCTTGTGGCGGATCAGACGCATCGTGAGATACTCCGCCGCGCTGCCTCCGAGCGCCCCGAGCAGCAGCAAAGTGGATTCCCGCACACGGGCACGCGGCCGATGGGAGGCCGCCCATTTGTCATAGATGGTGGCGACGGCGGCGGCCAGCGAGAACAGCGCGATCCAACACAGCAGCAGTGCCTCGGCGGGGCTCATGGCTGTTCCTCCGGAAAAGCGACAGGCATGGCGGGGGGATCATCGTCCGGGACCGACCGCTGGCTCAGCCATATGAGCAGCACCGAGATGTCCGCGGGGCTGACCCCGCTGATCCGGGAGGCCTGCCCGACGCTGCGCGGCCGCACGCGGTTGAGCTTCTCCTGCGCCTCTTTCCGCAGGCCGGAAATGGCGGTGTAATCCGTCCCCTCCGGCAACAGCCGATTTTCAAGCCGGCGCATCTCCTCGATCGCAGCCTGCTGGCGGCGGATATATCCCTCGTATTTCAGCTCGATTTCCACCGGCTCCCACACCAGCGGCTCGAGCACAGGCCGGGAGGGGTCGACGGGGGACAGGCTCTGATAGTCAAGCTGGGGCCGCCGGAGCAGCTCGGACAGCCGTGCCCCGGTGGCCAGCGGCGCGGTGCCGTGGGCGGCAAGAAGGGACTGCACCGCTTGGCTCGGCGGCACAACGGTGGTTTCCAGTCGGTTGCGCTCCTCCAGCCGCGCCGCGTGGCGGGCGGAAAACCGCTCCCACCGCGCGTCGTCCACCAGCCCGATTTCCCGGCCGACCGGGGTGAGCCGCTCATCCGCGTTGTCCTGCCGCAGTACCAGCCGGTACTCCGATCGGGAGGTCATCATGCGGTAGGGATCGGTGCAGCCCTTGGTCACCAGGTCGTCGATCAGGGTGCCGATATAGCTCGACGCCCGGTCGAGCACAAGCGGCGGGCGCCCCCGCAGCTTCAGCGCGGCATTCGCCCCCGCGACCAGCCCCTGCGCGGCGGCCTCCTCATATCCGGAGCTGCCGTTGAACTGCCCCGCGCCGTACAGCCCCGGCAGATCGAGAAACTCGAGCGTGGGCCGCAGCTGCAACGGGTCGCAGCAGTCGTATTCGATCGCATAGGCGTGGCGCATGACCTTGACGTGCTCGAGACCCGGGATGGTGTGCAGAAAGGCCAGCTGCACGTCCACCGGCAGGGAGGAGGACAGCCCCTGCAAATACATCTCCTCCGTCTCCCACCCGCAGGGTTCGATAAAGACCTGGTGCCGCTCCTTGTCCGCAAACCGGACGATCTTGTCCTCGATGCTCGGGCAGTACCGCGGCCCCACGCCCTCGATTTTCCCGCCGAAAAGCGGGGAGCGGTGGAGGTTTTCGAGAATCACCCGCCTGGTCTCCCCTGTCGTCCAGGTGAGGTGGCAGTCGAGCCGGTTGTGCAGCTCTCCCGTGGTCTCAAACGAAAACGGGATCACCGGGTCGTCTCCCGGCTGCACCTCCAGCCCCGAAAAATCGATGCTCGAGCGCAGCACCCGCGCGGGGGTACCTGTCTTAAACCGGCGCAGCGACACGCGAAGCGCGCGCAGCGAATCGGCCAGCCCGGTCGCGGGGAACAGGCCGTCCGGCCCACCCGCGTAGCTCACGTCCCCGACATAGATGCGCCCCTGTAAAAACGTGCCGGTCGCCAGGATCACTGCGCGGGCCATGTACTGCTCCTCCAGCCGGGTGGTGAGCAGCCAGCTGTCTCCGCTGCGCTCGAGCGACACGATCTCCCCCTGCTTCACATCGAGCAGGGGGGTGGTCTCGAGCACATGCTTCATGTGGATCGCGTACTGCCGCCGGTCGATCTGCGCCCGCAGCGAATGCACCGCCGGGCCCTTGCCGCGGTTGAGCATGCGCGACTGCAAAAAAGTCGCGTCGGCGGCTTTACCCATCTCCCCGCCGAGCGCGTCCACCTCCCGCACCAGATGGCCCTTGGCCGTCCCGCCGATGGAGGGGTTGCACGGCATGTTTCCCACCGCGTCCATATTGATCGTGAACACGGCGGTCTCGCAGCCAAGCCGCGCGGCGGCCAGCGCGGCCTCAATACCCGCGTGACCCGCGCCGATCACCACAATATCATATTTGCCCGCACGAAAGACCATGATCCAACGACCCTTTCAAAGATAGGGGTATATTTACGGATTGTATATTTAAAAATAAATTATAAAATTCGTATTAAATTGGCCGGGTATAGGGGACAGACTGTCCGGCATATGCATGAGAAGGGGAGGGGATCGGTATGCCCAGAGCCAAACAGAGGTCCGCCGTGGTGTCCTGCACCATTTTTGTCATCTCGGTGTTTATTCTGATGCTGATTTCCCGGTGCAGCGAGGCGCGTGGGACGATGGCGGACGCAACCGAGCCGCCGGAGCCGGGGATCATTGCGCTGATGTATCACCACCTGCTCCCGAAAGCCGAGGTGGGACGGTACCGCGGCAACAATATCGTCACCTATACGGAGGATTTTGCCGCCCAGCTTGACTGGCTGGTACAAAACGGGTTTCAGACGGTGACACTCACCGATGTGGAGAATTTTCTCTATCACGATACGCCGGTTCCCGCCCGGGCGGTGCTGATTACATTCGACGACGGGTACCTGAGCAATGCGGCATATGCCTATCCGCTGCTGAAAGAGCGGGGCATGCATGCGGTCGTCTTTGATGTGACCGGCCGCCTCAGCGAGACCACACAGGCCATGGACACCAAGTACATCCAGATGATGGATGAACAGACCATCCGCAGCACGGCGGACGTGTTCGAATACGCCTCCCACACCCACGATCTGCACACTTTCACCGGCACCGGCCACTCTGCGCTGACCGACGACTCCAAGAGCCAGATTGAGAGCGATCTCTCGAGCAGCCTTTCCTTTTTGGAGACGGTGCCGGGTGCCAATCTCAACGCGTTTTCCTACCCCTTCGGGTTTTACACCAGGACGGTGCAGCAGGTGCTGAAGGACCACGGGATCCTGCTCGCATTCCGGGCGTCCGGCGGGGTGCTGACCCGGCAGAGCGATCCGTATGCCCTGCCGCGCTACCCGGTCGACACCTCTGTGTCGATGGCGGAGTTCGAGCGGTATTTTGACGCGGTACTCCATCCGGCGGAAGGGGAATAGCGGCAGAGACAGACAAAGAGGCGATAAGGCAGGCAGGAGATTCCTGCCTGCCTTTGCGGTCACATGCTCTCCGGCGCGTCGATCTTGAGCAGCGTCAGGGCGTTGCGCAGCGTGGTGCGGGCTGCGTCGCACAGGGACAGCCGCGCCTGCATCAGCGGCTCACTGTCCACCATCACGCGGCAGCTGTTGTAGAACTTGTGGAACAGGGTGGCGAGCTCCATGCTGTAGCGCGTGACCCGCGCCGGGTCGAGGCTCTGCGCAGCCGCGACCAGCTCGCCGGGATACGCCGCGAGATGGCGGATCAGCTCCTTCTCCTCCGGCGCGGTGAGCAGCGCCAGTTCCGATGGCGTACAGCTACGGGGGGAGATCCCCTGCTCGGCCAGCTTCTTGAAGATCGAGCAGATGCGCGCATGCGCGTACTGCACATAGTATACCGGGTTTTGGGCGGACTGCTCGATCGCGAGATCCAGATCAAAGTCCATGCGGTTGGAGGCGGATTGCAGGTTGAAGAAAAAGCGCGCCGCGTCCACCGGCACCTCGTCGAGCAGGTCGGCCAGCTGAATGGCCTTGCCCGACCGCTTGCTCATGCGCACGACCTCGCCGTCCCGCATCAGCCGCACGAGCTGGATCAGCACGATCTCGAGCTTGTCCCCGTCGCAGCCGACCGCGTCCATCGCGCCCTTCATGCGCGCCACATGGCCGTGGTGGTCGGCGCCCCACACGTCGATACACCGCGAAAACCCGCGCATAAACTTGTTGCGGTGGTAGGCGATGTCCGCCGCAAAATAGGTGGGGTGCCCGTTGGCGCGCACCAGCACGTCGTCCTTGAGCTCGAGCTTATCGATCTCCTTTTGGGACTTGCCCTCTTTCAGCAGCCGCGCGGTGAGCACCTGTGTGTTTTTATACCAGAGCGCGCCCTCCTTTTCATAGGTCAGACCCTTGTCCTGGAGGATTTGCAGCGTCTCCTGGAGTTCGCCATCCTCATGCACGGTGGACTCCCGGAACCACTGGTCGTAGACGATGCGGTATTTTTCGAGGTCCCGGTGCATCTTCTCGAGATTGAGGGGCAGCGCGTACTGCACAAGCGCGTCCCGGCGGGTGCGTTCGTCCGCCCGGACATAGGCGTCCCCGTGGATCTTCGCAAACGCGGCGGCGTGTTCCCGGATATCGTCCCCGTGATAGGCGTCCTCGGGGAAGGGGACGGCGTCCTCGCCGAGAAACAGCTGCAGATAGCGCGCTTCCAGGGAGATCGCGAATTTTTCAATCTGGTTGCCGGCGTCGTTGACATAGAATTCCCGCCACACGTCAAACCCGGCCGCGTCCAGCACGGACGCGAGGCAATCGCCCAGCGCGCCGCCGCGCGCGTTGCCCATGTGCATCGGTCCGGTGGGGTTCGCGGAGACGAACTCCACCATCACCTTTTCGTGTTTGCCAAAGTCCGAGCGGCCGTATGCCGGGCCCTTTTCGAGGATCTCCGCCACCACTGCCGCATAGTAGGCGGGGGACAGGAAGAAATTGAGAAAGCCGGGGCCCGCCACCTCCGCTTTTTCCAGAAACGAGTCCTTAAGCGAGAGATGGGACAGAATTTTTTCCGCAATCTGGCGGGGGGCCAGCCGGAAGGCCCGGGCCGACACCATGGCGGCGTTCGCCGCGAGGTCGCCGTGCGACCGGTCGCCGGGCACCTCCACATGGAAGTCGGGAACCGGCGCCGCCGGCAGCTCGCCGGCAGAGATCGCCTGTTCGATAGCGGCGAGGATCCGCTGCCTCACCTGTTGTTCCGCGGCAGATACCGCTGTGGACATAGACTGTCACGCCTTTCCTTCTGAGGATGTGGGATCGGGCCGCACCGCAATGGTCATCTCGTGCCGGGTGGTATCTCCGGTGGGCAGGTCCATCGTATACAGCAGGCGGATCTCACCGCCCTGTTCGGTCAATGTATGGGTCAGCGTGCGGGTGTGCACGCCGATCAGGAACGCCCCATAGGGCGTGTGATATTCGCACAGATGGCGCCTGCCCGGCTCGAGCAGCAGCACTGAGTGGTAGGCACCCCGCCGCTCGAGCGTCAGCACGCCGCCGCGCACGCACAGCGTACACGAGAGGGGCGGCGCGGACTCGTCCACCGTCTCCTCATACCGGAGTTCAAAGCCGTCCGGCGTGAACGTGAGCTGCCCGGCGGTCTGCAAAGAGAGCCTGTCCTGCCCGTCCTCCGAGGTGACGGCGGCATCCAGCGTCATCCATACCTGCATGATACCGCTCCTTATAGCGTATTGCTGTCGATCACCTGCACATCTCCCTGTACCGCGCGGCCAAGGAACATCTCAGCGACCTGTGTGAAGTTGTCCGGACGGTCGGTGACATAAAACCGGCAGTCTCCGGCCTTTTTTACCGGATTCAGGAGATCCCGCTCCCGCAACAGGCGGGCACAGGCGTTCGCCGCCTCGCGGCCCGCGTCGATCAGCGTCACCCCCGGCCCGAAAAAGTCCGCCAGGATCGGGACAAGCAGGGGGAAATGTGTGCAGCCAAGGACCAGGGTGTCGATCCCGCGGTCCCGCAGAGGCTGCAGATACCGCGCGGCGGTGAGACGGGTGACCGGGTCGTCCCGATCAATCCAGCCGTTTTCCACCAACGGCACGAACAGCGGACAGGCGGCGGCTGTCACTTCGGCGGCGGGGGCATCCGCACAAAGCGCGCGGACAAACGAGCCGGAGCGGATGGTGGCGGCGGTGCCGATGACGCCGATTCGGCCGTTGCGGGTGGCCGCTGCTGCTGCGGCGGCGGTGGGTTCCACCACCCCGATGGCGGGCACCGGCAGGTCGGCGAGCACCTCCGGCGCGACCGAACTGACCGTTCCGCACGCGGCGATAATCAGCTTGACACCCTGGGAGAGCAAAAAGCGGCAGTCCTCCTCGGCATACCGTCGGATCACCGCGGGGCCGCGCGTACCATACGGCACGCGGCCGGTGTCGCCGAAATAGACGATATCCTCCGCCGGCAGCAGCTCGAGCAGCTGCCGTACCGCGGTCAGCCCGCCGAGCCCGGAGTCAAACACGCCGATCGGGCGTCTGTCCATGGGGGTTCCTCCTCGTCTCACGCGCCGGGCATCGTCCGCCCGGCATGTACAACTTTTCTTATCTTACCATATTTTTACCCGGAGTTCAACACCCAACCTGTCGGAAGGGGGCGACTCCCGGCGGGCGGTTTCCCTTGCAAACGACAGGCGGTTGTGCTATGCTGAGAGACGGATATTTCCATCTTACTATATATAGGAGGCGAGGACGTATGATAGAACCGGCGGCGGCGCGCGCCGCGCTCGAGCAGGCGCTGTGCAGCGGCGGCGATTTTTCGGAGATTTTTGTCGAGGACCGGGAGTCCAACAACGTCTCGATGATCGACGGCACGGTGGACGAGGCGAGCTACAACCGCTCCCGCGGCGCGGGCGTGCGGGTGCTGCAGGGGACCAAATCCGTCTATGCGTATACCAACGATATCGGAGAGGAATCGCTGCTGGCGACCGCCAAAGCGGCGGCCGCCGCGCTGCGGGGGCTCGGAGAGGGGCAGTCGGCCCACTTCGAGGTGACCGATTACCGCAAAGAGCCGGAGATCCCGTTTTCCGGGGTGGACAACGCACAGCGCATTCGGCTGCTCAAGGCCGGGCACGCCGCGGCCAAAGCGCGGTCGGGGGAGATCTCCCAGATCAGCGTGAGCATCGGGGACGTGGACCAGCGGGTGCTGGTATGCAACAGCGAGGGGGTGTGGGCGGAGGATCGCCGGCCCCGCACGCGGTATGCGATCCAGGTGGTGGCGAGCAAGGGGACCGACGTGCAGACCGGGTTTTCCGGCCCGGGACGCGGCATGGGGTTTGAGGCGTACCAGGTCATCGACGTGGAGAGAGCAGCGCGCATCGCGGCCGACCAGGCGGTGACCATGCTGCACGCGCCCGAGTGCCCGGCCGGCTATCTGCCGGTCGTGATCGACGGGGGGTTCGGCGGCGTCATCTTCCACGAGGCGTGTGGCCATTCCCTGGAGGCAACGGCGGTCGGCAAGGGCAACTCGGAATTCTGCGGCAAGCTCGGCCAGCAGATTGCCAGCCCGCTGGTCACCGCGATCGACGACGGGACGATTCCCGGCGAGTGGGGCAGCCTCCACATGGACGATGAGGGCGCGCCCTCCCGCCGCCGGGTGCTGATCGAAAACGGGATCTTAAAGAGCTATATGATCGACCTGCTCGGCAGCCGGCGGATGGGGATGCCCCCGACCGGCAGCAGCCGGCGGCAGAACTACGCCTACGCTCCGACCTCCCGCATGACCAACACCTATATCGCCGCCGGGACGGACGACGAGGAGGAGATGCTCCGCTCGATGGGGGAGGGACTGTACGCCAAGGCCATGGGCGGCGGGTCGGTCAATCCCGTGACCGGCGAGTTCAATTTCGCGGTCAGCGAGGGGTACTGGGTCAAAAACGGGCAGATCGTCTCGCCCGTGCGCGGCGCGACGCTGGTCGGCAGGGGGTCGGAGGTGCTGCTCAAAATCGACCGGGTCGGCCGGAAGATGTGGATGGAGCAGGGCATGTGCGGCTCGCTGTCCGGGAGCATCCCGGTGAATGTCGGGCAGCCGCGCATCCGCGTGTCGGCGCTGACCATCGGCGGAAAAGGAGGGACGACGCTATGACCTATGAGGAGTTTCGCGATCGGGCGTTTGCCTACGCGATGGAACAGGGGTGCACCGCCGCCGAGACCACCTACGGCGAGGGGGAGCAGTTTACCGCGCAGATTCTGGAGCAGGAGGTGGACAGCTATTCCTCCAGCCGCTTTTGCGGGGTGAGCCTGCGGGTGCAGAAGGGCGGCAAAAACGGCTATGCGCGCACCGAGGTGCTCGAGGACCCGGAGACGCTCGTGCGCCACGCAATGGACAACGCGGCGGTGGTCGAGTGCCCGGACGAGATCCCGATGCAGGGCCCGCAGGAGTACCCGGCCATCACGCTGCCGGACAACCCGATTATGCGAATGGACGAGCGGGAGAAGATCGAGCTGGCGCTGCGGATGGAGCGGAAGATCAAAGAGCTCGACCCGCGGGTACAGCGGGTGGAGAGCGATATCGTGTGCACCGTCAGCGAGACGGTCAAGCTCGACAACACGCGCGGGCTGCACGCCGAAAAGACCGAACAGGTCTCCTACAGCTACATTGCCCCGATTTTAAAAGAGGGGGAGGAGGTGCGGGACGGCGGCGCGTTCCGCACCGGAGCCGAGATGCTGGATCCCGACGGCTGTGCGGCTGAGGCCGTGCGGGAGGCGGCGCAGATGTTCGGCGCCCGCCCGGTGCCGGCGGGCGAATACCCGGTGGTGATGCGGTACGACGCCGCGGCCGACCTGCTCGACGCGTTTTCCCCGCTGTTCAGCGCGGACATGGCGCAAAAGGGGCTGTCGCTGCTGGCGGGCAGAGAGGGGGAGACGATCGCCGCCCCCTGTGTCACGATTATCGACGACCCGCTCTATCCCCGGTCTCCCCGCGCGTTCGACGCGGAGGGCACCCCCTCGGTGACCAAGACCGTGGTGGAGAACGGGCGGCTGCACACCCTGCTGCACAACCTGAAAACCGCGAAAAAGGCGGGTTGTGCCTCCACCTCCAACGCGGCGAACACCCGCGGCGACGTGTGCCCGTCGAATTTCTACATCGCGGCCGGCGAGCGGGACTTTGACGCCCTGGTACAGACGATGGGAGACGGGCTGGTGATCACCGAGATCTCGGGGCTGCACGCGGGGGTGAATACCGTCTCGGGGGATTTCTCGCTGCTCGCGAAGGGGTTGCGGATCGAAAACGGACAGGTGGTCCATCCGGTGGAGCAGATCACGGTGGCGGGTTCTTTCCTCCCGCTGCTGTGCGACATTGTAGAGGTGGGATCCGATCTGAAATTCGGGATTCCGGGGGACGGCAGTGTGGGGTCTCCCAGCCTGCGGATTCGCAAGCTCGCCGTGGCGGGAAAATAGTGAGATACCGTTGCAAAAGCGCCACGCCCAGAATAGGCGTGGCGCTTTTGATCCTTTACGGGAGCAATCCGCCGCCGTCAAAATCCCCGGCACCGCCGAGGTCCCCGTTGGTGGCGCCGCGGTTCGCGTTTTCCCCGTCGCCGGCTGCCTGCTGGCTGCCGGCGCCGCCGGTACCCATGCCATCGGTGCGGTCCGGGCCCTGACAGCCGGTGAGTGTCAGCAGCAGGGCGGCGAGCGCCGCGGCGATGGCGGCTGGCCGTCGAGTTTTGCGAAACATCGGTAAAATCCCTCCTCGATATCAGAAAGCGGCGGCAGGAGCAAGACCTGCCGCCGCTTGTAGGATTCCCCGGGTTTCACAGACGTATGCGCCAATCCTGTCATTTGGCCAGGCCGTCGAGCAGCTCGACCAGTTCGTCGAGCTTGGTCTCGTCCCCGGTGTTCACCGCTTCCCGCACGCAGCTCTTCATGTGCGCGCGCAGGATCTCCCGATTGGCCCGCTGCAGCACCGCGCTGGTCGCGAGCAGCTGGTGGGAGATATCGATACAGTACCGGTCCTCCCCCACCATCTTGAGGATCCCGTCGAGCTGGCCGCGCGCGGTCTTGAGCAGCCGGGTGATCTGGGCGGCATCTGCCTGCATGGCTGTCACGTCCTTTCGAAAAAATACCGGTTACTCGATACCGGTGACTTCATAGCCCGCGTCGGTGACGGCCGCGCGCAGTGCGTCGTCGCTGACATCTTTGGACAGTGTGACGGTGGCGGCCTTGTCCTCCAGACTGACCGTGGCGCTGACGCCGTCCAGCGCGTTCAGAGCCTTTTCCACGCGGCCGGAGCAGTGCGAGCAGGACATGCCTTCGATATGGATGAGCTTTTTCATGGGTTTTGTCTCCTTTTCTATGGGTTTGGATTGTTTTTCGGCGCGTTTGAACGCCGGGCGGAACCACTTCAGACGCAGGGCATTGCTCACGACAAACACCGAGCTGAAGCTCATGGCGGCCGCGGCAAACATCGGGTTCAGGGTCAGGCCGAACGCCGGGAACAGCACGCCCGCGGCGAGCGGGATGCCGAGGATGTTATAAATAAATGCCCAGAACAGGTTCTCCTTGATGTTGCGGATCACCGCCCGGCTGAGCTCCACCGCGGCGGCCGCGTCGAGCAGGTCGCTCTTCATCAGCACGATATCCGCCGATTCGATCGCGATGTCCGTGCCCGCGCCGATCGCGATCCCGACATCCGCCCGGGCAAGCGCCGGAGCGTCGTTGATCCCGTCGCCGATCATGGCGACCTTATGCCCCTCCTGCTGCAGCCGGCGGACCTCCGCCTCCTTGTCCTGCGGCAGCACCTCCGCCACTACCCGGCTTAAACCGAGCTGGCGCTGGATCGCCTCCGCGGTGCGGCGGTTGTCACCGGTCAGCATCACGACCTCCAGCCCGAGCCGGCGGAACTCCTGGATGGCGGCGGGGCTGGTCGGTTTTACCACGTCCGCCAGGCACAGCAGCCCCAGCAGCCTGTCGCCCTGCGCAAAATAGAGCGGGGTCTTGCCGTCTGCGGCGGCGGTATCGCCCGCTTCCTCCAGCGGGCCGAGCGGGATCCCCTCGGCCTCCATCATGCGGCGGTTGCCGGCGAGCAACCGGCGGCCGTCCTGCGTGGCGCATACGCCC